>CAZWDH010000451.1:0-3751 GCA_964632865.1 uncultured Nitrospiraceae bacterium
TATCCCCCGCGCTTTACGTACCAGGCGAGGTTGTCGTCGGCGTCGACAAGGGGTGTCATGTTATTGACCGTGCGCGTCGAGCAGAGGTACCGGCTCGTGAAGATGGACATGCGGCTGGGTCCGCAAGGCGCGGTCTGGCAGAAGCAGCGATCGAAGAGCACACCTTCGGCCGCGAGGGTGTCAAGGTTGGGCGTTTGGATGACGGGATTGCCCGCCGCGCCGAGGCAGTCCCACCGGAACTGGTCGGCGATGATGACGAGGACGTTTCGACGCTGCGGCATTCGTGGCTCGCTCACCGACCGAACGCTAACCCAATGCCGCAGATGGCATACCCGATCGCCCACGAGCCCAAGTAGAGTGCGAGGAAAGCGACTACTACGGGCACAAAGCGCCAGCCGCGCGTATAGACGAAATATGCAGGCACCACGATTGGCCAGGCGTAGAAGGCCATGGTGTCGAAATCGTAGCACAGCGATTTGTGGTTGCGGCGTGCGTCGGTGAGTAGCCACGCCACGATGGTTATCCCAATTGCGATTCTCCCGAACACGGAAACCAGCATGCTGTTTTCCACGCCCGCTGTATATCGCGCAGTTTCGGAGACGGTAACGCAGATAACGGCGAGTGAAAACAGAACCAGATAGGGCCACGTTCTTGGCTGCGCGATTTGCATATGGACGTTCGCCTCTTCTTACTTACGTCGATAATACGGCGAACTTTCGAGATTCGCAAGAGCATTTTCCGGGAGCGTACCGAGTTTGCCAGACCCGCCCCTTGCGTTTGCAGGCGGGGACGCCTGCGCTACATGCGCTGGGATTAGAACCGAAGCGCGCGGGGGAAGCCGTTGCCGTCGCTGGATCGGGGGGCGTGGTCTTCCCAGACGCCTGGGACGGCAGTGCCGCAATCGGGGCAGTTGCCGGAGACCATGCGATTTTCGAGGACGTAGAAGCCACGGCGGCGGATGAGCATGGAATCGCAGTGGGGGCAGAATGTGTTTTCGCGGTCGCCGACCATACCGGGGAGGTTTCCTGGGTAGACGAAGTGGAGTCCGGCGTCTTTGCCGGCGTAGTAAGCGCGGTCCAGGTTTTCACTGGTGGTTCGGGGCGGCTCGGTCATCTTGTAGTCGGGATGAAAGGCGGTCACGTGCCAGGGGATGTCGGGCGAAACACCCGCAATGAACTTGGCCATGTCGCGGAGTTCGTTTTCGTCGTCGTTAAAACCCGGCACGATAAGGGTGACGAGTTCGACCCAGAATCCCATGGCCTTCAGGCGTTCGATGGTGTCGAGCACGTTCTGCAAGACACCGCCGAGTTTGCGGTAGGCCTTGTCGTTGAAGCTTTTCAGGTCGACTTTGTAAAGGTCGACGTGGGGCCGAATGTATTCAAGCACTTCGGGGGTGCCGTTACCGTTGCTGACGTAACCGCAGGTGAGGCCTTTGGCGCGGGCCTTCTCGAAGATCTGCACGGCCCAATCGGAGGTGATCAGGGGCTCGTTATAGGTACTGACGACAACGGGCGCGCCCTGGCGCTGCGCGTGTTCGATCAACTCATCCGCAGTACACATGTGCGTGAGGGCGACGGCGTTCTTGTCACGCAATGCCTGGCTGGTGACCCAATTCTGGCAGTAGCCGCAGTGGAAGTCGCAGCCGAGCATGCCGAAGGACAGCGCGTCGCGTCCCGGAAAGGCATGGAAGAAGGGCTTCTTCTCGATGGGGTCAACCTGGAGTCCGCCAACGTAACCGCCGGGGACGCGGAGTTCGCCGCCTTTGTTGTAGCGCACGCGGCAGATGCCGGCTTTGCCTTCGCGGATGAAACAGCGGTGACCGCAGGCTACGCAACGAACGGCGTCGCCTTCCTCGGAGAGCACCAGTTCGGGGGCGGAGGGCATGGTAGATTCGTAGAGGAGATCTTTGAGGCTCGATTCTGTTGGCATTGCTCAGCCTCCTCGCGACAACCCCGGAGAACATCCCCCGCCCTTCGGGCACCCCCTTCAAAGGGGGATTATGGCGTGCCGCTGAAGCGGCACTCTCGCCCGGGAGACCGGGCGATTAACTGTCGCCTTCGCCGGGGGATTTGTCGAGTTGGTCGCGTTTGTTTTCGATATTCCGGTACTCGCTGGCCGTGGGCAGCGGATCCTTTTTTGTGCTGATCACCGGCCACTGCCGGGCCAGTTGTTTGTTGAGCAGCGTGTACTCGCGCCATTTCTCCGGGACCTCGCGCTCGGAGTAGATGGCCTCGACCGGGCACGGGTCCACGCAGGCGCCGCAGTCGATGCATTCGTCGGGGTCGATGACGACGCAATTGACGCCTTCGTGGAAGCACATAACCGGGCAAATTTCGACGCAGTCGAGGTATTTGCACTTGATGCACGGCTCGGTGACGACGAAGGTCATCGACTATGGCTCCTTCTATTAGTTTAACACGGGGGACGGCGCGGGCATTCGGGGAAGTTTTGCCGGGGACACGGACATACACGTACGCCAGGGACGCCAGGGACAACGGGGACAACGGGGACACCAGGGGCACCAGGCGCGGAGACGGCGATGGCTTAGCGGCTGCTCTTGAGTGGGCCGTACTTAGGCTCACGGTGAAAAGCTCTTACGGGTGGCACCGACCGCATTGTCCGTGCCAGTCCTTGTTTGTCCGTGTAGGTCCGTGTTCTTCTACTCCGGAAGCTCCACCTTCACGTCATTTCCGTCTACGAGGACTTTGTATCGGCAGACGCCGTCCTTCGGGTCTTCGTCGCAATACTGGACATCGAAACTCCAGCCGTGCCAGGGGCAGGTCACTTCGGTGCCGTCAATCCATCCGTCGGAGAGGGGGCCTCCGGCGTGGGGGCAGGCGTCGCTAATGGCGTGAAAGGTACCGCCCACGTTGAAGACGGCGATGCGGTGCTTTCCGTGCGTGACGGCTTTGCCTTCGCCGTCGGGAATCTCGTTTATTTCGGCTACTTTTACTACTTCGCTCATGAATCAATCGCGCTCCATTAAATTGAACCGGGTTGGCGACAAAGTCTAGCGTTACTGGTGCGATTGATCAAGAATCTCGCACAAATCGTTGCGCTGGAAACAAATGGCGCTCCTATGTTGTTATAGAGGGCGTAAACCCTCAGCGGCGGGAAACCGTCAAGTGTGAACTGTATCCAATCGTGCAACCCAGGAAGGAGGCCTAACTCATGGCTTACACATTACCCCCCCTCCCGTATGACCTTGGCGCGCTGGAGCCGCATATCGATGCGCGGACCATGGAAATTCACCATGGCAAACACCACCAGGCGTACATCAACAACGTGAATGCCGCGTTGGACGGGACGGAATTCGAGGGGAAACCCGTTGAGGATATCCTGAAAAACATCAAGAACGTTCCCGAAGACAAACGGCAGGCGGTCATCAACAACGGCGGCGGCCATGCGAATCATACGTTGTTCTGGCAGATCATGGGTCCGAACGCAGGTGGCGAACCGGCGGGGCCGGTCGGCGACGCGATCAAGTCCGAGCTGGGCGGTTTCGACAAGTTCAAGGAGGACTTCTCGAAGGCGGGCGCGACGCGCTTCGGCAGCGGCTGGGCCTGGCTCTGCGTGGATAAGGGTAAGCTCAAGGTCTTGAGCACGGCCAACCAGGATTCGCCGATCATGGATGGGTTGACACCGATCCTGGGTATGGACGTGTGGGAACACGCCTATTACTTGAACTATCAGAACCGCCGCCCCGACTACATCGCGGCCTTCTTCAATGTAATCAACTGGGAGAAGGTCG
>CAZWDH010000452.1:0-3730 GCA_964632865.1 uncultured Nitrospiraceae bacterium
AAGTAGCGGAGCATGACCATAGGGCATTCCTTGCCGAGGTTCTCGACGGTGTACCCTTCCTTCGCGCGCTTTTCGGTGATGAAGACTTCGTCTTCGGTCATTTCGCCGAAGCGGATCTGCTGCGGACATTCAAAGGGCAGGTTGCCGATCTTGCCGCGGCCCTGCATAAGGATGACGCCCGACGCGCCGTTGTCTTTGATGGTGACCTTCGCGCCCGGGGCGACCGTCAGTTCTTTCGCGCTGAACAATTGCTCGCCGCGCACGTCGCCGTAGACGACCCAGCGATCCACGTAGCCCGAACTCTCCGTATTGCCGTCGGCGATTGGTTCGAGGTAGTGGCTGTCCTTGAAGTTCGGATCGACGTTCATCTCCCAGTCGAGCTGGTCCACGATGTACTCGTTGTCGTCCTGCTTGTCTTCGGGAATGTCTTTCACGAGCAGGTGCCTCCACACGTCGCGGCCTTCCACCAGCGACTGGAACATGGAGAACACGTCGCTGCCCCATTGCGGCTCGTAGGTCAGCAGCGAGCCCGGCGCGTGGAGGATGCACGGCCCCACCAGCCAGCCCGTGCCGGGCTTCAGGCGGTAGGCCTTCGAGTAGTCGAGGATGCCGTTGTCGCCGCAGTTCCACCGGTCGAGGCACGCGACGATCTCTTCCTTCTTCGTGCCTGGTTCGAGGCCGAAGAAGGTGTAGGGGAAGTTGTTCCCGATGGTGTTGAGCTGCGGCGGGAAATAATAGGACTCCGGCTTGCCTTCGCGCCCCACCAAGGCAGCCTGTTCGGCGCTCTGATGGTGGTGATGGGGGATGGGCCCCATGTTGTCGAAGAACTTGCTGTAGACCGGCCAGCGCTTGTACTTGTTCCAGATGGCGTCGCCGATGAGTTCCGCGCCGAGATTGGCCACGGCGTCCTTCAGCGTGAATCGCGCACCGTCGTGCACCACATAGCTCAGGCCTTCATCCGGAGGCGCGCCTTCGTTGTCCGCCGCGGTGGTCGATGCGAACCAGCGTTCATCGATGCCGCCGCGGTGTTTGCCCAGGGCGTAATAGTCGTCGGGATGCAATTTCAGCCGGCGGCCGGGCTGCAAAAACGAACGCGGCACCCATGTCGGCGCCAGACGCAACAACCCTTCTCCAGCTTCCAAGGCCGCTTTGGCCGCCTTTTGGACCTTGTCTCCACTGACCGTATTCATGCGAGACTCCTTCGTGTGTATGCGATCAAACCCCTCAAGCCCGCCCGGGAAAGACCCGGGGCGATCTGGCTCCCACCCGATCGGGGAATGGTCCGAATGCGTGCGTGCGCCCGGACTCCGCAGCCAGCGCAAGAGTTGTTATATCAAGCGGATCGGTCGTGAGGCAAATGCGAGCGGGGGCGTCGAGTTGCCGCTGAGCGCGGTCCGGCGGTTGAATTCAGACCGGCTGGTCTACTCGGGAGGCGAATCGTCCCAAAATACTCCGTACTCCGGCAGAATCTTGGAAATGAGCCCCTGCGCCAGCCTCTCCGCCACGACCCGGTTGCCCATCGGGCTTAGGTGACCGTCCGACAGATACAAGGCAGCGGGACTCTCGTGATTGATGATCGCGCCGGGCACCTCGATACTCACGAGCCCCGCTTCGCCAAAGAACGCTTCGGCCACCCGCACGTCCTTGTACCGCTCGTACGCGTAGGTAGGCGCCACCGCGATGGACTCCATCCAGAGGTCATCGAGGCATTCCTGGATGGTCGGTAGGCTGAAAACAACGAAGGGCACGTTCCGGGCTTGACAGTCGGATCGGATCTCGAGAACATCTTCTCGTAACATCCGCCACCCTTCGGACAAGTCCGGATACCAATCTCTCAGCATGATCTCGTTATAGAAGGGTCTCGCAACCAGCGGCGCCAGTTCTTCGCGGCGCGCAGGTCTGATGAAGCGTAGCGCGCGAAATACCTTGTCGAAGTCAATCTGCGTATCCGCAATCCGGGTGAACGCATAGTAGAGCCTGGAATGGGCCAGAAGCCGCCATTCGGCCTGGACCCGCCAATCGTCCTGGTAGCGCCAGAATATTACGCGCTCTTCCCACTGCGGATTGTAGGTGGGGAGTCGCTTTCCAATTCTCGTCAAGGTGTTGCCGATATCATTCTCTGGATAAAGCTGCAATAGAACCATGTCGGGCTCGAGGTCCCATCCCCGTT
Organism: uncultured Nitrospiraceae bacterium; assembly: GCA_964632865.1. Taxonomy (GTDB): domain Bacteria; phylum Hydrogenedentota; class Hydrogenedentia; order Hydrogenedentales; family SLHB01; genus JAHDWY01. The sequence goes on from CAZWDH010000452.1 coordinate 2,171, forward strand.
CGTTGAGGAAGATGCGTTCTTGCCAGGGGCCGTACCCGGCCACGCCGCCGTTGATGACGGTGATCCGCTTGGCCGGACGCGCCGCGTTCAACAATTCTCCTAGCACGTGCGGGTAAGTCTCTTCGTATGACACGCCCCACCCCATGGTAAAGGAGTCGCCAAGTACGAGAATGCGGAATTCATCGCCGGATTTAGGTCCCAGTTCCCTTTCGCGAAAGCCTTGGGACGAGATCGTGACCTCGAATTCGTGCTTGGTATTGTCGTGGAGATACGACACATACCTGCCGGAATACCCGGGCCGCAGCGTGTACAGGGCCTCGCGGTGATATTCGTTTAGTCCATCTCCGGGCGGCCGGATGTTGGGGTCGTCATACAGGAATCGCGCCGCCACTTCGAGCGATGCCAGTCCGGCAACCGTGGAAAACATGAGCAACAGCGCGTTCGCAGCGGCGCCTTTCCAGGTTGTGCGCGCCCGAGGCTCCGGCCACGGCGCTTTCCACACAAACGCAAGTAACGTGGCTGCCCAGCCGATGCTGGTGATGGGAGACACCCAGCGTATGGCCGCCCATCGGACGAGCAGTACGAACGCTGTGAAGATGAAGAGCAGGCGGATGGCGTTTCCAAACTTGGATAGGAGCCATGCGCCACACCTACCGGCGGGCGGCAGTTGTACCAGAGCGCCGCGCGCCAGCAAGAGCATAACGACGGCGGCTTGGCCCAAAACAAAACTTTCCTCAAGGGTGCCGGGAAGCCACAGCGCCGACGCGATAACAATAACCCCGATGAGATTCAGCAGCGGGAAAAACCATGGACTGGCAATGAGGCCTAACGGAAGATAGTAGAGCCAAAGAAGACTGTCAACCGCAATGAGGTAATAGATCCCGGGGACCATGAGAAAGGCCGTAAACCGGAGGAATTGCGGGACGAGTCCCGGCTGCGTACTTCCACTGGCCTGATCGCTTAATTGCATCGGACGCTGTTTTCTCGCTGCTGAATCCCCGCCTCCGCTCGCCTGCCGCGCACGATGCGAACCTTACGCTGCGGCGGGCAACGAAAAATAGCGCATATCCCGGATCGGTTCAACCCGATGCGAACTCGGGCCTCCGGACGCCGGATCACGGACGCCGGCGCGCTTGATCCCGGAAACGGCCGTTGAGTCGATACGCAGTACGCACGATCGAGCGGTTCTGAGGGTTTCCGGAATCATGCCGGGCACCTGTTGGGTGAATCCTCGAACAGGAAGTCTTGGTATTGGAGGCGGTTGCAAACCCAAAGCTCGATTACGATGACGAGTCGTCACGTAAGGGATCTTTCGCCCGGAGCGAGGGACTCCACTTCGAGGGATTCTTCAGGGCAAGAACAGTTGAGACTCATTGGCGTCGTGGCTTTCTCGTGCTCGTTATCCTAAATACGGCAGTTGAACTTTCTCCTTGTCGCTACGTTGGCACGGCACAACGCTGTAGCAGAGTCGATACCGTCACCTGTTGGGTGAAAGCGGTTCGACTGCTAAGTGCTTAGGCGGCCACGCTGGTGCGTGGCGCTCCCAGGCTGGACTGCCGT
>CAZWDH010000453.1:0-3713 GCA_964632865.1 uncultured Nitrospiraceae bacterium
GAGACGACGCGCTGGAGTTTGCCGAAGATCATGCGGCCGGCGGTCGTCTGCAACACGCTCGTCACAAGCGCCATGACTTCTTTGCCCACAAACTCGCGGCCGCCATCGACAACGACCATCGTGCCGTCGTCGAGATAGCCGACCCCCTGTTGGGCCTCCTTGCCTTCCTTGACGATCCGGACGTGCAACTGCTCATCGGGGAGGAGGGCGGGCTTCAGCGCGTTTGCCAGGTCGTTCAGGTTGAGCACCTCGATGCCGTCGATCTGGGCCACTTTGTTCAGGTTGAGATCGTTTGTGAGGATCTTGGCCCGGAACTCCCTTGCAAGCTGGATCAGTTTGCCGTCAACCTGATCGATCCCGGCCGGGTCGTCTTCGATCACTTCTACGGTGACCTTGCTGTCCGGTTGTTGAAGTTGTTTGAGGATATCCAGTCCGCGCCGGCCGCGAACCCGCCGGAGTTCGTCGGCGGAGTCGGCGATGTTCTGGAGTTCCCGAAGGACGAAGCGCGGAATGATGAGGGTACCTTCCACGAATCCGGTCTGGCAGACTTCCGCAATCCGGCCGTCAATGATGACGCTCGTGTCAACGAGCTTCGGATTGCCACGGGCAAACTCGCGCCGATGCACGGCTTGTATCAGAGTGCCCCAATGCGTGGCCCGCGAAAGGCCCAGCCAGATGCCAATGTAGCCGAACACGAGCACTAAGGAGGTTGTAAGGTATATCTCAATTGTCCGGTCGTATATGGGATACCAGATAAGGACGTATTTTGCCAGGAAGTACCCCACCATCATGGCCAGGACGATAGCAACCAGGGCAGGGAACATCCGCTCGAACAATTCCTGCGTGATGAAATAGAGGACGAAGATGATCGCCCCGGCGATGGATCCGCCTGCGAGACAGCCCAGGATGGTCCACAAGGATACACTGTGGGGCAAGGGGCCTTCCTGACCGGGCTCTAGCCGGCTTAGTTCAAACGCGATACTCTCGTTGTATTCGTTGACGAGGTAGTACGCCCAGAATCCGCCCATGGCGATACACGCGAATACAAATAGTCCTCGAACAATTTTGCTAGACACTTACTGCTCCCGTTCAGGTATGAATGCGAGTCATGAATGATCGACTGAATCAATACCGCTTATGATACACAATAATACATCGGTTAGCCATATTCCTCTTGGTGCCCGGCTGGCTTGCTTTCTCGGGATACAGAAGGAGCCTCGGACGCTCCGGAAACCTCCCCGATTACGGCCCTCAACAACTCGGGAAGCCGAATGGCCGGGACTTGGGCCAAGCTCGCAGCGGATTCGCCACCGGTTTGGTCTGAGACCTGTGCGCCGAGAACGCAAACGGCCAATACCCGGCGGCGTAACCGCTTCGCCGCCAATACGTGGGGAACGATACCGGTGCCGCAAACGTCGCCGCCGTTTTGCCGAAGCGATTCGATGGCGATGGCGTCGGGACGTTGTGCGAGGGGGCTGGCGACCAGCACCCCCGCCCCAACCGGCACTTGTGTCAACGCGCTCGCCCGGAGCATCGATTCCTGCAGCGCACGGTCATAGGCGTCCGACATGTCCAGAAAATGCGTGGTTTCGCTGGATGCCGCAGGTAGGAGTGGACTATCACCCAAGAGGTTGATATGGTCTTCGACCACCAAAAGTTCACCGGCCTGTCGTCCCGGTTCGACGGGCGTTGCATGGGCGACTAAAAGAACCCATTCACAACCGCAATGGGCCGCGATCTCTATTGGGCAAGGCCGTTGCCGGACCGGCAAATAGGGCGGCACTTCGACAATGACGAGAACCGGCACGGGGCCGACACGCCCGCACTGCAACCGGCACGGCACGGTTGCCCCGTTCGACTGCTCGACCTGCCAGACTGGGGAGGGAGATTCCAGCACGTCCTCCGGAGAAAACGCGCCCCGTTCGACGATGACCGTTACGGCAGGCCGCTGCCCCAGGGAACTCAGGACAAACGCGGCTGCGCGATCGAGGCTGGCGAGATCAAGCTCTGTCACGATTTGCGCCCCGAGTCCAACGTGGCGAGAATGGTTCTTACGGCCTCCCCATTCACGCCGTCGATTTCGACCGTCTTGTCGCGCGAGCGGTCCCCGCTGTGCAGACGGACGGCGGATTTTGATACACGGAGTTTCTTGGCGATGAGGGCACAGAGGGCGGCATTTGCCAACCCGTCAGAAGGTGGAGCCGATAGCCGAATCCGGAGCCGCTCATCTTGAATGCCGACAATCCGGTCCTCGGAAGCCCGTGGTTGCACGCGCACGCGAATGCAAACTTTATCCCGAGACACGAAAACGAACGACATGTTTCACCTCAAAAGGTATGGCAATCGCGGTAGCGACTATCCACTACATTTCGGGCGTCGCCCCTGCGTCACACGACGTCCCGCCATACCCCCATTCGGCGAAACTTTTCCTGGCGGCGCTCGGCCGACCATTTACCTTCTCGAGCGGAAACCAGAAACTGATCAATCTCCTCAGCGAGAACCGACGCGGCACCGTCTGGATTTCGGTGTGCACCTCCCCCGGGTTCCGCGAGCACCGCATCGATGACGCCGAACTCTTTGAGATCGTGAGCCGTAATCCGCAAAGCCGAAGCCGCGATATCCTTTTTCGCGGAGTCTCGCCACAGAATTTCTGCGCATCGTTCGGGCGCGCAGACCATATAGATGGCGTGCTCGAACATGCAAACCCAGTCTCCGACGGCGATCCCGAGGGCACCGCCACTTCCACCCTCTCCAATAATGACGGAGAACACCGGGGTATTAATCCCCATAAGGTACAGAAGGTTCCGTGCAATCGCGGGCCCTTGGCCGCGCTGCTCCGCGTCGGGATGAGGATGGGCGCCCTGGGTGTCGACAATAGTGACCACAGGAATATGGAGACGCTCGGCCATCTCAAACAATCGCAACGCCTTACGATAGCCGGCGGGAAACGCCATCCCGTAGTTGCGCCGGATGCGTTCGTCTGTCGTCGTTCCTTTTTGATGGCCGGTAAGCACGACGGTCTGGCCCCGAAACCGCGCAATTCCGCCCACGGTTGCGGTGTCTTCCCCGGACACGCGGTCGCCGTGCAGTTCCACGAAATCTTCGAAGATTCGGCCGACGTAGTCCAGCATTTTCGGACGTTGCGCGTGGCGGGCAAGCTCGACGCGTTGCCAGGGCGTGAGCTGTGTAAACACTTTTTCACGCTCCACTTGCAACTCTCGCTCGATATCGTGGCGCTCCTCATCGCTCTCCGCTTGCTCAAGCTTTGCCTCGAGTTCGACGATTCGTTTCTCAAAAGGAAGAACGTGCGCGACCGCTCCGCGACTGTTGTGATTCAGCTTAGCCAAGGCGTGTGCCAGCTCCTCTTGGGTTGTCCCGGACCCCGAACGGATCCACTCGGACCGGAAAGACAGGGCATACTATAGCAGATGGCGCCACCCGGACGGTAACCAGCTGGCTTCCCTCACGCGTGTACCCCGCGGGCAAAAAAAAACGCCTTGCGGCGAACGGTTCGCTCGCCTGAGGCGTAGTGCCCGGTGATGGATATCACCTATGCTTCTTCCAATACTTCGTCGTAGTACTCGGCGTAGCAGTCGAGATGCCAGTATTCGCCGTCCACGATCTGAACTTCACCGAACTGGATGTCGGTTTCCTCGATCGCTTCGTTGCACAATGTGCAGCAATGCATGGCTGTATTCACCTCCTTTCAAGGG
>CAZWDH010000454.1:0-3696 GCA_964632865.1 uncultured Nitrospiraceae bacterium
TTGCTCTCGCGCTCTCGCTCTCCGATTGAACAGGGCGTCCGGATCGGGGTGGCGATCAGGACGCAGTTTCGATATTCTGCCAGCGATCTAAATTCGCCCGGCAGAGCGCCCCAGCGCCCAACCGTGGCAAGGCATTCACGCGTATCCGCGCGGTGGTTGGCACCACACCCAAGCCACCCCGGATGGATGCGCTCGGGTGGTTCGAACGATCAGCACCCCACGTCGAAGTGATCCGCGAACTCGTCGTAGTCGTTGCCGTTGACGAACCCGTCGTGGTTGAAGTCCGCGCCGGGGTCGGCGATGTCGAACAGCTCGGCGAACGCGTCATAGTCGTTGCCATTGACGAAGCTGTCGTGGTTGAAGTCGGCGGGGCAAAGGCCGACGTCGACCGTGGCGGGATGGCTCACCACTTGGCCGCAAGCGTTGAAGAACACGGCCTCGTACTCACCCGAATCGCCTGGGCGGGCGCCCGCGATCGTCAGCACCGCCGCGACACCATCCGTCGGAGATTCCATCGCGTGCGCTGCGCCCGACACAACCCCGCCGCCCGATGACGCGCCGTATTGCCCGTCGTGGATGTTCACGCCGTTGCGCCGCCATTGAACGAAGACGCCGCTATATCCCGTCGCTGGCATCGCCGTGAGCACAAGATCGCTCTCGGCATCAATGGCGGTTGGTCCAGGTTGCTCTGCGATCCACAGGATATTGGAAAGTGAGTAACGAGCGAGGCTCGCTGATGGCAAACCGCCCGCCCAATCAAAGCCACCACCGACAAGGAGGTCGCCCGCGGGTGAGATCGTGGTAACCAAGGGCGCCGAACCGATGCCCGATCCCAACGGCGCCCATCCCGAGCTACCCCATACCGCAATCCGCGCGGCCTGAGTGCTTCCGGCGGTCGTGAAGCTCCCGCCCACGACAACTCTCCCATCGGGGAGTGCCGTAGCGGTGTATGCCGGATTGTTAGTTCCGAGTCCAAGAGGATACCAACCGTTTCCCATCCAGCGGGCGACGTAGTTGGGGCTGCTCTTCTTCGCACGACGAAAATCGCCGACCGCGATGATTTCGCCGTTCGCTCGTCGGCAGAGCCCCCGAACGGTCAGATCGAATCCGTCATCCATCGATTGCCAATCAGACCCATCCCACTTGGCGACGTAGTACACGTTCTTGTTGCCAGCGGTAAAAAACGTGCCCCCAACGACGAGGGTTCCATCGGGAAGAGCCAGAAGGCACCGGACAACGCCGCCGATTCCCGGCGTGAATGATGACCACGATTCGCCGTTCCATCGCGCAATGTAATTGGCGGCCATTCCATCGGCCGTGGTGAAGAGGCCGCCCGCAACCACGTCACCGTTGGTGAGTTGGGTGATCGCAAAGACGCTGTCGTTCATCCCGTCGCCCATCGGCTCCCAGGATTGTCCGTCCCAGATGGCGACACGATTGGCGGGCACGTCCCCGGCCAGGGTGAATGAACCGCCCACCGCGATTCGCCCATCCGCAAGCTTGCATGCACACGTGACTGATTTATTGGTTCCCGAGCCCAGCGGACTCCACTCCACTCCGTTCCATCGAGCGATGTGACTCAGTGGCTCATTCCCTGCATATTCAAAGGCGCCGCCCGCGATGAGGCTCCCATCCTCGAACGGCACGATCGCATTGATCGATCCGGAGAGGCCGCGCCCGAGCGCGTACCACGAATGGCCGTCCCAAATGGTCACATTGGGCGACGGCGTGCCGCCGTCCAGAGACCCAAAGCTCCCGGCGAAGAGTATTTCATCCGTCGGCAGGAGCAGAGACGTGAACACCTCGGCTGACTGCACTGAGTCGAGTCGTGACCAGGCGGAACCATCCCATCGCGCCAATCCACTGACAGAAACATCGCCCGCGAGCGTGAAAAACCCTCCGACGAGCAGGTCGGCGGACGGGAGCTCGATGATCGTCTTCACGTCCAAATTGCATCCGGCGCCCATCGAAGTCCAAGAAACGCCGTTCCACCGCGCGATACGGTTTGCTTGCGACCCACCGATCGAGGTGAAAGCGCCCGCCGCAATCAAGTCGCCGTTCCTGCTTATGGACAATACATCAACGAGCTCGTTTGCTCCTCCCGCAAACAACTCCCAACTCTCGCCATTCCACGTTGCGAGGTGTGGCACATTCCGACCCTCAGCGGTCTGGAAACCTCCTCCCACGACAAGCCGTCCCTGATACTCGACGACTGAAAGAACCGCCGCTTCGAAGCCGGCCCCGAAGGTCGACCAGCTCGCGCCATCCCATCGTGCGATCCTCGCGCAGGGCAACGATCCCGCGTAATAGATATCGCCGCCGATGACCAGTGATCCGTCGGACAGGACCGACATCGCTCGGACCTCACCGGCAATCTCGGCGCCGAGTGGAGCCCAATTCGAGCCATCCCATCGCGCCAGCCCGCGGGAAGCGACACCATTGACTGTGTAGAACCGTCCACCAATAACCAGATCCCCGTTCGGGAGTACCGTCATGCAGTAGACGTAACTGTCTGCGCCGGAACCAAACCTGCCCCAGCGTCTGGTGTCTGGGTCCCAGTACGCTACATAGCCGCAGGGCACGCCACCTGCCGAGGTGAATGACCCTCCCACAACGTAAACGGTTGACCTTGGGCCATCTCCATCGGGATCCCAAAGCGTGGCGGCCGCGACATAGCCACCAACAACGCCCGGGCTGTCATCACCTTGTAGCCACTGCGGCCCACACGGCTGAGCCATTGCGGTACGAGCGAGAAAGACTGACACCAGACAGGCGAATACGCACGCCAGAATGCGGGCACGCATCCACGCGCGCGAGCGGTCACAATTCACATGACCGACCTTCACCGCAAACCTCCGGCCAAGCCTCCTATCCCAGTCGCGCGGGAGATTCACATCGACAGGCCACCCCATATCCATCAGCACCCCACATCAAAGTGATCCGCGAACTCGTCGTAGTCGTTGCCGTTCACGAAGCCGTCGTGGTTGAAGTCGGCGCCGGGGTCGGCAACATCGAAGAGTTCCGCGAACTCGTCGTAGTCGTTGCCGTTCACAAACCCGTTGTGATCAAAGTCGGCGGGGCATCGAGCCTTGCGCAGCATCCAGGTTTCATCGTTTCGTCCATTCTGGTCTTCCCCGCCGAAGAGCAGGATTTGGTCGCCAGCCAAGTCGTACACCATCGCGTGACCATTCCTTGGAGTCGGACCAGTGATGAGTTTCTGGCTCCAGAGATTGCCGTTCCATTGCCATGTTTCGCCGCTGCGGCCGTTCGATGTATATCCCCCAAAGAGCACGGTCACTCCACGAGTCTGGTCATAGGCCATGGCGTGATTCTCTCTGCCCGACGGACCGCTCGCCACACGCTCAATCCACGCCAGGCCGTCCCATTCCCATGTATCAGCGAGCAGTTCCGGCCCGGACCAGTTACCACCAAAGACAACGCTGACACCGCGCGCCGAGTCATAGGCCATACCGAATTGGTGCCGGTCGGGAGAAGAACCAAAGTCACGCAAAGTCCAACTTGAGCCGTCCCACTCCCAGGTAGCGCTCGATGATTGCAGGTATTCTTTTCCTCCATGCACCACGACGACGCGGCGCGCCGAGTCATAGACCATGCCGTGGAACTCCCGAGTCTTCGGCGTGGTGATCTGAAGTTCGGTCCAATTCACACCATCCCACATCCACATCTCTGTTTGAG
>CAZWDH010000455.1:0-3693 GCA_964632865.1 uncultured Nitrospiraceae bacterium
CCGGAACCGGAAGAAATCGCCGCGTCTTCAGAGCCAAACCTTACTCAGGGCTCTTGCGTACTGAAGAAACCCGAAATCGCGCAGATCGTTCAGAACGCGATCCTCTATTTCGAACAACAAAGGTATCTACTTCTGGCTTGGTGCGTGATGCCGAATCACATGCACGTCGTACTTCAAACGTCGCTTGGGTACAGCTTGAAGTCAGTCTTGCACACCTGGAAATCGTACACGTCTAACCAGATCAACGCTGCTCTGAGCAGAAGAGGCGAACTTTGGGAGCGGGAATCTTTCAATCATCTCATACGGACAGAGGATCACGGTGCGCGATTCGTATGCTATACGGAAGACTATCCCGTGGCAGCACATTTCTGCCCTACACCTCGTGACTGGCCGTTCTCCAGTGTGGGCACAGGTTTTCAACCCGAGCCGGTTCCATTCATTGCTCCAAGAGAGTTGCCGTTTGTGGAACCCAGGTCCAGGGGCGAACTCCCCCATCTCCAGAAAGACGACGGAACCTATTTCGTAACCTGGAAACTTCTCGACGCGATTCCCCCCAGAAGCCATTAGTCTTGGCAACCCGACGTCGTTGGCCGGAATCTAAGAGCAGGCTAGAAGTCTGCACCACAATGCTTCGCCTATCGAGATTTTGAGGTAGGCAGGCGGCTTTCGAGCGCATTGGTTCCATATCGGTGGAAATGGAGGGAGCGGCGGGCCTTGGGAACCCGCCGCTCAGTGCGGGGAGTGCCTGAAACCGTGTTCCGTGTATCTTGGCGCAAGAGGGTCACGGTCTTGAGCTACTACTCTGAAACCATTGGGCTGCGGTCGTTGGCCTCAGTCCGCTCAGGTTGTCGTGTGGACCCTATATGGTCTGGGCTGCGGAATGACTTCACGGTGCGATGAAGTCTGACCGGATCCACACATTAGTTCCAGACACTGAGGCGAGTTTACCACAACATATAGGGGCTGTCAATACCTCTTGTCGGTTTTTCCAAAAATTATTCCCACGCGAAATTGGCCGTAAAATGTGCCGTGACGGCATATTGACACTATAAGTTGGATATTCTGACTGACATTTCGCCCTTGTAGGTCATTACTCCGGATCCTCTATCCAGCCTATATATAGTGGTCTGAAGTCCGCTGAACGGGGAGCTTCGATCCTTGTTGTACGTCCGGCTATCTGCGGAATGCTCAACTTTCGGCGATTTTACGGGCGGTGGAAGTTTGGCACGCCACAACCTGTTACCTCTACGGCGCGTGATATTCTGGATTCAATGGAACGTATGGAGCTTGCAACGGGAGGTGAACTATGGCATTACACCACGCTGCGGAAGGCGAGGTTGTGGACCTCGCGACATGGGACGAGGATACGGCCTCCGGAGGCACGAAGGCCATCGTGAAAACGGATAATCTGGAACTAATCCGATTGACACTGTCACCGGAGCGGGAGATGGACACCCACCAGGTGGCCGGGCCCAGCGTCATCCATTGCCTGGATGGCCGCATCGTGGTGGACGCAATGGGCAAATCCGAGGAACTGGGGCCGGGCCAGCTCATGCATCTGGCGCCGAACGAGCCGCACGCCGTCCGCGCCCGCGAAGAGTCCCACGCGCTGCTGACGGTGATGTTCATCCGGTAGCCGCGCCTTGCCCGCCAAGCCGATCTCTGGTACCATTTGGCAGGACGTTAGGGTTGCCGCAAGGTACTGCGGTTTGGAGTGTTGCAGAATGCCTCTCTTTGTATTTGCGTGTCAGGAATGCCACGCCGAAAACGAAATCCTGGTCCGGGGTGAGACAGCCCCGGAATGCCCGTCCTGCGGGTCCCAGAAACTGACGAAACAAGCAAGCGCCTTCGCGGCGCTGTCCGGGGGCGCGCGCCAGACCGAGATGCCCGCGAGCTGCGGAGCAGCCAATTGCTGCCGAATGGCGGGCGGCTGCGGCCTGAATTAGGCCCCTGGGGAAACCCAAGCACGAAATTCGAATCTCGAAATCCGAAACAAATTAAAAATTCGAATGCTCGAAACGAAGAGTCCGGGTGGACTCGATGAGAGATTCTTTCGGGATTCGGATTTGGGTCCTTGGAATTTGTACCGGGGTTCGAAATTCGAATTTACTAATTGACGCATCCCAGCCGACGAGATTCGAGATGGGCCGTTTTGAGTTTTGAATTTTGGTCCTTAGGATTTGTTTCGGATTTCGAGATTCGAATTTCGAATTTTCTTAAATGAGGAGCCTTCATGCCCCACGACAACGACATAAAGGGCGTCAAAACCCTGGGCATGCATGTTCGCAAAGCCTGGAAGGAAGCAAACCATTCGCGCCCCTTCAGCTTCTATCTCCTGATTGCAATCATCGTCGTGCTCCTGCTGGGGCTCCAAATCGTTCACGTGAAAGAGAACCCGCGCCAGTTCGCATTCCTTCTGTCGCTCCTCTTCATCTTCTTCTTCGCCGTCATGGTGCGGGCCATTGTCGACTTCGGCGATATCACCCGCCGTCACATGGCCGAACGTGAAAAGGTATTCCGAACGACCCTCGGCGATGACGAATTCGTGTCGGAACTGGGCCGGCGGGTCGCCGAGAACCGCGAAAAACTGTAGACCGTCGTTCCGGCGCTCGTATCTTCCGGATAGAAAACGCTATTGACGTGAAGACCATCCTCGCACTCGTACCCAACTGGATTGGCGACGTGGCCATGTGCACGCCGGCTTTGCGCGCGTTGCATAAACGACATCCGAACGCGTCGTTGATCGTCGCGGGACGCCCAGCGGCTTGTGCGCTCCTCGATGGCATCCCCTGGATCGCCGATACGGTTTCCATCGGCGGACGGGACGGTCTATTCGGATTGGTCCAGGCCGGTGCGCTCATGCGACGTCGGCGTCCCGATATCGCCATCGCCTTTCCGCACTCCTTCCGTTCGGCCGCGACAGCGTGGTTGTCCGGCGCGAAGACGCGCATCGGTTACGCGCGCGGCGGACGTTCCGCCTTTCTCACCGCACGCGTTCCGCCGCATCAGGAGAACGGCAAGATCGCGCCGGTCTACATGGCGACGGAGTACTTGGATCTTGTGTTGCCCCTGGGATGCGAAGACGATGGCGCGGGGCTGGAATTGGCGGCGGACCCACTGTTGGTAGAGACTTTTCGAGATCATCTTGCCGGCGATGGTCCGCTAGTGGGATTCGCGCCGGGTGCCGCCTTCGGTCCAAGCAAGCTGTGGCCCGCGGAACGCTACGCAGCCGTGACGGACGCGCTTCACGAACGGTGCGGCGCGCGTTGCCTGCTGTTGACCGGCCCCGGCGAGGAAACGACCCGCGACGCCGTCCTCGCCCACGCAAAGCATCCGCTGCTCCGTCCGCCGCAACCGCCCACCATCCCGGCGCTCAAGGCCGCCATCTCGCTGCTCGACCTCCTGATCGGCAACGACTCCGGCTCGCGCCACGTGGCCGTTGCGTTCAAGGTCCCCACGATCTGCATCATGGGTCCTACCGCCCCGGTCTACAGCGAAGGCCCCTACGAACGCGGCGAAGTCCTCCGCGTCGACGTCGACTGCGGCCCCTGCCAGAAACCCGTCTGCGCCACCGACCACCGCTGCATGACCCGCATCGACACGGACCGCGTAACGAACGCGGCAATGGAGTGGCTGGCGAAGGAATGCACCATGTAGCGCAGGCGTCCCCGCCTGCATCTACAGTCTCGCTTC
>CAZWDH010000456.1:0-3690 GCA_964632865.1 uncultured Nitrospiraceae bacterium
CGCCCTGGATGTTTTCTGACGCTACGCCTTGCCCGAATCCTCAAGAATTTGCACGAATGTTGCGTACGATCGCTCGATCGCCGCGAACCGGCTACTTCGAGAAGGGGACTGGGCGGAAATCATTCCCGCCCTACGGGGTTCCCTGAATCTATTGATGCCGAACGGCCTGTTCTCTACACTGGCTCGGCACGAAGTACCCGCTCGCAACACACGAGGATCACGCCATGCAGCCGTCACGCATCATTCTTCGAGTCTTCATACTTGCCATCCTGGCGTCCACCAACCCAGCCGGTGCGATCGACATCGGCGAGACCGCTGGTCCGGTCGCATTCGAGACCCTGGACGCTCACCCAAGGACGATGAACAACTACGGTGAACGTGTCGGGACGGTTGTTACCTTCCTTTCGTCCCGGTGCGAGCGCACGGACCAAATGATCCAGGACATCAGCGCGTTGTACGAAAAGTATCGCTATCGCGAGATACTGTTTGTGGGCGTGTCTTCGAATCCCGCGGAATCCGGCGACGAACTGCGCACATATACCCAGAACAACGGTCTCCGCTTTCCGATTCATCGAGACCCTGCTGGCGCGGTCGCGAAGCAATTCGGCGCGACGGTCACGCCGGAGTTCTTCCTGCTCGATGATTCCGGAACGCTGGTGTACCACGGCGACCTGAACGGCCCTGCCTATGAACCCGGTCTCGAAGCGGCGATTCAGGCGCTTCTCGAGAAGAAGCCCGTGGGTAATCCAACTACACCCATCGCGGGAACGCCTATCGATCAACCCGGTCCCGCGCGGGAGATCCCCGATCCGTACGGAACGATTTCGTTTTCCTCGGAGCTGATCTTCACCAAGATCCCCGAAGTGGCGGTCCATCATTGCTCGACCGTTGCGGAAGCGCCCAACGGCGACATCCTCTGCCTGTGGTATGCGGGTAGCTACGAGTCCGCCGACGATCAAGCCCTGTATCTGTCGCGCCAGACCCCCGGCGATCGAAACTGGACCGCGCCAGAACGCATCCTCTGGAATCCGGCGCAGCCTCCGGGGAATGCCGTCATCTTCCAAGGACCCGATGATCGCATGTGGATTGTGTGGGGGCGAATGGAAGGCACCCGCCCGGTACGGCGTGGCGCGGGCTGGGGGCAATGCCGGCTCATGGCGCGCACCTCCGATGACAACGGCCACACGTGGACCGAGGACGTGGAGATCCCCGACAGCTTCGGCTGGTTGCCGCGCAACGTGCCGCTCACGCTGGACAATGGCACCTTGGCCCTGCCCATCAGCGGCGAGGCGGAGGATCGACACGGTTCGTTTCTACTGTACTTGCAGGATGACGGAAAATCGTGGGGTCGCGGTGGTCTTATCCAGGGTGGCGGCGGGCAACCAACTGTCATCCAACGCGACAATGGCGATCTGCTGTGCTTGATGCGGAGACAGCCCAGGATTCCGCAGAGTATTTCCACCGACCGTGGCTTGACGTGGTCCGATCCCGTGAAAACGGAACTGAAGAATCCCGACTCCGGCATCGCCATGACCAAACTTGCCAGCGGCCGCGTGCTGCTCGTGTTCAACGACACCGATCAGGACGACCGCACGCCGCTGTCGCTGATCCAGTCCTACGACGACGGCGAAACATGGAAGGACATCCGCGTGCTCGAACAGGACTGGGGCGAGTTCTCCTACCCCAGCATCATCCAGGCGTCCGACGGCACGATTCATGTGACCTATACCTACCGCCGGTACTCCATCAAACATGTCGCCTTCGACGAAGGCTGGCTCACGCACCTGGAGCGGCCAAACTAAGCTTACGAGTGCATGCAATTCTGGAATCGAGTTGGCTTCCGAAGTTGTATAATGCGAAAGAGTTTGGAGGACACTGCCATGTCAAGCGTCAAGGATAAGATGACGGAAGTCATTCGCGCACAGCCGGAAGACGCGAGCTATGAAGACATCATGCGGGAACTTGCTTTCGAGCGCATGATCGGACGCGGCCTTGAGGATTCCCATGGTGGACGCACTGTAGCAAACGACGAGATGGAACGCCGGATCCGCAAATGGCGGAAATAAGGTGGACCGAGGAATCCGTAGTTTCGGTGCCCCCCGATCGCTTTTCAGCCGCTACACAATGTTTGCCGAGTACCGGCCGTCCGGCAGCCCATCTTCTGAATCGACGGCGTTCACGATTGCGATAAGTTCATCCTGCGTGACGGCGCCTTTATTTACCAACAATCGAATCACCGCCGTCAGGTATAAACGAAGCTCGTCGTTCTCCCGTTGGAGCATGCGGATATCTCGTTCCACCGTACCAAGTTCATTTGCGTCCGCGACGGACGTATGCCGGTTGTAGGCAAGTTCCCGCCTGAGTTCGTCGATCTCTGCCTTTTGATCGGAGAGATCCAGTTGTTGACCTACATTTCCCAACAGCAGTAGCCGTCCCCAGCCCATGGCGTGTCCCTTTCGGTGTAATCGTTCGCGCGTTAGGAAGCCTCGCGTTCTTGTCGGATCTCCGTAAGCCGATCGACGAGCCGGTTCACATCGTCATCAGTCATGTTCGTCTTCGTCTGTTCCAGGATTTTTTTGAAGTAAGGCACTTCGACCGTCGGCTCCTGTGGGAAACCGACATTGCCGGTATCCGGCGCGTCAGACGTGACGATGATATCCCCGTCAGCGTTGAGGAATGCGAACCAGGGAATGCCACCGCTCTGTGCCGAGCGTAGCTCGCCGACCACTGCTTCCGCGCCGGGCATGCGCTCCGCATCGATCTTGGTGACGATGAAGTCCTTTTCAAGGATGGAGGAAATCTCCGGTTCGCTGATATAGGCATCCATTCGCCGGCACCAGCCGCACCACGGCGCGCCGACCCGAACAAATACCTTCTTGTTCTCGGCCTTTGCACGGGCTATGGCACCGTCCAGCACATCTTTGGCATTGGCGGGTTCGGGCGCCCACTGTTCCAGAAAGGCCTCCACCCTCTTGGGATCGTGCTTGGGTCCTTCCTCGAGCGCGCCGGTCTCCTGGTCCGTGAGCTTGTTTCCGGCCGGGTCCAGCACGGTCAGGTACGGAACGCCTTCCGGCTGAATTTGCCACTTGTCCAGCACCGCCTTGTCCGCCTGACTTTCGATCATTACGACGACGTAGTTCTCGTGCAGCAGCGGCCGCAGCGTGTCGTTCTCGGCGAGCACCTCGTGAAGCAGGTGACACCAGCCGCACCAGTTCCCGCCCGTGATCAGCAAGACGTGCTTGTGATCGCGCTCCGCTTCGGTCATGGCCCGCTCGACCCGAGACATTCCGTTCCCATCTTCCGGGTAGATGGGTTCACGGCCCGATGCGGCACACGCTTGCCACGCAGAACTGCCCGCGAACAGGAATATGAATGCGGCTCGCAGCGCTTTACTTCTAATTGTTAGTCGGCTCATGGTCTCACCTCCGTTAGCGTCCGAGGTCCCAAGCGATCAAGCGGCGCGTCCTAGAAGCCTATACCGATGTCTCAATTTCATCAAGGCACACGAACTCGGTTGCTGGTGGTGCCCGACGGTGATTCGGTGGAAGGTTGCTTGCCGGGAAGGCGATTAGCAAGGGTCAGTAGAAGGGAACGCACAAAAACGAGGGGGGCCCGCATTGCCGAATGCGGACCCCCTTCCCTGTGCCGCGCCACCGGTGTGCGTCTAGCACCGGTGACAGGGAAGCGCTA
>CAZWDH010000457.1:0-3688 GCA_964632865.1 uncultured Nitrospiraceae bacterium
TTCCAGGGGACGCTGCGCGATAAAGCCGCGCAGCGCCCCTGAACTTCGACGTTAGAGCCACTCATGCCCATGCTCTTGTTGTTAGCCATTTCGCGACGCACCCCATGCAGGTGATAGCTGCAGCACTTGCAGGCTTGTTTCTTGGAGCCGCAGTTATTTCTGCCAACCGTTCTGGGACGTGGTTGTGGAAGAAGTTCTATGCAACAAACTCTCTTTTGGCCAGAATCGTGATTCTTGCGAGTGTGGTCTTGGTATGGGTTGTTCACGTTGCTGTTGCATTTCTCGCGGTGGAGATAGTCATACCTGGGCGCGACCCTACCCCGATGGAAGTCACCGCCTTCGGAGTCATCGGTATTGCCGTCGTTATATTCGGGTACCGAAGGGGTTGGCTGAAAGAGATTCACAAATAGCTACTGATGGAAAGCATCACCATCCCCATATCTGGCTCTAACATTCCGGTTGAGAGGGACCGCCAACAAGCTGCGCTTGTTGGTTCCCTCCGCGGCTTCGCCGCTACGGCGGCCCCTCACCTAGCACGTTGGGCACCTTAATGCGCCGCGCCCTAATCGCTCCTCTGATGGCAATGATTTTGGTTTCTTCTGCGGAAGCAAAAACGGTACTTCTTCCTTCCAAGCAGAAGTCCGCATCACTTGCTTCAGTGGTTGCCAAGGTGGAGATTACGAAAAGCACCCCGCTCATGGTCGGTGAAACAGAGTGCGCCTACGAATACGAAGCCAAGCTTCTTTCCATCAAAAAGGGCTCCTTGCCTCGTGTAACGCCATTTCGTTTTGGTGTGCTTGGTGGCCTTGAAGTCGGGAAGAAATACGTCGTCTATCTACGAAACCTTGAGACAAAATCTGAGTTTGTGCGCCTCATCGAAGAAAGAAGCGTCGAGCCAGATACAGTGCGCTCAATAATTGAGGCATGCCCAATTCTTCTACCTATTCCCTCGTTTTTCCGATACGACAGGGTTACCAGTGAATAAGTTGCCCAACACTACGTTCCAGGGGACGGTCTGCAAGCTACGCTTGCATCCCGCCCCTGAACTACGACGTTGGGGGTCTTCATCTTTGCCACAGGAGGTACTACATGGGCATTCCCGGTCTCGCTGAAATCGAGCGCCTCATCACCGAGCATGGCTCTGCGGCTATCCTGAAAGAACGTCTTGCGCTGGCGTCCGATCAATACTCTGCGCTCGAAAAGAAGCTTACGGAATCGAAGCTCCGAAATAAGCAGCTTCAGTCTGAGAACGCCCGTCTTCACCTTGATCTTGAGAAGGCACAAGACGAGATACGGAACCTCAAAGAAAAACTCGTGGAGCGTCATGGGCAGTCCCTTGAAGAAGTCGCGGAGAAAATACTTGTCGTGCTTTCCCAGCATGAAGAGCTTACTGCTGAGCAAGTCGGCCGCCTGGTTGGCGTTGGTGCGCAATTAGCCACGTACCACCTCAGCGAACTCCAACAGCAGAAGATGGTTATGGACTACCTCGCCGTAGATAGTCCCGTGTATTGGGGGATCATTCAAGGCGGGCGCGCCTACCTTGTGAAACGCGGCCTGCTCAACTGAGCATGAGAAAACCTCGTCCGTCATGACCGCAGACCCCCAACCCTTCGTTGCAGGGGACGCTCCGCCGAAAAGCCGGCGGCGCGCCCCTGAACTCGAACGTTGGGCCTTTCATCCCGCATAACTCACGGAGTAGAAATTTGAATCTCGTTCTGCTGTTGATCCAGATTGTGGTTCAAATCGGTTGGGGTATCGCATGCTTTCTATATTCGCCACACAACATAATCCTTTCACTCCTCAATGTTGGCCTTGTCGTGATTTCTATTGCTGCACACATGGCAGGCGACAACGAAGAATTGCTGTTTCAGAAGCTCTATTTGGCGTCATGGGTAATTCCGGGGTTTATCTTGCTTTGCGCGTCTCTGGCAGGGCTAGTTGAAACCCAAAACATGATCCTTCAGCAGGTTGGTGTTGCCTCCGTTCAGTCACCAATCGAAGGTTCATCAACCCAGTACACGCAAGTTTTCTGGAACTTCCTCGTTTCACAACTCATTCCGCCGTTCTTTCACGTCGTGAATTGGGGCCTCAATGTCGTACGGAAATAGCCGAAAGGATTGATCATGCCTATTAGCGTTCTTGACCAAGCAATTGCTTCACACTCGTTTCGTCCGAAGGGCATCAAAGTTGGCTCAGAGCTATGGAAGCAGCTTGTTGCAGCAGGTCGCATCAAGTGGGTGCGTGGCTACATTGAGGGCGTCACTGATTCTGGAATCGATTTCCCAGCTTTGGACGGCAATATTTTCGTCCATGTCTCGCCTGAGCTTGGCGACCTTCAGTACGAACTCCCGCGCGCGTGAGCTTTTGCCAATTCAGGTTATGGTAGCCCGGCCAAAATCTCTCATCCTCGTTAGCTGCCGCCGTCTCGCCAGCGCCGACTTCCCGGAATTTCTGCCGAGGCCCAACCCGGCAGTCAACCGGACGCTGCGCAATAAAGCCGCGCAGCGCCGGTTACTTCTACGTTAGGGGCCACAGATGGACGTGCTCGCGACCCGGCGACAGATAGCGAAGCGATTTGCTCTTGCGGCAATTGCTACAGGCATAGCTGTTGGGATCGCATACGGCAGCTACACTGTCGGGCGCTACGCGGGAATTCAAGACGCGTACTTCGGCAACGCCATCCATACCCGCAATTACCTCGTCGCATTACAGTGCCTTCGCAACGAGAAAATGCCGCAAGCACTGAGCATGCTCGAAACTAGTGTCAGTGCTGGTGTGGTCTTAATGGCGCCAGAGCATGCAATTCTTACTGACCGCACAAATAGTGCAGTCGCCGATGTCCTTGGCGAAGTCAAAACCTATCGAACCAAGAATCCCTGGACAGGTCATGGCCCAGAGCTTTCGTCACGCGTGGATCATATTCTTTCAAGTGTTCAGCCGAGACCAATCGATGGTTGCCCCTAACCCGCCAATCAACGCGGACCCGTTCAAGCGGCGCTCCGCACCGCTTGAACGGGCCGGTTATTTAGCACGTTGGGCGTCATCGTCCGCTGCTCCCGAGTGCGCCGACGCCGAGAAAGAACCCGAAGTCGTACCATCCACCGTTGTTGTAGATTGCATAGACCGCCACGTCATCCATGAACAAGGACAGAAACCACGCGAAAGGGAGAATCATTCCGTGCCACAACCCGTACCAGAACCCGACCGGCGCTTTCGCTGCGGCATGCGCGAACTGCACTTGGTCAGCGCACCCGCTTAGGGAGAAAGCCAGCATGACGCCCAACCCTACGGTCAACGCGGACCTTGCGCCAACATGCTCTTGTGCCATATCAACCGTCCTTTCCCGGCGCAAGGCCGGTTACCTTCACGTTGGGCGTCTCATCCAATGCCGCGTCAATGGCCCTGTCGAGAGCGGCACCTTCTAGCATGTTCCGGCACGCCTCATCGAACACACGTTCCCATTCCTGGTTCCCGTACTGGCGCAGCCAGCGGTATCTCTCGGCGTCCTTCCGCATTTCAACCTCGTAGGCCGTCCCAATGTCGCCGTACTGGTGTTTCCCGCTGTGCCCTTCCTCAAGGACGCACGCGCTCGGCCCAGCAAATCCTCTGTGTCCGCACAAATCCATCTTTCACCTTTCTGCGCCCAACAGGCGCTTCGAGCGGGACTGTCTGCAAGCTGCGCTTGCAT
>CAZWDH010000458.1:0-3663 GCA_964632865.1 uncultured Nitrospiraceae bacterium
CACAATGCCGCCAAGGGTACCCCGAAACCATTCCCCACATCCCGCTGCGACAACCGGGCCATCGTAGGTCAAAACCGCGGATGCTTCAAGTCTCAGGCGGACACGACGCTTGGTCGGTTTCCCCGTACGCGCGTTCGATGGCGTGCACGATGTCGGACTCCGTGGCGATGCGAGGCTCCACCGGCGCATCGAGAAGCGCTTCCAGCGCGTTTAGCGAGTCGAAGTCCAGGGGATCCGCCATGGCGACCACCACCCGATCGCGTTCGCACCGCAGGGGAATCGCCCGATGCAATTGGGCGGATTCCTTCCCAATCTTTGACAGCAATGCCCGATCCGGTTCGGCGGTTTTCAGCGCAATGGAGCGAATGCGAAGCTGCTTGCCGAGCGCCTCGGCCAGATTATCCGGGCTCACATACCCCAGCCGCACCAGAACGGCGCCCAGCCGTTCACGGGTGGTTTCGTGTTTGAGCAGCGCTTCGACCAACTGCTGCTCGGTGACTAATCCCGCGTCCACCAACAACGCGCCCAGCGGCTTCGCGGCGGCGCCCTCGGCAGGAAGAACAACCGTCTCCAGGTTGGGATCGATGCCCGAAATCGCCGGGGAAGGAGCGCGCGGAGGACGCGCTTCGGCTGGCGTTTCATACCCCGCGGCAGAGGCGAGCGCGCCAAAGAATTCTACACTTGAGCCAAAGCGTTGCTGCGGGTTCTTCTTGAGTCCCTTCAATACAATCCGGTTCACCGCATCCCCGCAGTACGGGATGGGCGCAGGCTCCTTGGACTGAATCTGCGACACGATGGACCCTTTGTAAAAGGGAGGAGCGCCGCTCAACAGCTCGTACAAAGTGGCCGCGAGGCTGTACACATCGCTGCGCTGATCCAGCGGCTCCCCCATGAGCTGTTCCGGACTCATAAAGAGCAGCGTTCCGCTGGTCACGTGACCCGTCACGCGGGACCGCGCTTCGCGTGCCGTCCGTGCGATCCCGAAATCGGCAAGGCGCACATCGTCGTCCCGGGTCAGCATGATGTTCGCGGGCTTCACGTCGCGGTGGAGTATGCCACTGGTGTGCGCGTAGTCCAGGGCGCAGCAAATCTTCTCGAACCAGGGGAGAATCTCGGCGAGTGTGAACGGCGACTCCCGTGCCGATAGCATCTGATTCAAGTTCTTGCCTTCGATGTACTCCATGGTGATGAAGCGGATGGTCTGCGCCTCCCAGAATGAGTAAATACTAACGACGTTGGGGTGGCGCAGCTTTCGCGTCAGAAGCACCTCGCGTTTCATGTCCGCGATTGCGCGCCGGTCCTCCGAAAACGCGGGCAGCAATAGCTTGCAGGCGATGGGCTCGTCATGGAGCAGCGTGTCACGGGCGAGCCACACGGTTCCGACCGCGCCGTGCCCCAGTCTGCGTTCCAACCGAAACCGGTCCGCCAGCATGTGACCGTGGTCCAAGACATCATCCATCCCCTGCACACCTTTCCGGATCCCCCGGGTCGGACGCGCGAGTCGCGCATTGTGCCGTCAGGAGACTGCGCAACCCCCACAAATAGTGTGAATTCAAAAGGTTCTGTAAAGAAAGTCTACCAACCACCTTCGCACCAGTCAACGAATCGTGCGTCATCGTGAATGCCTCTTGGCGAATCTCGTCCGTATCTACAGGCGAGTTAATCGGGTCGCGAACCAGTGTTTCCGGGGCGGCCTTGGAGGTGCGGACATGAAAACGGCAACGAATAAACCAACCAGCGGCTGGGCGAGTCGAGCGCGACTATCCCTCACCATCGTCGTGGCGGCGGTCTTCGCAACGGCCGGAGCGGCGGCGGACGACCTGCTTCACGCTCGCGTGAGTTACGACTCCGGCGGCGCACTGGTCAAAGGCAGCGAAGACGCCGACTGGAGCTACGCGAGCGTAAACACGCTCATCCTGCCTGGCGACACGGTATGGGTCGACCAGGAGGGTGTTCTCGAAGTGGAAATGTCGGGAGGCTCATTCCTGCGCCTGGCCGACCAGAGCAAGGCGGAAATCGATCAATTACCGCCGAGCGCAAACGTGCTGGCCTGGACGGGATCATTCTACGTGCAACGGGTAAACCGCAGCACGGGTGACTTCTTCTTCCGGACGCCCGCCGCGCGCATCGGTATCGACAAAGACACGCAGGTCCGACTTGACGTCGTCGGCGACGGCGCCACGACCGTCAGCGTCCGATGGGGGCGCGCGGTGGTGTCCGCCGACGGCGGAGCGCCTGTGGCGGTGACGTCGGGCTATCGCGTGTTCATTGATCCGGGGCTGCTGCCCTCGGAACCGATGCCCTTCGACCGTAGCGCAGAAGACAGCTTTGATTCCTGGAACCGCGAACGGGCAAAAACATTGGCCGTGGGTGACACTGCGATTCCGGAGCCCATCCGCAATACGACGCCCATCGGCTACTCCGATTTGAACTCCTATGGCGAGTGGGTCTATGTGGACAACCGCACGTACTGGCGTCCGACTGTCGTTACGGAATACGTGCCGTACCGGAGCGGATACTGGAGCTACGTGCCTTCCTACGGCTACACCTGGGTTGGCAGCTATCCCTTCTGCTACACGACGTCCCATTACGGCCGCTGGACCTACAACTCCGGTTACGGCTGGCTGTGGTGTTACGACCCCGTTTGGTCGCCGGCCTGGGCAGTGACCGTCCGCTATGGGGATAACTTCGTGTGGGCGCCGCTCGATCTCTACGACCGCCCCTGCTACTACGGCGGCGCATCATTCACGGTCGGCGACGTGCGCATCAGCATCGGCGCGAGCAGCTATTGCTCGGTCAACAGCCTGCTGTATTACGGTCCAACCGCGACGTATCCGGCATATTCGACAATCTTTAACGGCGTCAATAACGGCGAAATCAATATCTGGAACATTAACATTGGCGACAGCTACCGTGCGCCTTTGCCCGATTTCGGTTCGCCGGCGCTCGTACGCGACTATTCGCCGCAGCGCGTCATCCGAGGGTTGACGGGCGGTACGAGCACGCGCCTGGCCGCTTCTGAGCGGGTATCGCGTCTGGAATCCTCCATGAACCGGGTCCGGTTCGCATCGGATGCAGGCACCTCGGTACGTGGAAACCGTAGCGTACGAACCGCGGTAGACGACGCCTCACGTGGATCGCGCGTGCGATCGGCGCGTGTGGAATCCAGCGCAACGCAAGATCCGCGCAGCCTGGTCCGGCGTGGCGAACGTACCACCGCGACACTCCGCGAACTTGACGGAAGACCCGAAGGCTCGCGGCTTCGCGAGGCCCGAAGCATCCGCGGAGGATCGTCCGACGCGCCCAGTTCGCCGGCGGCAAGTGCGCCGAGAACCAGCAGCGGGCGTACCTTGCGCAACACCGACGCGGAAAACTCGGGCGGGATCTGGAACCGAATGGTCGAGCGCGACGAGGACGCCGGACGCCGGATGTCGTCCATCCGCGAGCGGGTTACGACCCGCACGGACAGCAATACCCGGTCCAGCGGCGCCGCATCGACCTCGGAACGGACGCCGATTCGCTCTCTGACGCGGGCCGACCGGCAGCCACAGGAAGCGTCGCGGCCGGACTTTTCCCGCGTGACGCGAAATACCGAACGGTCCTTGCCGCAGAGTGCGGGTTCGACAAATGACCCGTCTTCCGGACGTTCGGGACTGATGTCCC
>CAZWDH010000459.1:0-3633 GCA_964632865.1 uncultured Nitrospiraceae bacterium
TCTGGGCCGGGGGGGGGGGGGGGGCGCGGCCGGGGCGGGGGCGCGGGTGGGGCCCCGCCGCCGGCCCACCGCCGCCCCGCCAACGAGTTCCGGTAGACTCGGCCCGCACATGGCTCAATTCCGGCTGCGATTCCCGATCGGCGAAATCCCGCGCTGGGCGGCCTGCTACGAAGCCCCCGAGCAGGACACGCTACCGATCGAGATCGGCGCGCTCGCACGGGCGCAGGGGTATCTCACCAAGCCGCAGTTCCTCGACGTGGCCCGGTGGAAGAGCCCCCGGCCATCGAAGCACCACGAGTCGAACGACGCGCGCACGGTCGAAGAGGTCACGCGGTTCGCGTTCTCGACGCCGGTCGAACCGCTGCGGCTGCGCGCCCTGACGTTGCTGCGCGGCGTGCAAGCCAGAACCGCCAGCGCGATCCTCACCTGTGCCACCGCGATCCGTACCCGATGATGGACGTGCGCGCGTTCTGGTCGCTCGGCTTCGACAATGAACCACAGGACTGGGCGGCGGTGTGGCCGGAGTACACCGGCGTGTGCCGATCGATCGCGGCGGAAGCCCAGACCGATCTCCGCACGCTCGACCGCGCGTTGTGGGGCTTCTCGGCGTACCACGGAAAGGTCGCGATCGCCACGACGAAGCGCGATTGAAACGCAAGAGACTTACCATTTTTGCGACCAGTTTTCGCCACCCGCGGTGCGCGCATCCACCACCCACCCGCCAATGGCCCCCCCGGTCGTGGTGGCCCGTGGGTGGCGGGTGGGGTCGCGGAAGGATCAGTCGCTCGCGCGGGTGGCGAACGATTGCGTTTGTGCGTCCGATCGCGAGTGCGTCGGCGATGAAGCGGGCTCCGCGACACTGCTACGGGTGCACGCGGACGCGGGAGAGACACGACGGTCTCTGCAAAGGCGTATTCGATCGCATTCGCAGTCTCTCGGCGCAGAACAATTCGCAATGCACCACTCCGTGCTCGGACATGGCGTGAGGCGCGATCACTGCACATCGAGACGCTGGGTGGTGCGTGCTGAACGCGCAGCAGGGACGACACACGCTGAGTAGCAGTAGGTGCACTGCGTGGTTACTACGTCAGATAAGACTCTATCGTGATCCGTCCAGCCAGCGCTTGGGATACGTCACGGCGTGAAACTCAGGTGGCGCGACGTTTGGGTTCGTGTCCAGTCTCACAAGATGAGCGATCTTCTTGCCCCATGCGCCGACACTTCCATTCCACACTCCCAGTAGCCGCTCGATCCTGATTGGGCACGTGTAGAACGCCAAGAGCAGGCGGAGTTGATCTCGGGACGGAACACATCCCGGCTGACGTAAATCTCGTCTGCGTGACTTGTCGAAGTGCATCAGCAATTTGGAGGTCACCGCCCCGGCCACCGTTGGAAACCCCGTGACATATCGCACGCACCTCTCGAAGTCCTTCGTCGATTGGGTTACAGGCTCTACGACCACGCGACTGCTGGTTCCGGGCGTCGCGGTACTCGACCACGCCGCTTGCAGTGCGGGATGAACCTTGCGTCCATCGTTCATGGGAGCGTCGTAGACCTCGATGAGCAAGTGCGCGTGCACCAAAACGCCTTCCTTCTCGATTCTTCCGCCATGCCGAACAGGCGCGATATCCCACGACCACAGACCGCCCCAACCTACCTCTCGAAGCAGCACGGCATCGATTCGCTTCATGCGCAGCCACAGGCTCAGCATCGAATGCCACACGTCTAGTGGTTCGGGCGCGGGCTTATCACGGAGCCGAATCTCTTGGTGTGTAAGCGTGTAGAGCAGAACCCGTGGATTGCGATCCTTGAGCCACTCCAGTTTCTTGGGCTTGATGACGTGCGACGCAATCCCCCGGGCAACAAAAGGGGAGGCATGACGCCATGCCGAAGGAAACCGCGTCGAAGACGACTTCACTGTCCTCACATTGGGCCAAGACTTGCGATTGCGAATCCAATGGGACACGGGGCACGAGGCAAGATGGATCGCGAGCCTACGAGTGTCAATGACGGGATCAAACGTAGCCGCACGCGGCAACGAACGTCGTTTCTTCGGACCTGCGTACTTCTTCCACACATCGGCGTAACGGTGCACGATTAGGTCGTACAGCGAATCGTGAAAGGCTTTGGCGAGTTGCACGAACTTCTTCGTGGGCGGGTTCGAAGGCTGACGGCTTGTTGATCGTCGATACGATCGCGGCGTAGTCATCCACTCAGAATAGTCTGGCTTGACAGGCGCGTACAGGTCGACGCCTCAGGCGGTCTGCGCAGTGGCGTTGCAGAATCGTCGCGATGCGCTGGTACGGAAAGGGGCGACCCCGCCGGTTGCGGATACCCAGCGCGCGCAGACACGCTGCGACATCGCGGATGGTCAATCCGTCGCGCCTCAACTTCGCGGCTCGGCGAATCACTCGCTGCTCGGCTGGATGCTCCTGCAAGGCATTCCCTCGCCACCGGTAGCCGTACGGCGGATCATTGCACCACCGCTGGCCACGCTCGCGCTTGAATCGCAGTGCAAACCTCGTGCGCTCAGCAGTCTGATCTCGTTCAAACTCGGCAAGCACTGCAAGCAAACGAAAGACCATCTTGCCCGACGCGCTCGTAGTATCAATCTTCTCGGAGAGACTGCACAGGTCCGCTCCGCATTTCTCCAATCTGGCCGCGATTTCAAGAGTGTCTCGCGTGCTCCGAGCGAGTCTGGAGAGGCTGTAGACGACGAGCACGCCCTTAGAGGCACATGTCGCCTTCAACGCGGCGTCGAGTCCGGGGCGATTCGACGCCCGGCTTCCGCTGATGCCCTCGTCGGAGAACACACACCCCAGCGCGAGGCCGCTCGCCTCGCAGTACGCCTCAATTCGCTTCCGCTGTGCGGCGAGACTGACTCCCTCAGTAGCCTGCTGTTCCGTACTGACTCGAAGGTACGCGACTGCTTTTGTATTCACGGCCTTATCCAGAAATCATCCAGCCGATCGACCTCGCAGTTCTCAAAATGGGCTGATGTACTGTATTTCCTGACACCAATCGATCGATGCTGGTAGTCTGGTAGTATCCCCCCGGCTCCATTTGATGTCATTACATTTCTTTCCGACTTGCTGAGTCAACGCCGTCTGATACACCCAGGCGGCGTTTTTCATTGGCTTTTTCAGGCTTTGGGGTTGACTTCACCGGCCACGGCTCGATCGCGCCGATTCGGCGAGTTGGGGACAATTTCGAGGCTCGACTCCAGAATTCATCCAGTTGACGAACCACGGTGGTCCTCCTTGACCTTTCCCCGGTTCACATACCACAGTCTATCTGAGAGTTGCTGCCACTGCCCACCGCTGGTCCGATCGGAGCGAAGCGGAGGGCGGACCAACAGCGATCGCCTCGGGCGCCGGGGGAGCGGTCGTCCCGTGGTCCATAGAGCGAGTGAAAACTAGCCTAGAGTAACCGGGCTGGAGGCAACCATGACCACGAATCTGCTTCGTACGAATCCGTTCGGATTTCAACGGTTTGTATGCGCGCTGATCGTTGGCGGGCCTCTCTCGCTCGCCAGTCTCGCGCCCGCGGGCATACAGGCGGTTCAGCCCGCTGATGGACAGCCCGCTCGCGAATCTGCGGCGTGGAAGGATGCCGGATGGCCGCGCCAGTTCG
>CAZWDH010000460.1:0-3614 GCA_964632865.1 uncultured Nitrospiraceae bacterium
TGGATCAAGCGCTGGGAGTTTGGCGATCTTGTCGACGGTCTCTCCTATTACGTGTTGCAAGTCCATTCGCTGGAGCCGCCGACCACCGTCGACCAGCCCATCGTGCTGTGCGACACCTCGCGCATCCCCGGTTACCTGCGCCGCGCCGCCTGGGTGGGGGTGCCCTTTTATCTGGCCCTGCCCACCTACGGGTACCGCGTGGTCTTTGACGAATCAGGCGCATTTATTGCCCTCTCCGCCGAAGGCCCCCCTCCCACCGCGGACGCTACACACCAGGTGCGTCTCGTCATGCCCAACCCCGCGGAGATCGCCGCGGTAGTTCAAATGGTCGAGGCCGCTCCGCCGCGAGGCTGTCGCGGATTTGCGTGGTTCCGTCTTCCGCATACAGGAGACGAACTAAACTGGTCCTGGACGACGCTGGCTGCGGTCCGCGAAGGCCGCACCCCCCGCACGGCCTTTGACGTGGAAATCCGCAACCCCTCACCGGGACTGTACGAAGCGTGGATTACCAACACCGGCGAAACGCGCGTATGGGAGCCCGTCACCTTCGAGGTGCATTGGAACGGCAAGGAGCTACTCGCCCACGATGTGCTCGGCGGATTCGAGGGTGCACTCGACCGGGATTCGGAGTCCATACAGTTAACGGGAGCACCACCGCACGACGCAGAGCCCGCCATGGTTGCATGGTTCCGATTTGGAGACAGCAACACCGAAACCCCGATTCCGGTCGAAGCAGGATCAGTGACCGTCCTTCAGTCGCAGACGGCCGACAATCCAAGTTGACGCAACCCTTCGGCTCCAGCGAGGATCAAGGTCTAATGCAGACACCACCACGGAGTACGTCCATGGGAATTCGCCGATCTTTGACGATTGTCCTTCTCGCGCTATCCGCCTGCATATCGGCCTGGGCCTGCGGACCGTTTTTCCCCAACGCCTATCTCCTCTTCGGTGATGAAGAGCGCGTGATGAACATGCCCGAAGCGTGGTTTCATCTGATTCTCCCGGGCGTCGCCTCGTCGCAGCAGAAAATCTACCCCACCCGTCGCGGCAGTTGGGAACGCACGCTTTCCAGCGATGCAGCCGATCTGCACGACGCACTTACCGCTCGGGGCGATGCCGCCGAAACCATCACGGCACCTGTCGCGGAATATGAATCGATGCGCGTCGCCATGAACGCCCAAGCGCCCCTGCCTCGCACCGCTCCACCGAACGCTGGTGCAGAGAACGTCAGCTCGCCAACACCTGCGGAGTTCGATCTCTCTACGTACGATGAGCTGCTCGCATCTATCCCACAGGAATTTGCTCTTTACGTTCGTGGCGCGGCGGCTTACCGGGGGCGTGACATCGCGTCGGCGAAATCATTCTGGGATGCAATTCTCGCGTTGCCTGAATCGGACCGACAATACCGGTCGACCTGGGCCTCCTACATGCTTGGCCGCATGCTTCAGGAGACCGGTGGCGCCGAATCGGACCAATACTACGCTCAGGCAATCGCGCTGGCCGAAGCGGGCTATCGTGATTCCGTAAACCTCGCCGCCGACGCGCGGGGGTGGCTTGCGCGATCCGCGCTCGATGCCAACGATCACCTCAAGGCCATCCGCGCGTATCTCGCTCTGTTCCTACACGGACCCGAACTGGAGAGCCGTGAGGCCGCGGACTCGCTGCGCGTTGCATGCGGCAAGGCCTTCCGTAGTACCGACCGATTCAGCGCAATCGCCGCGGATCAAGACGCCTGCCGCGCAATGACCGCGTGGGCTCTTAGCCATCCCGAGGCGGATGTCAATGTACTGCGCGCATGGTTCGATTCGGCCCGGCAATCCGGTTCCCTGGGCGGACTGCCGCCGGACGAACCAATGATGTCTTCAATGATCGAATTGGCCGCCGCGATGGAGGACGGCAGCGTCGAATTGGGCATCATCCGGGAAATCCAAGCGCGAGCCCGCTTGGGCTACCGGCTGTCCATGTCGGATTCCCCCGCGGAGGCGATTTGGTATCCGCGCCGGAATCCTCTGGAAGGCGATCTAAAGGACGCCATGCACTACTACGCGGAGGCGTACGCCCTCGACGCGTCGCCGGCAGGACGTGGCGACAGCAATTCACTCGATTTCACTTGCGCCCGTGTCGTCGCACGTCCCGAGTTGTTTGACGAGTTCGCTGCCGACCCGGTCTGCCGCCCCATCATGACGGCCTGGCTGGTCAGCCATCCCCACAACTATCCCGATGTCGACGCACAGTGGTTGGACGCGGTCCAAAAGGCTGTGGGCGATAATCCTGTAGAACACGCCAACCAGCTCGCGTGGATCGCGTACAACGACGGCGATATGGAACGGGCCGCGCAATGGCTGGAATCGGCGGATGCCGATTCGCCCTACACGCGATGGATTCAATCCAAACTGCTCCTGCGCGAAGGCCGAATCGACGAGGCTTTAGAGGTCCTGCGTGATACCATTCCGGCTTTCCCGCCCGACGCGCCGGTCGCGGAAACGTACGACGGGCCCATGCCAC
This sequence comes from uncultured Nitrospiraceae bacterium, assembly GCA_964632865.1. GTDB lineage: Bacteria > Hydrogenedentota > Hydrogenedentia > Hydrogenedentales > SLHB01 > JAHDWY01. The sequence goes on from CAZWDH010000460.1 coordinate 2,506, forward strand.
CGGAACCGGAAATTGTCCAATCGGAAATCGGCGTTCTACTCCTCGGCAGGGACGACTACGTTAATGCCCTCGACGCCCTGATGCGCTCGCCTTACTGGATGGACGCGGCCTACGTGGCGGAGCGCGTCTTGACCATCGACGAATTGCGATCGTATATCGACTCCCATCGCGATGACCCCGCGTTCTCCGATACCTTCACGGAAAGGTTCTGGTACGAAGGCGATCTGCCCAAACTCTCCATGCTCGAATACCTTCTCGCGCGCCGCTATGCCCGGCAAGGACAATGGGAGCAGGCCGCGGCATTGCTACCGGATACCGAGCAAACCATAGCGGAAGCACTGCGCCGTTTACTCGCCTTCGCCACTGCGCCGCTCCCGTCCAAAAGCTTCGCGGCGTCTATTTCCGGCTTCGTCTCTGGAATCTTTGGCGCGGAGGAAGAACGCGTCATCGACCGTGATCGAGCCAACGCATTCTATAACGCCGCGAAATTGACGCGGCGCCACGGCATGGAACTGATGGGCACGGAACTCGACCCCGATTGGTTCGCCTTGGGCGGCAACTACGAACTCACCGGAATCTCGCAGCTTCGCGCCGACTCCTATATCCGCGAGAATGCCGATTACAATCCTGCGCTCGTCCAGGCCCTGACGGCGTCCGACGACGAACTCCAGCGTGCGTCCACCAACGCCCCCGACCCGGACAAGCGGTTCCACTACCGCTACACCGCCTCCGAGCTCATGTGGAACGCCGCCCAATTCCTCCCCGACAACGACCTCAAATGCGCCAGCGCCCTCTACTGGGGCGGCGTCTATCTCGAAGACCGCGACCCCCAAGCGGCCGACAAGTTCTACAAAGCCCTCGTCTGGCGCAACCTCAACCTCCCCTACGCCCAAACCGCCGACCAAAAACGCTGGTTCCCCAACGAACCGCCGGAGTAGTTCTATTGGGTATCCTCCCCGAGGGGCCTTAGACACCCTCCCCCGAGGTGGCTTGGGCATCCTGCCCAAGATTCGAGGTGCCATGGCCTTCCAGGCCATGATCCCTGGCAAGCCGGGCATCCTGCCCGGCGCGGCGTGTCAAGTCTTCGCTTACACACGACTCCCCGGACA
>CAZWDH010000461.1:0-3614 GCA_964632865.1 uncultured Nitrospiraceae bacterium
GTTGCGCGTCTGCATGACCTTGTCGTGCAATCCGAATGACCGCTGGCCAATCGTCGGCGTATCGGCATTCAGCGATTCCCGCAACGCGACGTTCAACCGCGCCACACCCACATCCCCCCGATGCATCGGCGCCAGCACCTGGATGTCCCGCAGCGGGTCCAACCCAAACTTGTCCGGGATTCGCTTGGTAACCAACTCCCGAACCGTCGCCAGCGCCTTCTCCGGGTCCTTGCGGTCCACGAAAAAGAAATCGCGGTCGTTGAACTGCGGATACTCGCCGGAATTGATCCGGTGCGCGTTTGTGATAATTCCGCTTTCCGCAGCCTGCCGGAACACCGTCTTCAACCACACCACCGGCACCGCCTGGCTAGCGATGATATCCATTAACACATTGCCCGGACCCACCGAAGGAAGCTGATCCACGTCGCCCACCAGAAACAGCCGTGCCTGCGGCGGCAGCGCCCGCAGAAGGCTGTGCATGAGGCCGATGTCCATCATCGAACTCTCATCGATGACCACGAGATCCGCGTCCAGCGGATTCCCTTCGTGCCGCGTGAATCCGCCCGACTTCGGACTCCACTCCAGCAACCGGTGGATGGTCTTCGCCTCGCGCCCCGTTGCGTTCTCCATCCGCTTCGCCGCGCGGCCCGTCGGCGCCGCGAGCAACACCTGCATCCCCTTGCGCACAAAAATCGCCAACAGCCCGTTCAACAGCGTCGTCTTACCCGTACCCGGTCCGCCCGTGATGACCATCGCCTTCGCCGTTGCCGCGGTCCGCACCGCCGCCCGCTGTTCTTCCGACAGTTCGATGCGCTTCGTCTTCTCCACCCACGCGATGGCCTTCTCCACCTGGATCGGAAAGTCTTCCTTCGGCGCGCTCAGCAACCGCTTGAGGAGCCGCGCGCAATTGGTTTCCGCCTGGTGCAAGGTGGGAAGGAAGTAGTCGGACCCTTCGCGCACGGCCTGCTCGGTCTCACACATGGATTGCAAAACCGTCTCGACGATTCCCGAATCCACCCCGAGCAGCTCCGCCGCGTCCGACATCAGCGGCTCCTGAGGCAAGAAGGTGTGCCCATCCCCCGTGGCGCGCCGGAGGGTATGAAGCACCCCCGCCGCGGCCCGCTTCGGGGACGCTGTCTCAATCCCCATCTGCGACGCGATTTCGTCCGCGCTTTTGAAGGAGATGCCGGGGATGTCCTGGGCCAGCCGGTACGGGTTGTCCCGCAACACTGCGACCGCCTTGTCGCCGTAGTGCTTGTAGATGCGCACCGCCTGCGACGCCGCGATCCCGTGTCCTTGCAGGAACAGCATGATGGACTGAATCGCCTTCTGCGCCTGCCACGCCTCGCGGATCTGTGCCGCGCGCTTCGCGCCGATGCCTTCGACCTTGCGCAGCCGCGCCGGTTCCTCGTCGATCACACGTAGCGTTTCCACGCCGAATGCCTCGACCAACCGCTTTGCGTACGCGGGGCCAATCCCGTTGATCAAGCCCGACCCCAGGTATTTCTCGATCGCGTCCGCCGTCGCGGGCAATACGGTCTCATACCGTTCGACCCGCAACTGCCGCCCGAACTTCGCATCGTCGACCCAGCGCCCCCACAGCCGCACCGTCTCCCCCGGCGACACGGCAAGCCCCGTCCCTACGAAGGTCATCAACCCCGGCGGCTGCCGTCGTTGAAGCCGCCCCACGAGGAATCCGCTGTCCTTCCCTTCAAAAACGATCCGCTCCACCGTGCCTTCCACCGTATCCAGCGCGGCGGCTTCCGACGACTCGCCAATCGTCGTCTGTCGTCCCGAATCAGATTCCTCGCTCAAATCCTCACACCCTGTTGATTCTTAATTCATCATTCATTACTCATCATTCAGCATTGTTAGCTCGGCACGCTGTCAAACCGCCGCACCACGATCTCATCCGTCGTTGCGCGCGGACTCAACGCCGCCAGATACAGACACGCGTGCGCGATATCCTCCGGCGTCATCCAGTTGCTCTTGTCGCGCTCGGGCATGGCGTCACGCGCAAGTTGCGTGTCCACACCGCCGGGACAAATGGAATGCACGCCAATGCCGTACTCGCGCAGTTCCATGGCCAACACCTTGCTCAACCCGTTCAGGCCGTGTTTGGACGCGCAATACGCGCTCTGGTGCAATAGCGGCTTCAATCCTGCCACGCTCGAAATGTTGATGATGCGCCCCGAACGGCGCGCCATCATCGATGGCAGCACCGCCTGGATGCACAGAAACGGCCCGGTGAGATTCACGTCCAGCGTCTTCTTCCACTCCTCGGCGGACAACTCGTGGAACGGTCGGAAGTGCGCGTACCCCGCGTTGTTCACGAGGACGTCGATCTGCCCGAACGCAGCCAGGGTTTCCTTGATGGCGGAGTCGACCGACTGGGGATCGGCAACATCGCAGCGGATTGCAAGCGCTTTGCGGCCTTCCCCGTCGATGAGCTTCGCCGTCTCCCGCACTTCCTCCTCCGTGCGTGCCGCTACCGCCACATCGCAGCCCTGTTGGGCGAAGGCAAGCGCGATGCCCCGCCCGATTCCCCGGCCCCCGCCGGTAATGAACGCTACTTTATCCTTCAAAAGCATGATGCCTCCCACGTCGAATGGGAGGCATCATAACACACGTACTGACCATTGCTGGGCCAGCGACATTGTCGAACATCGTCCGCTAGCTGAGCAAGCGTATCGCAAATGGATAGCGGTATGAGGTTCCAGATTTTGCTTGAATGCTTGCCACAATAAGGAGAATGAGATCCGCCAAGCCAATCAGCCATGCCAGGTAGATGAGAGGCGGAATCAAGAATGAAACAAAACCGATGATGATGCAGACGATCGTCACTGTGATTTGAAAATTCAGAGATTCCTTGGCTTGATCGTTGACGAATGGAGACTCTTTACCCTTTGCCAAGAGCACTACGGCTGGTCCGATGATGTTTCCGAACGGAATACAAACGAATCCGGATATTGCGGTCAGGTGGGCCAGCATTCCCCACGTCTTTGCTTGATCGTCGAATTCAGTAGCCATTGACATACCCTTTCCCGATTGAGAATGACCGATTGTGGCGAAAGAAGAGACAGTACCCCAGCGCCCATTACTCTGCATGGCGGTGGCCGGCGCTGTCAAACGGAGATACCAGGCAAGGCCGGAACCGTTTCAGCCGGGAATCTCAATGATGGGTGGAACGGAGCTCGTCCAACAACATTCGAAGTTCCAGAATCTCGGTCTCCGCGCCGAGGCATCGGTAGAAATCGAGGCAGCCCGGGCAGATCTGCGGGTTCTCCAGGGTAAGGGCGAAGTCCTGTTTGAACGGCCGGGGCGCATACAAACAGAGCGACGGCGAAACGTGGCTGAAATCCTCTTCCACGAGCAGCGGATTCAGTTGCAGTACCGTCCATTGGACTTTGCCCAGGAGCGCGCAAAGGCGAAAATACTCATTTCGACCCATGCCCGTATAGCCGCAAATCCCCTCGCTCTGGTAAGTGGAAACGAACACCCCGCAGTCGGTGTCGATTCGAAATAATCGGGGATCCCGGTCATCCGTTATGAAGAGCCGAAATGGCTTTTTCTGGGGGTGGCATTCGAGATGGGTGAGAAGGAGATCGAACTCG
>CAZWDH010000462.1:0-3580 GCA_964632865.1 uncultured Nitrospiraceae bacterium
CTTGGAGTAGTACAAACCCAAGCGATCACACAATGTAGCGCTGGCGTCCCGCCTGCTTCTTCATTCGTAAGTCTTTGCATCAGCATGATATGTTGCAGGCGAGGACGCCTGCGCTACATTGACTCAGCGTTGTCGCAATACCCAGCTCACTTGAAGCGCACATGCAGCATCTGAAGTATACAAGTTTCTGCGGCCCAGTTACTTACCGAAGGCGCGGCACGTTATGACGCCTTTGCCTTGGGGGAAGAACGGTTGGCCGCTCGTGGTCATGGCGACGGCGCTGTGCCTGCTGGGTGTCGCCGCCATCTTTGAAATCCGAAACCTCCGAACGGACAATTCCATCGAACGTTGGATGAATCCGGACAGTCCGGAAACCCAGGAATACCAACAGTTTCTGGAGACCTTCGGGGATGATGAGTTCGTTGTCGTCGCGCTTTCCGGGAAGCCTCTCTTCGAGCCTGGGGCCCTGGACGCCATGCTCGCGGCCCAAACTAACCTGGAATCCATCCCTCACGTGCGAAGGGTTACGGGCATTCCATCGGTGTACCGGGATCTGTTCGGCGCAGAAGATCCTGAGGCATTGGAAGAGGAGTTCACGTCGACCCCTTTCTACGAGGGGATGTTCATTTCCAGGGACCACGACGTAGCGGGGCTGTTCCTGGAACTGGATCCGCCCCGGATGTCCGGCGAACGGCGGGAGCTGATGCGGGAGGTCGAAGCGGCTGCGCGACCGCTCGCCGACCACGGGTTCCGCCTCGACTTTGTGGGGCCGCCGGCGCTGAATGCGGTGCTCGACGAGGTTTCCGAACAGGAAACCCTGCGGGCTATGCCGCTCGCCTTCGGCTGCTCGATCCTGGTGCTGATGCTGTTGCTCCGGTCGGCACGCGCCACCTTCGTCGCATCGATTTGCGGCGTGCTCAGTGTGCTCCTGCCTGTGGGACTGATCGCGTGGATGGACCGGCCGCTGACGATGGTGAGTTCCGTATTGCCGCCGCTGCTGTGGGTGTTGTCGCTCTCGCACAGCGTTCACATGATCACCCGGTATCAGCACCACCGCGCGAGCGGCAGCGACACGCGTGAAAGCATGGTGATGACGCTGCGCGAGACCGTGCTGCCTTGTGTGCTCTCCGCGATCACCACGGCGGCGGGTTTCTATTCGCTGTCCTTTTCCACCATGCCGCCCATCCGCGAGATGGGGAGATTTGCGGCGATCGGCCTCGTTATATCGTTGATTGTGAATCTCGTGCTCGTGCCGGTGCTGCTGCCCATGCTGCGCGTGGCGCCGCGACGGTCGGCCGCGTCAGTCTGGCTGCCCTTGCTGAGGCGTGTGGAGCAGGCGAGTGAACGGCATCCAGGCGCCGCGATTGCCGCTTTCGTGCTGATCATGGCCGCGGGAATCGTCAGTGTGTTTCGCATCGAAGCTGAACCCAACCCGCTTGCTTTCCTGCCGGACGATGCGCCCGCCGTACAGTCATACAACTTCGTTGGTGAGAATCTCACGGGACTTTACTCGTTGGAGGTGGTAATCGATTGCGAGGAGGGATGGCTGGATCCCAACTATTGGCCCGCACTGGAAAACGCGATCGAGGCGACGCAGAACAATCCGCACGTGGCGCGAGTCGTGTCGGCCCTGGACTTTTTAAAGAAACTGAATCAATGGGACCACGAGATCGATCCCGCGTATTACACCTTGCCCGACTCACGAGCGTCCGCGGAGCATTTGTTGGACAAGTTGGACGACACAGGTCGAGCGGAACTTGCGCGGCTGGTTTCCGAAGATGGGAAGCAACTGCGCTTGTCGATCCTGCCGACCGTGATGGATGCCGAGCGATTCTACGATCTTGCAGTCGAAGTGCAGTCGGAACTCGACGCGTTGCCGGAAGAACTCGAAGGCCGCTTCACGGGTATTGTGTGGATCCTAAACAACGCGCAAGTCGATCTCGCGATGACGCAGATCGAAAGCTATGCGTTTGCGTTCGTGGTGGTGTTTTTCATTGTCGGTCTCGGCCTGCGCTCATTCACGCTCATGTTATTGTCCATTCCGCCGAATGTGACGCCCACGCTGGCGGTATTCGCGTTGATGCCGTTGCTCAACATTCCGTTGGATGCGGGCACCGTGCTGGTCGCGGGCGTTGCGTTGGGGATCTCTGTTGATAACACGGTGCATTTGCTCGCGGCCTTCAAGCGACTGCGGGCGGAAAGCAGGCTGGAAGCCCGCACCACAAGACCTCGGGAAGGAAGCAGGCTGGAAGCCTGCACCACAACTTCTCAGGAGGGAAGCAGGCTGGACGCCAGCACCAAAGATTCGCATGGCGCGCGCGCGACGGTGGGAAAGGTTCTCGAGGAAGTCGGGCCCGCGATGATTTACAGCACGCTGACGGCGTGCATCGGATTTGCTACCTTGTGGACCTCGGGATTTGTGCCCATTCGGTACTTTGGATTGCTTTCGTCGATCGCGCTGTTGGTTGCGCTTGCGTCGGATTTGATTCTCACGCCGTCTGTACTGGTGCTGCGCAACGGGAAGAAGTGACGCAACGAGGTGGTTGATGTAAGTACAGGCACGAGATTCCAGGTGCTGGGCAGTTGCGGCGAAATTCGAAATCCGAAGCACGAAATCCGAAACAAATCCTAATGTTCGAAATTCAAAACGGCGTTGCGAGCGAGCGCGTGCTTATCGTGACGGTCCCATCGTGAACGTTCTACCCGTGAGGATATGGAGGTGATACCAATGGCAGCGCGCACTTGCACGACGATCCTCTTGACGCTCGCATTTGCGTCGCCTGCTTCGGCGCAAGATCTTGCTGCGCGTCTGGACGCGGCGCAGCGATCGTATGACGCCGTCGAAGCGGCGGCCGTTCTGGACGAAACGGTCTCAGACGCTGCGGTAAACCCGTCACGCGATTCGCAGTTGCTCGTGGCGCGCGCGGGGCTTTTGACGGCGGAACTCCTTCGCATTGAGTGGGAACAATTGCCGGAATCGAACATCGCGGAGCGGCGTCCGTTGGGTGACGCGATTGACAAGGCCGCCGAAGCGGGACTGCGCGCGCTGGAATCGATGCAACCGAATTCTGAAACGTACCGCCTTAAGGCGGACTTGTTGGCAACCATGATCCGTAGCGACTACCGTGCGAAGAAGTACCGCAAGGACATGGAAGACGCGGCGGCAATGGCCGTCGAACTCGATCCGGAGAATGCGTTGGCCTACGTGGCGCAGGCGAAGCCGTTCGTGTTTGCGGAGCCCAATGAAGGAGGCGATCCCGCCGAGGCCATCGCGTTACTCTCGAAAGCGCTTGAGCTCAATCCCGAACTGGAAACGGCGCGATGCTTGCGTGGTCTTGCCTACAAGAAGGCCAGTGATGTGGAACAGGCACGCGCGGATTGGGAACTCGCCCTGGAGAAGAATCCGGAATGCGCGCCGGCGAAGGAGGAGCTGGCGAAGTTGGACGGCCAGTAATTCGGTTACGCCGTATCATGCGAGGACTATTGTGGCAGAGGGAATTTGAGCGTAACGCGACAAACCAGGAGCCGGGTTCGAGAGGTCTCGAACCCCGCTCCTGGATTTTCTCAAGGTCTGGGACTT
>CAZWDH010000463.1:0-3547 GCA_964632865.1 uncultured Nitrospiraceae bacterium
GAGTTGGTCCTTGGTCTTGTTCTCGTCCTGAACCATAGTACGCCTCCTAACGCTCAGCCCGATTCCCAAACGCAAGCTTTTCCCTGAGCATTTCCTGGCCATGACTATATCCCTTTAGGGTGTCTTTCGGTACCTGAACCATCGGTTGCGCGTGTGCAGTATGCCTTCCACTGCACGTACGGACTGATGCAATGCGGACATAGGGGGTTTCTGATTGCCGCCCTGCTGGCCTGGGCGAGTGCTTCGAGGGCGTGCTTGCTCCAGTCGGAGTTGGTATCGTGCCTCTGCCCGCTCGTCAAGCTCGCACGTCGTGGTTTGTGTCGTGGCTTGTGCTTCGATCAATTGTTTTCATCCTCCGGGATTCTTCATTTCGTTCGGGATGACGAAGCAGCCCGAGCATTCGTTTGCGGATTGGCGGATCGTATAATCTGTTATCGATTCTGCGACGAGCGGGTTGTTTTTGCAGCGCGCAGTAGGGGAGGGGCCATGTTTGATCGGGTGAATACGAACAGCAGTATCGCCGTGTATGTGCAAATCAAAAATCTCGTGCGGTTTGCCGTGGCGAACGGGCGCTTGAAAGCTGGCGATAAGTTGCCCGGGATTCACGAGCTAGCCGGCCGGCTGGACTTGAACGTAGTAACGGTCGTAAAAGCGTACCGGGAATTGGAGTTCTTGGGCATCGTATACGCCAGGCAGGGCCAAGGTGTCTTTATTTGTGAGGGCGCGGTGGCAAAATGCCGTGAGGCCGTTCGCCGCGAGGTTCTCGGCCGCATGTATGAGACCGCGGGCGAAGCCAAGGCTGCTGGCATGAGCGCGAAGGAAGTTCGCGAGTGCGTGGAACGACTGTATGGAGCGGTGGGGGAACCTTATGGAGTGGACGAGGCGCTCGTGCGCGCATTGGTCACGGGAAGGTGACGCCCATCGCCAGTGGGCCTCGCAGCACAGGGCGGGCCTCGCGGCGGAGTTCTCCGGCTCGTGTGGCACGTTGAACCGTGCCGGTCCTCGACAACAAAGGGCCTTATAGCCCCAGCACGTCGCTTCTCGTCCGCATAACCCGGAAAAGGAGTTCATCAATCAAGTCGCTACGGACCTTGGTGTCTTCGAGCGCCTTGCGAAAGTGCTCCACGAACGCGTCGAAGTGCTCATGCGAACCTGCCGAGTCGAAGTCTTGCGTCGTGGTTATCAGGATGATTACTTGTACGTGTTTAGTGGCCGCGGCATGATAAACTCAATCCGATAGGGCGCTCCTGTTTGTGATGGAACCGTTGTTCTTCCAAGAATCCTGGAGTCCCGTGAGATGATCCCAAGACAGGCGCTGGCCGTTATCTTCGTGATTGCCACAGGGCTCGCATGGGGTGGAACGGCAACGGACGCTGAGAAGTCCGCCGGGAAGGGCCCTGGGTCCTTACCCCGTGTGGAGTCATTTTCGTTTCTCTCGACGGATTACTTCGCGCGATTCAACCGCGACCCACGCGCCACACCCGGACCGGAGGAGATCGGCATCGATCGGACCTGGCGCATCGGTTTTCCCGCCGACGCAGTTCCCCTCACGATGCGGATGGCACAAGACCTCGCGCAATTCCTGTTCGAGCGCATGGGGCTCGATCTACCGGTAGCGCCGTTGACACTATCGGCGTTGGAAGAAACGGAGCGTGCACTTGTTTTGTCGTGCTCCGGAGGCGGAAGACCGGACGTTCCCGAATCATTCACGATTACCATCGAAAGCCACCCCAACAGAATACGGGTTCAAGGGAGTGACCCCCAGGGTGTGCGGGACGGCGTCGTGAAGCTCGTTGACCTCATGGGGTTTCGTCAGGCTCCCATCCTCAGGGTCGGTCAGCAGACGTATTCCCCTCGCCTGTCCCTGCGAGTGGGCAAAGCCACGTACGGCGGCTCCTACCGCGATTTGGCGTTCATGGGGTACAACGCGGCGCTCTTATACGATGCCAGCAATCTGGCAGGTCTTGATGTCTACGCGGTCTCGACCAGTGACCTCATTCCCGAGTTGTCTCATCGCAGGGATCCGGAACTCCTCGCGAGGATGGAGCAGGCTGCCGGCGAAGCACGACGTTACGGCCTCAAGCGCTATTGTTTCCTCCGCAAATTCGACCTGCTTCCCAAAGACCATCCTCTTTTCATGAATCATCCGGGGAGTCGAGGCGCAGAAGTGTATCGAGACTGGTATACCGGCCCGACCGGCTACATCCCCTGCACCGAAGATCCGCTTGTCCGGCAATATCTCTGCGAAAGCGTTCGGGGCGTCGTTCAGGCACTGGATTTGGACGGCGTTGTGATGATCATTGGCGGCGAGGAGTTTCAGCACTGTTTCATGCGTGCCTGCGGCGCATCGAAGGGCCATACGAACTGTGACCGATGCGAGGCCCTGGGCGCCGAGGCGGTAGTCTCTAATCTCTGCAATTACCTCGCCAACGCCGCGCGCGAAGCCAACCCCGCCGCCCAGATTGTCGTATGGCCCTATTCTGCCGAACATGTTTGGTCCGCCGACTTCGAGCAGTTGGATTTTATCAGCAAGTTGTCGGCGGGCACGGCGATCTTGACCGAAATCGAGAAGAGTGAAGAGGTTCGTAAGGCGGATGGAGTGACCAAATCCATCTGGGATTACAGTATCGACTTCATCGGACCCAGCCAGCGGGCCCGGCGACAGATCGAAGCCTGTCGAAAGCACGGTATCCCCATCTACCTCAAAAGTGAGCCGGAGCTTGCCTTCGAGGCCCCGGGATTACCCTACATCCCGTGTATCGACCGCTGGGCGGAGCGCGCCGAGGTTCTGGCGGCTTCCGGCGCGGACGGCGCCTGGGTCTTTCCCTTCTTTCGGCCCGGCTATGGGACCACCTCGGCGGAGGTGCACAAGTTCTTCTGGTGGGACCCGGCTCCCCGCAACGAGATGGTGATCCAAAACCTGGCGCGCCGGATCGCCGGTGAGAAGGCTGCCCCGTCGCTGCGAAAGGCATGGAGACAGGTATCCGACGCGATAGCCTGGTCGCCCGAACTGCCCCCGTACTACACAGGGCCCTACTATTTCGGCCCCGCCCACTATATGTTTACCAATCCGGATGGCGAACCACCGAATATACGCGCGTATACGGGAGACCCGGCGTTCTATACGTCGCCAAGGGGTGATCGTCCGGTCTTTGCCAAGCACTACCGTCAAATGGAAACGTCGCTGGAACGTGCCGTTCGGGAAATGGAACGAGCGAACAGGCGCGTACCCGAACGAAACCGGGCGACCTTTGATGCGGAGGCCTCGTGTATTCAATGGTTCTACCATGTGGCGCGCACGCACGCGAACTTCTACGAGTCCTGCGAATTACGCGATCGACTTGTCGGGCTTGCCGCACAGGAGACCCGGACGCGAAAAGACCTCAGCGAAGCACAGCGCATCTATGCGCGATGGCGCACCGTATTGCTGGACGAGCGGTCCAACGCTAACCAGGCGCTGCCGGTTATGGATTCTGATACACGCTTGGAGTTTGAATTCTACGAGAAAGGTGCGGGACCGGTTTCCGGTTCAGAACTGATCCGCCTG
>CAZWDH010000464.1:0-3533 GCA_964632865.1 uncultured Nitrospiraceae bacterium
GTCAGGTTAGACCTATCCGGACTGCGAATGCGCCGGTGTGCTCGAGGAGGCGTTTGCGGCTTCTGCCATCAGCGCCAGTTCCTCGGGATCCAGGATCGGCGGGTAACCCGCGTACACGTCCCGTACCATCCACTCATAGCCGCCCTCCATGTAGGCGCGGGACACGTCGTTGACGAGCGCGTTGTGATTGCGCTTCACGCTGGAGAACGCAGCCTCAATCCGTTCTCGGGCGTTTCGGCAATACAAGTCCACCACATCCTGCAACTGCTGGTCGCCCGGGCTGTCCGCCAACTGCCGTTCGGCGCGCGCGAGACAAGCCGCCATTGCGAACAGGTACGTTCCAATGTCCACGAAGTTGGCGAGAATGAGTTGCTCGAGCTCCAACTTCTCGCGGTATTTCACCATCGTGTGGAACATCCTGCGCGCCAAGCGCTTGGCGCATTTGCCCACGTAGCGAACGTGCCCCCGGTTCTTGGACGACAGGTTGTGCGCGTCCCAGCCGTCGCCCGGCAACCACGTTTTCGGATACCAGCCTAAATAGAACTTCGCAGCCCGTAGGATGTGCTTGATTTTGCTGTCCTTATCGCCGGGCCGGGGCATGAGAATCGGCATAATTTGACGCACATGCGTGTCCATCGCCTCCCGCGCGATGAAGAGCTGCATAATCTCACTCGTGCCTTCGATGATTCGCGAGATGCGCGCGTTTCGCATTGCCATCTCTGCGGCGATAGGCTTTTCACCCCGTTTCCGGAGGGACTCCGCCGTCTCGTATCCACGACCACCCCGCACCTGGATGAAATCGTCGCAAATGCGCCAGGACGTTTCCGTGCAGTAATACTTGGCCATCGCCGCTTCCAATCGCAAATCGACCGCGCCTTCGTCCGCATAGGCGCAGCAGAGGGCGTCGATGCTGTCCATGGCGTAGGCATCCGCGACCATGTTCGCCAGCATCTTCCCGACAGATTGGTGCTGGCCAATGGGCGCGCCCCACTGGACCCGTTCGTTCACCCAATCCTGGCAGGCATGCAGGGCCATCCGCGCGCCGGCCGCGCAAGTGCCCGGCACGGTTAGCCTTCCAGTATTGAGAGTCGTCAGGGCGATCTTCAATCCCTGGCCCGGTTTGCCGATGATGTTTTCCGCGGGGACTTTGACGTTGTGGAACCGGAGCAGGCCGTTCCGGATGCCGCGACAACCCATGAATTGGCAGACGTGGCCCACCTCGAAACCGGGCGTGTCGGTTTCCACGACAAAAGCCGTAATCTGCTTCTTCTCTTTGCCGTCGACGATCTTCGGAGGCGTAACCGCCATTACGACAAGGATTTCCGCCACCGGGCCGTTGGTGCACCACAATTTTTCGCCGTTCAGCAAGTAGTACGATCCGTCTTCGGAAGGGGTCGCCGTCGTGCTCATCTTCGCGGGGTCGGAACCGACACCCGGCTCCGTCAGCGCGAATGCGGAGATGGCCCCCTTTGCGAGCCGGGGCAAGAACTTCTTCTTCTGTTCTTCCGTCCCGAACAGCTTCAAGGGCTGGGGAACGCCGATACTGAGGTGTGACGACACGTAGACCGAGGTGGACGCGCAATACGTGGACATGTAGCCGACGACGCGGTTGTAGTTGATCTGGGAAAACCCGAGTCCCCCGTATTCTTTTGGGATCTTAAGCCCGAAGCAGCCGATCTCCTTTAATGCGTCCAGCGCGGCCTTGGGGACTTCCCCGTTCCGGTCGACCGCTTCCGGGTCCACATGCGTTTCCAGGACTTCCCGGACCCGCTCCAGGTACTCGTCGCCGATACGCTTGTCTTCAGGGTCTTGCACGGGAAAGGGACTGACCAGTTCCCACCGGACCCTTCCGCGAAAGAGTTCCGCGACAAAACTCGGGTGGACCCATTCCTTCTGCCGGGAATCTTCCGCGAGGTCCATGGCCGCTTGCTTTTCGCCATCATGTGTTGAGGGCATGCGGGGGCTCCTTGAGTGGAGGTCGTTGAAAAAGCCTTGCAACTCTAAGTCTAGGGGAGACTTGGGGTTTTGTCAATCCGCAGTGCGTCTGAGGTATAATCCATTGGCGACGCGGATCTTCCACTCTGGGGAATCCATAAGGAGTAGACAAGATAAGGCTTTTGACCTATACTGGAGAACCTATCTACCTGTAGGTAGGCATCGGTCATTCGCAATCAACCTTGGGGTATACAGCTATGGCAGACCTCGACAATAAGGCAAAAGAGAAGGCAATGGACCTGGCCGAGGACGCTCGCCAGACCGAATGGAAATTCCCCAGCTTCACGGCGGAGTTGTTCCGGGGAAGTTTCCGATGGGAACTGATGCACCCCTTTCCGGCCCAGGATCCTGAGGACAAGAAGGCGGGAGACGAGTATCTCGCCAAGATTCGGGAAGTCCTCGAGAAGTATGTCGACCCCATCGAAATTGACCACACGGGCCACTACCCCGAAGAAGCGCTGAAAGCCTTTGCTGATGCGGGCGCGTTCGGTATGAAGATTGCCAAGGAATACGGCGGCGTAGGTCTTTCGCAGACAAATTACAGCCGCGTGCTGTCGCTGCTGGGCAGTTACTGCCAAAGCACGACGACGTGGTTGTCCGCCCACCAGAGCATCGGCGTGCCGCAGCCGCTCAAGATGTACGGCACTGAGGAACAGAAGAAAAAGTTCCTGCCGCGCTTGGCGGCGGGCGAGATTTCGGCGTTTGCCTTGACGGAACCGGACGTAGGTTCCGACCCCGCCAAGATGAGCACGACGGCCACGCCTTCGGAAGACGGCTCCTACTATCTGCTAAACGGAGAGAAGCTCTGGTGCACCAACGGCCCGGACGCGGACATCCTCGTGGTCATGGCGCAGACGCCGCCGAAGATGGTAAACGGTAAAGAGCGCACCCAGATCTCGGCCTTCATCGTAGAAAAAGATATGCCGGGCTACTCGGTGGGACACCGGTGCTCCTTCATGGGACTCAAGGGGCTCTCCAACGGGCTCCTGAAATTCGACAACGTCAAGGTCCCCGCCGAAAACATCATCGGGAAACCGGGCCAGGGCCTGAAGATTGCGCTCGCGACCCTGAACACCGGGCGCTTGGGCATTCCGGCGGCCTCGGCCGGGGCGTGCAAGCTCTGCGTGCAGGAAGTGCAAAGTTGGATCAACGGCCGCGTGCAGTGGGGCGTGCCCATCGGCAAGCATCAGGCCATCGCGAAGAAGGTCGCCAACATGGCCGCCGATACCTTTGCCATGGAGAGCGTGGTCTGGCTGGCCTGCGCGTTCGCGGACAAAGAGAACGCCGACATCCGCCTCGAAGCCGCCATCGCGAAGTACTTCTGCACGGAAACCACCTGGCGCGTGCTGGACGACTATTTGCAGGTGCGCGGCGGGCGTGGGTTTGAGACCGAACATTCCCTCCGTGAGCGCGGCGAACAACCGGTCCCCGTGGAGCGGTTCCTGCGCGACTCGCGCGTGGGCCGCATCTTCGAAGGGTCCAGCGAAATCATGCACCTCATCATGGCGCGCGAAGCCATGGACACGCACTTTAAACTG
>CAZWDH010000465.1:0-3527 GCA_964632865.1 uncultured Nitrospiraceae bacterium
GACTCAATGGCGCCGTTACTGATAATTGAGAAGGGATATCAAACCCCACGTGACGAGATCGTTGAAACCCGCTCTGTCACTGCGAAGGCAAGCCTTCGCACTCCATATGACCTCATTGTAACCCTTGGGCTGTCTATTCGCCGCTGACGGCCGTCCCGTACACTTCGACTTCGCCGTAGTGGTTGCGGTCGTCGACGGCATTGCCGTTGGAATAGAGCCGGATATAGCGGGCCTGGACGCCCTTCGCATCGATCAACCGGCCTTCGTTCGTCTCGTAATACTCCTTGTCCTTTCCGATGCCCAACCCGGCGGAGTTATCGAAGTCGTTGTTGTAAATGGTCTGCACGCCCGTCGTGAATTCGGCATCATCCGCGATCTTTACAACTACGTCGAAGTATACGTTCTCCCGGCTGTACTGATGCCAGGCCACGACGGCATAGATCGCGCATTCCTGGCCGAGATCGATCTGGACCCACTGCACTCCAGGATCGAGTTCCACGCAATCGTCGGGCTGGGGGCCCTTTTTGCCGTCCGTAATTTGAGACAGCTTTCCGTACGCCGGATTCACACAACTGCTGGTCACCGGCCGGTCTTTCGCAAGGTTCGTCGTGCCCGCGGGAGCCATGAACTGCGGACGTGGCGTGTAGACTCGTTCTTCGAGGAATTCAGAGAAATAGTTGATGGGCGTGCTGCCAAAACTCGGCTCCGGCAGTTCGATGGCCAGCGGCGCCATTGCCGTTTCCGGTTCATCTGCAGCCACTTTCGGCGCATGCGCCCCAAGAGCGGAGATACACAACATGAGTCCAACACCTGCAAAGCTTCTCATAGCCACGACCTCCAACGCTGGAACCGCCAGGTTAGTCACCCTCTCAAAAGCGGCGAGAGCCCGGCCCGTCTCACCCCATAGACGACACCATGTGCCGTTCGGCCAATCTCAAGCGAATGCTACGCAGGGGGGGGCGCAACCGCGCGTCGAGCAGAAGCGACTGAAAGGCCAGCAGATGGCAAGGGTCAGCTTCCGAAGAGAACCAGCCGGGTCGAATGGCGATGGGGAAGACTTTCGAAAGCGCCTTTGTCAGCGCTGCCTGAACGCAGTGGGAACCGCGCACGGGATACACGGCAACCGCATCGGCCGCTGCGCAGACCCGCTCGGTCCCTGACATGGGCCGTTTCAGGCCGGTGCGCAGTCGCCTTAGGTGAGCGGCGAGGTCGTCGACGTGTGCGCCCGCAGCGAGATACCAGCCCGGTGCGAGTTCGCGGCTTCGTTGAGCGGACTGATCGGACCGATCAGTCGGATCGGTCGGATCGGTCCGATCTCTCCAGGCGCGCCGGAAGCGCGCTACTACCACGTAGTTTCCCCGGTCTCGCGCTTCGGCGTCGATGTAGTCCCACGGGATCGTCAGTAACCTGGGCCGCCCGCGCAGCGTGAGCGACTTCGACCACTGCAAAGCCACCGGGAAGATGCGCAGATCGTCGCGCAGGTCGAGGAGCGTCCGGCTGAAGGCGAGGTCCGTGTGATAATCGGGCATGAACCAGCGTGCCTTGGGCGAATGGACCAGGAACAGCACAACCGGCTTCGCCTCGGGTTGCGCGCGGCCGATGGCGGCGAGTTCCATGAGATGGCGGCGGCCCCGTTCGGTAACGGCATCGGGAAACATGGCGACGCGGTTGTGAAACAGCGTCACCGATTTCACCTCGGCCAACACGTCACGGCCGTTTTCGCGCAGCAGGAAATCAAAGCGGCTGTGCCCTACGCGGACCTCGCTGCGGATGACCTCAGCCCGCTCCAATCCGGGGATGCGACCCGAGCGCAGCAGATACTCTGCGACGGCGTTGTTGACGTGGGTGTGCAGAAAGACTGACGCGCCTTCGCGATCCACCGCGAGGCAGGTGTAGCGCGTTTTGCGGAGGATACCCACCCCGTGGTCCATCAGGTGCAGCCGGACTCCCGGCAACAACAGTTCCCCCATGCGCCCCGGATTCGGCATGAAGGCGTCGATCTTCCGCCCGTTTTCCAATCGGCACCGCACCAGGAACCGGTTGGGCCGTTCGAGAAAGGTTGCGTGGATGACCGGACCGAAATTGAGCGGGCTTACCGGCGTGATTGGGATATCTTGAACTCCATCTCGCGCTCCCATTGGACGACGCGCTTTGCCCATGGTACGCCCGTCGAACGTGGTGCGGCTTTTGGCTTCTTAGAGCGCCCAGTTACGGGCGAAGAACCTTCCCCTCAAGCCTAATGCAAGACAACGACCGCGACGCGCATCGATCTCCAGGCGCAACGAGACCACCTGGAACTTTATTTCACCTGCCAATGTTCGTTTTCCGTTCGGGCGGATTTGAGATACTCTTCGATGCGTTGGACCACGTCGGGATGTTCCTCCGCAATATTGCTTACCTCGCCGATATCTGTGGATAGATCGTAGAGTTCCAGCGGCTCGTCTTTCCCGTTCCGGACCGCCTTCCAGTCGCCGGTGCGCACCCCTTGCTTGAATCCGCCTTCGTAAAATTCCCAGTAGAGGTATTCGTGCTGCTTCTGCATGGGCTTGATGCCGCCCATACCGTGGAGGCGAAGCGTCTGCACCATGGAAATGCCATCGATCCCGTCCGGCGATTCGCCGCCCGCGAGTTCGACCGCCGTGGGCAGAAAGTCCCAGAAGGCCCAAACCTGGTCGCTGGTCTGTCCCGTGTTCAAGGTGCCGGGCCAGCGCACGATCATGGGCACGCGAATGCCGCCTTCGTAGAGATCGCGTTTGATCCCTTTCAGTGGGCCGTTGCTGTCGAAGAAGTCGGGGTCGGCGCCCCCTTCCCGATGTGGACCGTTGTCGCTGGTGAAAAACACGATGGTATTCTCGTCAATCCCCAGTTCTTTCAAGCGGTCCATGAGCCGGCCCACGTCGCGGTCCATCCGCGTAATCATCGCGGCGTGGCCCTTTTGCGGATTCGCCCAATCCTTCTCCGCGTAGATCCCGTAGTCGGGCACTTCCATGCCGTCGCCGGTAGCGCGTCCCCCTTCGTTGTTCGCATGGGGCGTGGTCAGCGCAAGGTAGAGAAAGAACGGCTCATCCTGATGGCGATCGACAAAATCGATGGCTTCCTGCGCGAAAAGATCGTGCGAGTACGTCTCGCGCTCAACCGCGACGCCTTTGTCCGTCTCGCTCTGCACGTTCTCCGGCAGTTCGACGCGTTCCTCGTTACGCCACAGGTGATCGGGATAGTAATTGTGGGCGTGCCCCTGGTCGAGATAGCCGAAGAAGTAGTCGAAGCCCTGTTTGTTCGGCACACCGGTGGTTTCCTCATTGCCGAGCCCCCACTTGCCGATGAGTCCGGTGGTGTACCCCTGATCCTTCAGCAATTCCGCCACGGTTACGTCCTCGGGACGCAGGGGAACGCGCGCGTTACCGCGAATCCAGCAGTGTCCGGTATGGAGTCCTGTCATCAGGGCGCAACGCGACGGCGCACACACCGTGCTGCCCGCGTAACATTGCGTGAACCGGATGCCTTCTTCGGCCAGTTGATCGATGCGC
>CAZWDH010000466.1:0-3435 GCA_964632865.1 uncultured Nitrospiraceae bacterium
TGACGATATTCTCTTGTACGTGTTCGCGGTCTTTTCGTCCGGCGTTCCTGTTCGCGTGTTCGAGAAATGTTTTTGGTTGGGGAGTTTTTTGATGCTTGGTTTTGGTTTATGGAGTTGTTTTCTCTTTTGAGAGCGGTGGAGTGATTTGGGGAGTAAGCGGGCCGGGAAATGGAAATGAAAAACGAAAAAAAGGGGTGCGGAATCGTTGGCGCGATTTTCCGAAATGAGATTTTGAGGTGTTGCTGTGAGCAAATTACGTGTTTCCCTGCCCCGAAAGGCGCTCTACGATCTGGTCTGGTCCAAACTGAAATCCCTGGTTGCCAAGGAATTTGGAATCTCGGACTCGCGAACTGAATTTCGTGGGCCCACTCGCAAGCGGATCGGTTCGTCCGCCTAGCGGAAAGCCCGCCGTCAGTTTTGGACGAGCCCGTTCCAAATGACCGATGGAACTGGTAGTGCGTGGCGGGGAAGCAGGAGTCAAAGCAAGGCCGCGGTGGGGACCTTTGAGGTGGTACCCCAAAGGTCGGACCAGTCTAGAGAATGACGGTTTCGAGGCGCGCCTTCCGACGTTCCCAGTCGGGCATACAGCGTGATAGCAGGCGATAGAACGCGGGCGTGTGATTCCGTTCACGCAGGTGGCAGAGTTCATGGACAATAACGTAGTCGATACAGTCAATCGGAGCTTTCACAAGCTCGGTATTCAGCAAAATCGTGCCTCGGTTGCTGCAACTTCCCCAGCGGTTCTTCATTCTTCGCACGATGACGCGCGGTTCAACTTTATTTACCCCTCTGGCAACCTTTTGGCACACGGCCAGGCGTTTGGTGAACATTGCCTTTGCGTGTGTGGCGTACCAGGCTTGGAGAAGCGCCTCCGTGCGCGCCGGGTCTGCCGGGTAGCTCGAGTATACCCAGATGAACCGGCCGACGAGCTTGACTGATTCGTCTTCGCTAGCCACTACCTTCAAGCGATACTGTCTGCCAAGGTATCGGTGTGTTTCCCCGCTTATGAAACGCTTCGGCGGGGGCAGGGGCTGAAATCTTTCAAAGTAGTCCCGCTGGCGTATGATCCAGGTTGCCCGTTTTCGCACTCTCTGGAGCACAGTCTCCAGCGATTTGCCAACAGGCGCCAGCACGATGACCGACTTATCCGGATGCACCTCGATCCCGAGTTGCTTACGATTTCGCCAAACAAGAGTAAACGAAATGCGCTGCTTGCCAAACACGATGGCGTGCTTCTCCGTGCGCTTGGGTTCTGTCTTAGACATCAGGCGTACCGTAGCCGTGCGATCTTGAGACATTCCTCCATAATCTCGTCCACACCTTCAAAGTCGAGAGCAAGACCGCGCTCCTCTTTCAGGTCAAAAAGATAATCCTCGATGCGAGTTCGCATCTCGTTCTGCCGGTCAATATTGTTAGCCCAATTCACGATCCGCAAGTCCCGAATGATTCCGTCGATTGCAAGGGCGGCGTCCGCACTCAGTTCCTCGCTTTCGGAACCAGCACTCGAATCCAGAACTGGCCGGATGACACCGTAAAAGGCTTTGGCTACTTCGGCGTCCACCAATTGGCTGGGCAGTACATCGCCCGTTCGGTTGACGACGCTTTCCATAATCTCCCGCGTCTTGCGCAGATACTCCGAGGCCTCGATGCGCCTCTGCCGGAAGGCGCGGATTATCTCCTCCAGCATCTCGGAGAACTTCTTGTAAAAGGCAGGGTCCTCCTCCATATGTTCACTAATGGCGCGCTTTGTGCGGTGGGCAATGGTGTCGGCCTGGGCAGCCTCGCCCTCGACACGGGCAAGCTCTGCTTCAAAGCGCTCTTTCTCGAAGATGTTCACCAGATCCGTGACGCGCTCCACTTCGCCGGCGCCCACATGTCGGTCGATGAGCTTCTCGATTTTGGGCTCGTACGCTGAGAAGTCCACCGTTTCGCCGTAGCGCTGGCTCACGCGCGTCCGCAACGCCTGGAAAAACTTCAGGTCTCGCTTGTATTTGCGGAGGCGCTCCTCTGGCGTCTCGTCAATAAATGAAACAGACGCGAGAGCAATGGTGAGCGTTTTCGAATATGCCCGAAGTCGATCGTAGAAGCGTGCGCGCAGCGCCTCGTCGGCCAGCAACTGTTCGTAGGCCTCCTCGTCGTACTTATTCTCGATGGTCTTGAACACGTCCCAGAGATCGGAGTGTTGCTGCGGCAGACGCGCCACGACCTCACCCGAATCCGTCAGAGTACCCTCCAAGTCCTCAGAGTCGAAGTCTGGCAGCGCTGCGTACAGCGATAGTGCCCGGCCCAGATTGCTAAGGACGCCCCGGTAATCGATTATGTAGCCGAAGTCTTTGCCTTCGTAGATGCGGTTTACCCGCGCAATGGCCTGCAGAAGCGTATGCTCTTTCAGGTCCCGGTCGAGGTACATGACCGTGTTGCGCGGTGCGTCGAAGCCGGTCAGCAACTTATGACACACGATGATGATTTCCGGCTCGTCATCGTTCTTGAACCGGCCGATCACGCTACGGTTGTATTCCTCCTCCGAACCGTGTTTCTCCATTGTCGCCTTCCAGAATCGGATTACCGGTTCGCGGTTTTCTTGGTAGATGTCCTCTTCACCTTCTCGGTCGTCAGGACCTGAGATGAGTACCTCGGAAGAGACCATGCCAAAGTCATCAAGGTACTTCTTATACAACAGAGCGATGCGCTTCCACGGGGCCACCAGTTGCGCCTTAAACCCCGTCCCTTGCCAGTGGTCGCGCCAATGGGTACTGATGTCCCACGCAATAGCCATGATGCGCTGCTCAGCCCGCTGCAGATGGTCTGACGTCGCGAATTTCCGCTTCAGATCTGCCGCCTGCTCCTTGCTTAGGTTTTCCGTGATCTTGTCGAACCACCGGTCGATGGCGTTCTCATCCACATCCTGCGGCACGTAGCGTCCTTCGTAGAGCAATGGCACGACCGCGCCATCTTCTACGGCCTGGGTGATGGTGTACGTGGGTTGGATGAGCCCTCCGAACTTCTCAACCGTGTTCTTGTCTCGTTTCATTACCGGCGTGCCGGTGAATCCGACGTAGCAGGCTCGCGGCAGCACCTTTCGCATCTTCGCATGCATCGGACCGTATTGTCCCCGGTGGCTCTCATCCACCAATACGAACACGTCCGGATCGTCGAAACGCGCCCCCTTCACACTCGCCGACGCCTCGAACTTGTTGATTATGGAGGTGATGACGCGTTCTTTCTTCTTCCTGAGCAGGTCTACGAGGTGACTCCCGGTGCGCGCCTTCACCGGCTCCAATCCGCAATGTTCGAAGGTGCGGCGGATTTGGTCATCGAGGTCGATGCGGTCAGTCACCAGCACGATGCGGTGATTGTGAAGACCCGGCTCCAAGGCCAGACTCTTCGCGAACATCACCATGGTGAGCGACTTGCCGCTGCCCTGTGTGTGCCACA
>CAZWDH010000467.1:0-3434 GCA_964632865.1 uncultured Nitrospiraceae bacterium
CGTGTGGCGGATCGCAGTCCAATACCACAAGAGAATGTTCAGCAATCATTTGTCTTCATCCGGGTACGCTGTCACCAGCCGAGGGGGCTCGTCGTCTTCAACGATCCATACCGTCAGAACGGCTCCAGGCCGGTGGTTCGGTCGACCAATCGATCCCGATGCCTTGTATTTTACACCAAACGCGGTAATTTCGGTATCGAATTGGACGCAATCTCGTGCTATGGTTAGCAAGTTATCCGCTAAAAGCTGCCACCGATCCCGAGTGTAACCAAGCGAGTGAAACCAAACTGCCTTCGAGCCGCCATCAGGATGGTCCAGGTTGAGCAAATAGTCGCGCACTTTTTCGGCTGCGGCTACAGCTACTGTTGCGTTAGGGATTGGCATTTGTGTTCGGCAGAATGGCTGCTCGGCGGCGGGTTCTTCCGCCGCCCACCGCAGCAGCAGGGTCATGCGCTCCTGAGTTTCTTTGTTGGCCTCTTGTACTTCACGGTTAGACCCGATTCAGAACCATGTGAACGTGACGATGTTTGGGACTCAGTGTGTCTTGGAAGAGTCTACCACATTGGCCTGCTCGGGTAGATGCCTCGGTGAACAACGTAATGTCGGTTAATCCGGCCAATGGAACCCTGCCGCCCGTTCATGCTACAACGCCTATCTTGGCGCATGGCCTGCTGCGAGGCTCGAATGTGTGTTTGGCAATTCCCCACGGACGCGTTGCTTCCGTGAAACGCAAGAGGCATTTCCCCAAATGAGCGAATTATCCCGGCGGACGGTGTTGAAGGCGACGGCGGCGGCGGGGATTGCGTCGGCGTTGAGTTCGGGGATGGGAGGCGGTGAGATGGCGGATGCGGCGCGGCAGGATGTGATTCGCAAAGAGAATGCGAAGCCGGGGGCGACGGACTGGCAGTTGACGTATACGCGGGTGGATCCGGCGACGCAGTTTCGGTGTCCGTGGATCGAGGGGTACGTGTCGCGGGCGAGCCTGCGGGCGGGGGAGACGCTGGACCTCATGGTCAGCACGAACCCGGCGAAGCCGTTCACCATCGATCTCTACCGCATGGGCTATTACGGCGGGGCGGGGGCACGGCACGTGATGGCGCTGGGTCCCTTCGAGGGCGTGGCGCAGGAAGATCCGCCCGTGGGCGAGGATCGCTTGCGCGAGTGCCGGTGGACGCCCTGCGCGACGATCACCATCCCCGAGGACTGGGTGAGCGGGGTGTACCTCGGCATGCTCCAGCTCGTCGAGGGGCGCTGCGAGAGCTACATCATCTTCATCGTCAGCGACGACCGGAAAGCCGACGTGGTGTTTCAATGCAGCGACAACACGTGGCAGGCCTACAACCGCTGGCCCGACAACTATTCGCTCTACGACAACGAAGAGACCATCTGGGCGCTGAAACCCGGCATCCGCGTGAGCTACGACCGGCCCTACGGCAAGTATTGCCAGATCATCGACGCGCCCTTGTCGCAAGGGTCCGGCGAGTTTCTGTTGTGGGAGTTTCCGCTGGCCTACTGGCTGGAGCGGGAAGGCTACGACGTGACCTATTGCTCCAACACCGACGTGCACGCCGATCCCGCCTGCGTGACGCGGGGCAGGGCCTTCATCTCCGTCGGTCACGACGAGTACTGGAGTCTCGAACAGTTCAACCATGTGAAGGCCGGCGTCGACGCGGGCGTGAACGTGGCGTTTCTATCGGGCAACACGTGCTGCTTCGTCGCGCCCCTGTCGCCGAGTTCGACGGGACAACCGCACCGCACCTTCACGCGCGAGGGCTGTTTCGGCGGTATGAGCGAGAAGGAAGCGGAGATCATGGGGCCGTTCCCCATGGAAGGCCCGGACGAGCGCGACCTCATCGGCGCGCGCACGATCATTCCGTTCAACGGGTCCGGCGATTGGATCGTTACCGACGACACGTGCTGGTTGTTCGACGGCACCGGCATGAAGAACGGCGATCGCATTCCGGGGATCGTGGGTTGGGAGTTCCATGGCGAGCCCGCGCCGATCGAGGGGTTGAAGGTCATCGCCGAAGGCGACGCGATCAACGGCGCGGAAGAGGTTGGCCATTGGACCGCGACCTTGTATCCGGGTCCGAAAGGCAACTGGGTGTTTAACGCGTCGACCATTTACTGGGCGCAGGGGTTGAGCAGTCCGCCAGGGCATATGCTCCCATACTCGCACAACGGCCGGCCGCACGGGCCGGATGCACGGGTCGAACGGATCACGCGGAACTTTCTCAAGCGCGCGATTGGATGAAGGAATACAAGAATCATTTGCCGCGAAAGAACGCAAGGAACGCGAAAAGTAACACCTCGAATCCTTTTGCGTTCCTTGCGTTCTCTTGTGGCTAAGCATTGTGATTTTGAGCGGTCCCGCGCTTGAATTCCGCGCGCGGTATCCGTTTAGCTTAGTCCCATTCATCGGTTGCGCTTGGCTGCTTCGTTCTTCGTCAACATCAGGAGCTTTGGCTTTGAAGACGTTTGATCTCCCCCGAATTGTCTTTCTGTGTTTCGTTCTCGCCTCGACCGCGGCCTTCGCCGATACCCCTTCGATGCTTGACACGATCTCCGTCCCCGAAGGCTTTCATGTGGAAATTGCGGCGGGACCGGAACTGAGTTCCTACCCGATGCTGATCACCCTTGACGATCGCGGGCGGCTGTTTATCGCAGAATCGTCCGGCAAGGACATCTCCGGGAAAGAGATGGTGGAAGCGCCGGAATGCGTGATCCTCATGCTGGAAGACACGAACGACGATGGCGTATTCGACACGCGCACGGTGTACGCCGATCAACTCAGCTTGCCCATGGGCGTGTTGTGCCACCAGGGGAACGTGTACGTCGCGTCGCCGCCGGATTTCTTTCGGTTTCGCGATACGAATGGCGACGGCGTGGCGGACGAGCGTGAAGTGCTGCTCACGGGATGGAACGTGTTTAACACCGCCAGCCTGCACGGGCCGTTCCTGGGACCCGACGGATGGTTGTACCTGACCCACGGTCGCCATGGCTACAAGATCACCACGAAGGAAGGCGACCTGCTCGAAGGTCTCGCGCCGCGAATCTGGCGCTGCCGTCCGGACGGGACCGGCCTCGAACGCGTCGCGGGCGGCGGCTTCGACAACCCCGTCGAATTGGTGTGGACCGATAGCGGCGATATGTTCGGCACCATGACCTACTTCACCGATCCGAAGAACGGCCAGCGAGACGCGTTGCTGCACTTTGTCGAAGGGGGCGTTTACCCCAAGTACCACGAGTCCGTGTCCGAATTCGTGCGCACGGGAGACCTCATGCCGGTGATGACGAAGTTCGCGCGGATCGCGCCTTCGGGGCTGGCGCTGTATCAGAGCGCGTCGTGGGGGCCGGAGTTCGAGGGCAACCTGTTCAGCGCGCACTTCAATCCGCACCGCGTGCAACGGCACATCGTGCACCGCGAATCGGGA
>CAZWDH010000468.1:0-3425 GCA_964632865.1 uncultured Nitrospiraceae bacterium
CACACACGGACGCGCGGCTTCGTTTGTATTCTCGGAGCCGATCGCGCTATGCTTCCGCCGGTGCCGGGAGGCGCCTTATCCGCGAAAGATGGTATCACTCCCAAGACGTTCAAACGAATTCGTGAGAGAATTTCCTTTGTGGACAGTGCGGATCGCGTCCACGTTACAGACAAAGGAATCGATCTCATGACCCGTCCTATTCCCTCCATCGAAGAGTGCAAACGCGACGCATCTCTGTTACTCAAAGACCTGAAGTCCGAGCAGGCGACCGTGGCGAAGAGAGCTGCGGAACGTTTCCGGCGGATCGCTCCGTTCCGCGAGCAAACCGTGGACGAAATTCTCGCGAATCGCGATGCGATTCAGCGCAAGCATGCCCTGGCCGTCGTCGCCCGCGAGCACGGTTACGCGGCGTGGAAGAACTTGAAGGACGCCGCCGATGTGCTGTGGTGTCCGCCGGGTTCGAGCGCGTTCTGGCACAACTGGTGCAAGTCGCACGAGGAAGCGCGGTCCTACCTCGACGCGAACGGCGGATACTTGCTGACCGCGCACGGCAAGTGGTTCATTGCGGAACGTGGTTACATCGAGCATCTCGGCCTGGACCCCGACGATCCACGCTGGGAAGCGATCGGGTTCGACGTGCATGAACCCAAAGACGCCGCCGCTTGTGACGGACTGGTAGCCGACCGCAAGGGCGCGCGGGTTCGCGCAGCCGAACGCGCGCGGTAGACGCCTGCGCTACATTCATCTGTGTTACAATTGGGAGGTAAAATCAACGGAGTCTGGACAGATGGTGTACAAAGGACACGTCAAAAACGGAACGATCGTCCTCGACGAACCGGTGACGCTGCCGGAAGGTGTCGCGGTTCGGATCGAACTGGCAGAGGCTGCGGACACCGCAGACGAGGATACCGGCCCATCGTTTACCGAGCGATTCGCGCGATTCATTGGCAAAGCGGAAGGCTTGCCTGAGGACGCAGCGGAGAATCACGACCACTATCTGATCGGCACGCCTAAGCGATAGCGACGCCAGCCGAATTCCGACTCATTGAGTTTCTTCGGAACCCACAGCCAGCCCCGCCTCTATTGCGCGCAGGTACTCCGCGTCGTCAGCCATGAAATTGGGGATGACGTCGACTGCGCCGGACTCGACCTTGCCGCGTAAAGCGTATACACTCGCGCCCGGCTCGTTTGCCGGAGGTAAGGGAAGTGGCATCCAGTAGCTACCTTCCCGCAGCGATGCGGTGTATTCATAAGTTGCCGATTTGAGCAGCAGGTCGGCAGGCCGGTAGACGTGGAACACCTCAACCATCAGTGGACCGCGCTCAACCTGCGTGCCATCGATACTCAATTCCCATTGCCAATCCAGGTCCGGCTTGTAGTAGTTCGATACGGTCCGGCCTCCATGGGGACCAATGATACTGAGTCCACCCGAGCCCTGGTAGTAGGGGCCATGCCACGCCACAATCCGGGGCAAGGCAATAACGACGGGAAGGGGCTCTCCCTCCATCCATGCGCCCCAGAAATCGATGTCAACGTTCTCTCCGACCGCGCTGCCCAAGCTCACCAACCTCGGCTGCCATTCCGAGCCGTTCAGCGAGGTACTGAACATTCGTTGTCCGTTGATATGAACCATAAGATCACCATCGCGGGGCGAGCCGTCGGTCCAGCCGGGAACGCCAAAATAAAAAAACAGCGCTACTCTTCCGTAATTGGGGTACGACTTTGGACGAGGACGCTCGGGGATCGTAACCTGCTTGTAACCGCCACTGTATCCGCGATTATTGTACCCAAACGGTGTTAGGACAAGACTCTCCATTTCGGGAACATTGTTTGAAACGCCGCCATCCTGGTGTTGCGGAAGGTTAATTACCTGAACAAGACGCTCGGACTCCGGAAGAGAATAGAACCCGTTGACGACGATGTTTTGTAACTCGGCAATTGCGGGCACGAAACCCGGTACTAGGAGAAAGCCCAGCGCGAAGAAGCACGAACGCGGAATGGCAGCGTGTCGCATGTAAACATTCTCCTCAGACTTGCCCGCGATGAGGGCAGTTCTCGCTATGACCAAACGTCTTTCAAATAGCGTATCACATTCCCATGAAAGATGGCATCGATATCGCCTGCACCGTATCCGCGTGCGGCGAGCAATTCCCGATACCTCGCGAGGTCGGCGATGCTGTTGAGGTCGGCGGGACATTGTTCGCGGCCGAAGCCGCCGTCGAGGTCGGAGCCGATGCAGACGTGGTTGGCGTTGCCGGCGAGTTGGCAGATGTGATCGATGTGATCGACGACGTGCTCCATTCTCAGCCCGGCTTCGTCGGGGAGGGTCTGGTGTTTTACCCAGCCGGGGATGACCATCCATGCGTCGAGGACCGCGCCGACGATCGCGCCCCGTTCGATGAGCAGGCGGATCTGGTCGTCGGAGAACTGGCGTTCGCCGGGGACGACGGCGCGGCAGTTGGAATGGCTGGCCCAGACGGGGCCGTGAAAATGGTCCATGGCTTCCCAGAAACTCTCGTCGCAGAGATGGGTGGCGTCCAGGATCACGTTCAGGCGCGCCATTTCGTCGAGGAGTTCGCGCCCGCGCGGGCCGAGTCCGCCAGTGGCTTCAGTGCCCTGGGCGTAGGTGCCGGGACCGTAGTGGGCGGGTCCGACGGCGCGGACGCCTTGCTCGTAAAATCCTTCGAGATGAGCGGGCGTGATGATAGCGTCGGCGCATTCCATGCTCAGGACGTATCCAATGGGGGCGTCCGGCGGGGGACCGTTCTTCCATAACGCCGCGTGGCGCTCCAGTCCGGCAGCATCGACAATCGGTGTCATTTCCCCCGCTTCTTCCATGGCGCGGTACCAGGCGAGTTGCCATTGCGTCATGGCCCAGGCCTGTTCGGGACTGTTCGAGCCGGGCAACGGGTTGCCGGGTTTCACGTAGCGCGCGATGAGCGTGGCCACGCAAAGCCCCACGCCGCCACGACGCATCTCCGGCAGGCACACCACGCCATTGCCGCGGTCGGGATAGTCGGTGAGATCGCGCTCGCGTTCGCGAATTTCCTCGATGGGCCGGGTGAGGTCGCGGTTCCATAACGTGGCGTTCATCGCGAGATCGAGATGAATGTCGAAGAGGAGCATGCGGCGGTTCCTGATTCGGGGCAGACACGAGAATCGGACGGATCAGACCGATCGGTCCGATCCGTCCGATTGGGTTTATACCAATTCTTCCAATTCGTCGACGAGCGTGGCGAACCGTTTCATGGCGGTGGCCACGGGTTCCGGCTGTTCCATATCCACGCCTGCGTCGCGGAGCAATTCCAGGGGGAACTTCGAGCCGCCGCTTCCCAGGAAGTTGAGGTAGCGGTCGCGATCCTGTTTGCCGCCGTTGAGCACTTTCTGGGACAAGGCGATCGCGGCGGAAATGCCGGTCGCGTACT
>CAZWDH010000469.1:0-3420 GCA_964632865.1 uncultured Nitrospiraceae bacterium
GTCAGACGGTTATCGTGGTTCTGCTGCTCGTCTTCGGACGACTCGTCGCAGCCCCGGCGCCATCGGGTTTACGTGAACGATTGCTTGTTCACACCGAGCGCGCGATCCGCGCGACGTACATCGCGGTCGCCGCCATTCTGCTTGTGCGCCTGGCCGTGTTTCGTGACGCGCCACTCATTGAATCTATCGCATGGTCAGTAACCGTGTGGGCATTTGTCTGGAAAGCGCCATGGCCGCCCGCCCGGACGAAGACAAGCTGGAAACAAAAAGCGATCAATGGCGCCCTTCTGGCGGCGTCCATTCTCCTGTGCCTGGCGCTCGCGGAAGTCGCCGCGCGATTTCTTTTCCCCGCGCCGATCATCAAACAGTCGGCCCGGGCAGGGTTCGAGGCGCACCCGACGGCCTTCTGGACCCTCCGTCCGGGCCGCGCCGACACCTACACCACCATTCCGAAAACCGGCGAACCGCAGGAGTTTGCCGTGTCCGTGTCGGCTCAGGGCGTCCGAGGACCCGAGGTTGGCCCCAAGGAGCCGGATGAATTCCGCGTTGTTGCACTTGGCGACTCGCTGACCATGGGTTGGGGTGTCGCCAATGAGGACAGCTATCCGCACATCTTGGAAGAACTACTTTCCGAGCAGATGCCAGACCGGAAAGTTACGGTCATCAACGCCGGCGTAGCCGGATACGGACCCTGGCAGGAGCGCATCTTTCTGCTGGAACGGTGTCTGGCGCTCGAGCCGGATCTCGTGATTCTTCAGCTCTATCCCGAAAACGACGTGCACAACACGCTGAATCAGAGCGGCGAATACCTCGAATCCTACAACGAGGGATGGGAACAGATGGTGCTCTATTGGCGGTACCACGCCGATTGGCGCATGCAGGCCGAATGGTGGATGATCACGAACTGCAGGTTGTACGCGCAGTTCCAAAGCGTGACGGGCACACGGTGGGACCTGACGACCCTCCTGCGGCAGGTCCGGTTTCTTCCGCCTCTCCGGATCCCGGAACTGCCGCCGCAACATCCGCGACCGTTCTATCTGGAGTTCATGTTGGAAGACTGGTACCCGCAACTCGAAGAGGCGTGGGAACGGATGCAGGAGGATGTGCTGCGAATCCGTGACGACTGCGAAAGTCGAGGCGTCAAGTTCTTCGCCTTCTGCCTGCCGTCGTGGATTGAGTTGTCGGACGAGGATTGGGAGGCGGCGATAGCCGAAGCCGCGGACCCGGTGTCCTACGTTCGGTTCAAGGATGTGGCGCTGTGCGAGGAATTCTTCGAATCGGCGGGAATCCCCTACGTGCCGATAGTTCAGACCCTCATCGAGAATGGCCCCGTGAAGCGCTTGTATATGAACGATGGTCATTTGACGCCATCCGGGAACCGTATACTTGCGGAGGGGTTGGCCTCCGCGCTCGACGAACATCTTTCTACGGGTCAATAACTTACGCTACGACCGCAAGACAAGGGGAGCAATCAGCGCTTTGTCACAAATCCTGTTCGGCCACACCTGCCCCTGATAGTTTCGCAAAGGTTTTTGACAGCTTCAACCATTGCCCTGTCTGGCCGTAGAACGCATCATAGGAGGGCAAGGTTTGAGACGATACCTCGTCTTGCTGTACCAACCAGTCCAAGGGCATCAATGCCCGACCGCCGGAGTCCTGCACATTCGGCAGGCCTCCGGCGTCGTATTGTAATACCCGAAACGCGATGGGCGCGTCCGCCGCCTGTCCAACCATTGAGGACCGACGATGACAATTCGATCGTTGACCAGTCACCGACGTTTGCAGATGTGTTGCCTGGGTCTGCTTGGAGTAACGGTGGCCGTTGGGGCCGGCTTGCTCGCTCCGGTTATGGCCGCCGAATCAGACGATCCCGCGACGCGGTCGGCCGTATTGAATCCAACAGGCGACGTGTATCCGCTCACGACCTGCCCGGTATCCGGCGAGGAGCTGGGCGCGAAGGGCGAACCGGTCGTGATGCAACACGAAGGGCGTGAAGTGCGTTTCTGCTGCGAGGGCTGTACCTCGAAGTTTCAGGAGGAACCCGGGAAGTATCTCAAGGCGATTGACGAGGCGATCATCGCAGCGCAGATTCCCTACTATCCGGAATCGATCTGTTTGAACAGCCGGGAATCGTGGGGAGACAACCCCATCGACCGGGTGTACAAGAACCGGCTGCTGCGGTTCTGCTGTCCGAGTTGCGGTACGGAAGTCATGGAGTCCATCGCGAAAAACGGCACCCATATACCTGAACTCGACGCCGTGATCTTGGAGCAGCAAGGGCCTGATTATCCACTGCAAACCTGCGTCGTCAGCGGCGAGGCGCTGGATGGCTCCCACGGCGCGGTGATTGAATTCATTTCAGGTAACCGTCTTATCCGGCTGTGTTGCGCCGCGTGCGAGAAGGCCTTCCGGAGAAACCCCGCGGAGTATCTCGACGCGCTGGACGAGGCAAAACGCAAAGCCGGAAATTGAGCGACTCCCATTCAGGCGCGGCAATCTGAAAGACCGGGCAGCTTCGGCCGTCCGGTTTTCATTTGCCTCCCCCCCGATCCGCCTGATATAACAACGGTTGCGCCTGCTGCGGAGCCTTGGCGCGCGCCCGTTCGCGAATGACCTCTCCGGCAAGACTGGAGCCATGTCCCGGCCGGAAACGTTTCGCGAGGGGTTGAGGGGTATATCACGCACACATCATGAAGGAGTCCCGCATGAATACGGTCAGTGGAGACAAGGTTCAAAAGTCAGCCAAAGCGGCCCTGGAGGCCGGTGAAGGCTTGTTGCGCTTAGCGCCGACGTGGGTGCCGCGGTCGTTCCTGCAACCCGGACGCCGGCTGAAACTGCACCCCGACGATTACTACGCCCTCGGCAAACACCGCGGCGGCATCGACGAACGCTGGTTCGCATCGACTACTGCGGCGGACAACGAAGGCGCCCCGCCGGATGAAGGCCTGAGCTATGTGGTGCATGACGGAGCGCGGTTCACGCTGAAAGACGCCGTCGCCAATCTCGGCGCGGAACTCATCGGCGACGCCATCTGGAACAAGTACAAACGCTGGCCGGTCTACAGCAAATTCTTCGACAACATGGGGCCCATCCCCCACCACCATCACCAGAGCGCGGAACAGGCCGCCTTGGTGGGTCGCGAAGGCAAACCCGAGTCCTACTACTTCCCGCCGCAGCTCAACACCATCGGCAACAACTTCCCTTACACGTTCTTCGGCCTGGAACCGGGCACGAAGAAAGAAGAGATCGTCGCGTGCCTTGACCGGTGGAACTGTGGCGACAACGGCATCCTCGACTACTCAAAAGCCTATCGCCTGAAACCCGGCACGGGCTGGCTGGTGGGTCCGTGCATCCTGCACGCACCCGGCTCGCTGCTGACCTACGAGCCGCAATGGGGCAGCGACGTGTTCTCCATGTTCC
>CAZWDH010000470.1:0-3018 GCA_964632865.1 uncultured Nitrospiraceae bacterium
ACCGCACTTTCCGGCGCGTCGGGGAAACCAAGAGCCGCCCTTTCCGAGGCAAGATCGTCGCCGCGACCAATCGCGACCTCACCGAGGCCGTCCGGAGCGGTCGCTTCCGCGAAGACCTGTATTACCGGCTCTGTTCCGATACTATCCGGACGCCTTCGCTTCGGGAGCAGATCGCGGAATCGCGGGAACAACTGCGGAACCTGATCCGCCACGTCGCCCAGCGGGTCGCCGGCGAGGCCGAAGCAAAGGCCCTCGCCGAAGAAACCGACGCATGGATTTGGGACCACCTGCCCTCGGACTATCCCTGGCCGGGCAACGTGCGCGAACTGGAGCAGTGCGTGCGAAACATCATGGTGCGCAAGACCTACGTTCCGGCACCATCTTCACTGCATACGAAGGATGACGCATATCTGGACGATGTGAAGCACCGGCGGTTGACGGCGGAGTCCCTGCTCCGCGAGTACTGCTTGCGCGTGTACGATGAGACCGGCTCCTATGTGGCCGCGGCGAAACGCCTGCAACTCGATCGGCGGACGGTTAAGGCCCACGTGGAACATGCGCGTGCCGATCGCGGCACTACCACTCAGGGTGAAGCGCTTTGAAGCGCACGGCCAAATCCGGCATGAACATAGGCGCGGCGCCCATCATGACCGCATAGGCCCCGGCGTCGAAATAGTCTTGCGCGTCGTCGACGCCAAGCACTCCACCTACCGAAATGATCTTCAACCCCAGCCGCTCGCGTTCGACCGTCTCCACCGCGTGGCGAACGTTTGCCAGGCAGGGACTGTGAATGCTGCGCCCGAGCACGCCGACGACCTCGCGACCCGCGCCAAAGGCGGGCGTTCCGTCGGGATTGATGACGCGCCGGGAAATCCCGTTCACGAGGATGATGCCGTCGGCATAACCCGATACGGCACGCAACAGCGCATCCAGCGACTCGGGTTCCTGAAACAGGCCCGCTTTCAGGGTGATTGGCGTGCTCCCCGCCGCCTCTCGCATGGCCATCGCGACGCGTTTCGAAACCGCCGGATCGAGGTACACGCTTCCCTCGGACGTGCATACGTTGGGACACGAAAGATTCGCCTCGATGACGTCCGCACCCGCGTCCCGCGCCATCGCGGCCAGCCGCGCGTAGTCGTGGACTGTGCTGTCCGGCCCTTCGCCCGCGCGGGGAGACGCCACCACGGAGACAATCAGCGCCTGACCGTCCCGCAAGTTTGCCTTCGCCCGGCACGCATCCGGTTGCCAGACCTCGGGCGCTTTGGAGGGCATGCCGAAGGACACGGCACTGGTGGTACGCTCGCCGATGGACGGCCGTCGTCGCGCCCGGACGAGCACCTCATCCGGCTGTTCGGCGTCGAGGGGGTCGTCGTGGTCGATGTAGATCCAGTTCGGCAAGCGCTGGCAGGCGCGGTGAGAGGAGCGCACCGTCTTGTACGTGAGTAGGTCGAACCCCAGCGCGCTGTACAACGCGATCCAGTTCGCGTTCAGCAGCAAACCCGCCGCGATACCGAACCGCGACCGCACCGGAACGCCGAAGAATTTCTTCAACGGCGTCTCCGGAACCTTCGGCATGGGACCCGGGAAGCACGGCCCATGGGTGTAGTTCCAGTCATAGCTCCGGTCGATTCGATACGTGTTCATTTGTGCCTTCCGTTCGCGTACCGGCATGGCGCGCACATACGTGGCTTCATTGCCGCGAAAACGTGTAGACCCGTTCGGGATCGTGGACGGATAGGTAGAGTTTCCAGTTCCGGCCGAGGTTCTCGACTTTCACGAGAATGCTGTTGGCGCCCTGGTGCACGGGAACGGTGACTTCGGCGTCATGCGTTGTCCCTGAGCGCGGGCCGTGCTCGGAGTAGACGAGGTCGCCGTTGACCCACAGGCGTGCGCCGTCGTTGCTGCCGATGCTCAGTTTGGCTTCGCCTTCTTGCGGGGCGTTGAGCGTGCACGCGGCGTAGGCGACGACGTTGTCGATCGTATCGAACAGGGGCCGTAGATCGAGAAGCCCGGACACGTCGCTCTCCGCGGCGCGCCAGGATCGGGGACCGTCCAGCGTGTCGAAGGTGGCCTTGAGGTCGCCGGATTCCGGCGCGTAGGCCCGTTCAAATCCAGGCGCCATGGCGTGCTCGTCGTCGAGGTTTGCTTCCAGGGGGAAGGGACCGGTCACGAGCCATTCGCGATTGAACCGCCACGGCTCGTCGTTGCCGGGCGCGTCGCCCAGGCCTGGGATCTTGTGCAGCCCGTAGGGCGAAATCAGGTAATCCTGGAGGCTCGCGGGTATCGCTTCACGCCGCTCCTCGGCGAAGGCCATGGTCATGGCCAGCAGACCCCGGCAGTGCCGCAGCGTGCTGCGCCACGCGCGAAAGGCGTCGATGTACTCGCCGTCTACAACCGCACTCGCACAGAACTCCTGCTTGCGCATGGTATCCATGACCGCCGTTTCCGATTCGTACAAGTTGTCGAGTCCCAATTGCCAAACCACGCCGCAGACTTTGCGCGTTTGGGCCGCGGCTGCGGGCACGATGAGGTCTTTCATCTCTTCGGGAATGTACTCGAGTCGCTGCTCCAATCTCGTAATCGACTCTTCTTTTTCATCGACGAGGATGAACCCCGCCAGTTCGAGACGCGGAACGCGGATTGAAATGGTTCCCGGTTCCGCGCCAGGGCTGACTTCGCAAGCGTCCGTATCGGGCACATTGACAAGCGTTGCGCGGGGCAATGTTTCGCCGTTCCAGGGACACGTGATCGTCACGTCCTCGACGATTCCTTCGTCCAGATACCGGTGATAGTGGTCCCGGAACAGTGCCGCCGAAATGACCGTCGAACTTCCATACGCGAAAGCCGTTGCGTTCAGGTCGGGGTCGGAACACGCAAGATTGAACGTGGGATCGCCGGCCGCTAGGTGTCCCTCAAACAACCGGATCTCGCGGCAAGTCAACGCCACTTCCGCCGCCAGTTCCGGCAGGCGGTGCAGTTCGTGGTCCACGGGCGCGACAGTATATTGCGCGCCGAGGC
>CAZWDH010000470.1:3028-3407 GCA_964632865.1 uncultured Nitrospiraceae bacterium
GGTTGATGGCGGCGAAGGCCAGCAACCGCACCTGCTCCGGATCGGGGATGGGACCGGGACCTTCGGCGCCCACGCCGAGGAACTGCCCCGTGTGTCCCCACATGAAGTTCTGCACCCAGGTCCACAAGGGGTCGCCGACGAAGGCGCGCTGTTTGTCGAAGAACGCGAGATACTCCGTGTAGGGATCGTCGGGAATCGGGTATGTGTACTGGCAGCGGATATCGACGTACTGCGTGAAGGTTGTTTGTGCCTCCGGCGTTTCCTCGGCGATGTAGTCTGCCACCGTGGGGATCGTGGGCGTCTCCTCGCGGAGAATGGTTACCGTTTGTTGGATGCCTTCGAGATGGCGCATGGTGATGTCATCCCCCACGTACCACGT
>CAZWDH010000471.1:0-3402 GCA_964632865.1 uncultured Nitrospiraceae bacterium
CGCCCTACCGCCTTTTTGTGGTGCTGGCTACCCGCCTGCTACCCACGGGGGCTGGCTGTACCCCTGCACCACAATGCAAAACACTGTGCAAGGTTTGTTGTCCGCATTCGCTCCCATCTGGCCCAACGGGCCTACATACCTGCAAGCCCAGGCTTGCCATGCATGGCGACACGGCGCGCCGAACCAATGCGCGCATCACGCAGCCCCGGACGGGGCGACCCGACTGTAGTCACGCCGCCGGCGTGATGGAGCGAGGAACGAGCGAAACCCTAGGGCCCAACGCCCCCTCAGGGCAAGCCCCGGATGGGGCGTAAAACGTTAGAAGCGGCGGGGACGCCCGACCATCGCAGTCGCATACGAGTCGACATTTGCCGGCATGTTCTGCCGCCCCCGTTCGGGGGCTATGCGATAGGGACCGGTCCAGGTACCCAACGTTCCGCTCCGCTCCATCAAGCCGCCGGCGTGACTACAACCTTCCGCCTCGTCCGAGGCTGGAAACGGTGTGCAACCGTTAAGAGCAATCGCAAAGCTCACTGACAACGCCCCGTATCCAAGCTTCGTCCGGCCCAACGGGTCTCCGTCTTCGGTCCCATCTGGCCCAACGGGCCTGCATACTTGCAGCCCAGGCTTGGCCCGGACGGCGGCACGACGCGCCCGCGCGACGCGCCAACGGCCGGGCCTAGCCTGGGTATCCGCACCCCCCAATTCATCCCTACGCTGAAAGCGTTGCACAACGAACGAAAAGTTGTGTACCCCCTTCAGGGGATCGATCGGAGGTGAAACCGAAACCCCGGATAGCGTCGCGTCGCGCCGCAATCCGGGGCTATGAGTATGTAGGCCCTTCGGGCCATCGCGGCGGCTTGGCGCCGCCGATCGCCAACCTTGACCGCGTTGGCCCCCTCTCTGTCGTCAGGTTTGTATGCATTTGCACGGATTGGAACGACGGTTGGACCTCGGGATCGCTTCTGGTACACTGTAACCGGCAGGGTTGGAGGTTAGGATCGTGGCACAGTTACCAACGTTCGATAGACTGATGAATCCGCTTATCACCGCCCTCAGGCAACTCGGAGGTTCGGGCTCGATCGACGAGATCTACGAGAAGGTAATCGAGATCGAGCAAATCCCCGAAGATGTTCTCGAAAAACTCCACGATCCCGACAAGAGCAATTTGACAGAAGTAGGCTACCGACTCGCCTGGGCTCGAACGTATCTCAAGAAGTACGGCGTTCTCGACAACTCCAAGCGAGGAGTGTGGTCGCTTACCACAAAGGGACGAGACACCAAGAAGATCGATCCCCAAGAGGTGGTTCGACATGTCCGCGCGTTAGACAAAGAAGGCACGAAGCGCAAGAAGCCAAGCAAGCCCCTCGAAGATGATGTGCCGGAAGAGGAAGAATGGCGCGTCCAACTTCACAATATCCTCACGAAAGAGATCGACCCCGGAACGTTCGAACGATTGATTCAACGTATGCTCCGCGAATCGGGCTTTGTATCAGTTGAAGTCTCCGGAGATGCCAACAAAAGCGACGGCGGTATCGACGGTAAGGGTATCGTCCGCATCCAAGGCTTCATGAGCTTCCACGTAATCTTCCAATGCAAACGCTACCAAGGTTCCGTGTCCGCCGGGGCCATACGCGACTTTCGCGGCGCCATGGTTGGCCGGGCAGACAAGGGACTCTTCATCACAACCGGAACCTTCACGCCCCTGGCAATGAAAGAAGCAACCCGAGACGGCGCACCGCCGATCGATCTCGTTGACGGCGATCAACTCGCAGACAAACTGAAGGAGCTAGGACTGGGCGTATCTTGCGAGATGGTGGAGAAGGTTAGCGTGGATTCCGAATGGTTCAATAGCTTGTAGTTATTCATTCCGGGACCGCCCGGTTTCACTGCAATCATCGCTGTTCCAATACCATTCTCGCCTTTCTCTTTCTACATTTCTCTGATCCCATGGTTGCGGCGAAAGCACAATAAAGACCGAGACGTACTGGTGACCGGAATTTGGGGCTCGATCGGCGAAGGTTTTTCTAATTCCGGCTAGCGCCCCACAGCTGGAGCTCCAGGCACACAAACCGGTTGAACCAACAGTCCATTCCATTTGGCGCGGGCGTAATCGAGGAACTCAGGCGTAAGTACAAAATGCGAATCTCGACCATCGAAGTGTCTAACCAACGGGGCGTGCGAAACGCTCTCTGCGACAGAGTCCCTTCACTAATGGTCATTGCTGGCCCAAATGGTTCAGGGAAATCCACCCTACTGAACGCGATCCGAGTCCAAGCCAACTACGAAAACATAATGTATGTCGGGCCCCATAGGGCAATGCGACGTCAGAAAGTACAGCAGCGCTACCTGCTAACGAACTCCATATCGTTAGAAACAATTCTATCAAGCAAGAATGTGCCAGGGTTCGACGGAATCCAAATCTTCGATCACAACCGAGATCCTTGGGGCTATGACGATTCACCGAATTTCCTCAAGCACGCCCTATGCCAAATCGAGATGGACAGACAACAGGCGATTACCGCAAGATTTGATCGGGACCAAAAGATCGATGAGGGAGCCGTGCTCGACCCGTGGAAGCCGCTGCGAGATCTAACAAATAACCTTCTACCTCATATGTCGTTCGCAAGAATTGATACGTCCAATCGCGACTTAGTGAGAGTTCTGTGGAAAGTCCATGACATTGATGAACTCATTGACCTAGACGATCTCAGCTCCGGCGAAAAATCGATTGTCCAGATGTTCTATCCCCTTGTAGAGCGAGAGATCAAAGCTCTCGTAAAAGAGACTAGCATCGGCCCACAACCAGTAGATCGCCCGGAATTCTGTGTCTTAATCGACGAGCCGGAATTGCACTTGCATCCAAATCTTCAATTGAAAGTGGTCGATTATCTGCGCGTGCTGACTTCAAATGCACAGACGCAGGTAATCTTGGCGACTCACTCCCCGACCATTGTCAAGTACGCAAGTTTCGAAGAACTGTACTTACTCCGACCTCCGGAACTAGTAGCGCATGGCGAGAATCAGCTGGTTCAAATTGCTTCGGACGAGGAGAGGCTATCGTTCTTAAGAGATGTGTTTGGATCAACGGCCAACTTGACAGCTCTCCAACCAGTAGTGATAGTGGAAAGCGTGTCTGAGCGCGAGGCTTCGAAGGTTTTACCAGACAGGAAGCTTTATCGTGCCCTCCACGCGGGATTTGATCGCGTCACGCTAATCCCGGGAGGCGGCAAGGATCAATGCAAGTGCTTGCTGGGGGTTCTAGGCACAGCACTGCAGAATTTCTCAACTGAACTTCACGCGATTGCCTTGCTTGACCGAGATACGGATGAGCTACGTGAGGATGGCTCTGAAGTTACCCCCATTTTTTGGACAGGTGCTAAGTAAAGGGTGTGTGGGTTT
>CAZWDH010000472.1:0-3358 GCA_964632865.1 uncultured Nitrospiraceae bacterium
AGCGGGATTCACCCTTCGTCCGCGATTCTTGGGTCACAAAACGGGCGAGACGCCCGTTCTCCGTTGCGCATGTCTTCTTGCATCTGTGACAATCGGTGCAATTTGGCGACACTCATGCTCTTGTGTTTATCGGCGGCCATCGACGAAATCTGCGGACCACCCCGTTCTTCAATCCCCAATCCGCATCGCAATATCCAATCCCCAATCTCCGATCCCCAATCTCCGATCCCCAATCTCCGATCCCCAATCTCCGATCCCCAATCCCCAATCCGCAGTCCGCAATCCGCAATCGGCAATCTGGCAATCGTCTTCTCCCTCCGGTCTCCGGCCTCTATCGCAATGCAAACGCGATCACGTAGTCCCCAATCGGCGAGCGGTATTTGCCGCCGCCGCCGGCGAATACGGCGACGTACTGCCGGCCGTCGTGGCCGAGGTAGGTGATGGGCGCGCCGTGGGCGCCTGCTTCGAGTTGGGTTTCGTAGAGGATGTCGCCGGTCTCGGCGTCGAAGGCGCGGAGTTTGGCGTCGTTCGTGCCAGAGGCGAAGACGAGGCCGCCGGCGGTGACGGTGGCGCCGCCGAAGTTGGGTTGGCCGGTGGGCGGAATGCCGCGCGCCGTGAGTTCGGGGAACTCGCCGAGGGGGCGTTGCCACAGGATTTCGCCGCGGACAAGATCGATCTTGTTGAGCGTGCCCCAGGGCGGTTTGATGGCGGGGTACCCCTGGGCGTCGCGGAACACGCCGGCGTTGGGTGTCGCACCGAAGGGGCCGCCGCCTTTCCGGACGTGGGAGATGTAGGGCAGTTCGGTCGCGGCGATGTAGAGCATGCCGTCGGGTGCAACGGCCGCGCCGGACCAGTTCCCGCCCCCATGCTGGCCGGGACACACGATAGTTCCGTCGACCGAAGGCGGCGTGAAGATGCCTTCGGAGCGCAAGGGCGCGAAGGTTTCGAGAAAGTCCTCGTACGACTCCGGGTCGATCTGCGAGAGGTCGTCCTTCGTCATGCGCTGGCGGACGAAGGCGGGCGGCTTTGCCGGGATGGGTTGCGTCGGGGACGCGTGTTCGCCCGGAAAATCGCTCGCGGGTACGGGGCGTTCTTCGATGGGAAACACGGGCTCGCCGGTGACGCGGTTGAACACGTACACGAAGCCGGTCTTGCCGATCACCGCCACGGCGGGGATGGTCTCTCCGTCTTTGCGCAGCTCGAAGAGCGCGGGCAGCGCGGCGAGATCGTAGTCCCAGAGATCGTGGTGGACCGTCTGAAAGTGCCAGAGGCGTTCGCCGGTCATGGCGTTAAGCGCGACGATGGCGTTGCTGAAGAGGTTGTCGCCGGGACGGTCTCCCCCGTACTTGTCGGGGTTCGGCGCGCCGATGGGCACGTAGAAGATGCCGCGTTCATCGTCCACGCTGATGGGCGCCCAGGGATTGCACCCGGCACGGCCTATCCAGGAGTCGCCCGCCCAGGTGTCGTGTCCGAACTGCCCCGGTTGCGGGATGGTGTCAAAGGTCCAGAGCAGCTCGCCCGTGTGCGCGTCGAAGGCGCGGAGCGGCACATAGGCCAAGCGGCGCGACGACGTGTCGTTGATCCCATAGGGTTGCAACAAGACATTTCTATAAATGGCGGGCGGCGAACTAAGGAAAAGGAAATCGCCGTCCTCCGGCAAGCCGTCGCGCAAGTTGATGAGACCGCCATTGCCGAACTTGGGGTCCGGCTCGTGCGTGTTCACGTCGATCGCGTAGATGCGTCCATCGCGCACGGGTAGAAAGATGCGCCGCTTCTCCCCCGCTTCCCAGTACGTCACGCCACGGCTCGCCAGGCCGCCCGCGCCAGTTTCCTTGTGGCTCAATGGCGGGTCGGGTGAGAACCGCCAGCGTTCCTCGCCCGTCACCGCGTCGATGGCGATGAGCCGCGAGAACGGCGTGATGACGTAGACGACGCCGTCGACCATGAGCGGCGTGCATTCCGCGTAGTGGGCGCCCTCCTTCGCGATGTCGCCCGTGCGAAAGGTCCACGCGCGTTCGAGGGATGTCACGTTCGCCCTTTCAATCTGGTCCAACGGCGAGTATCGAGTCCCCCCCGCGTCCCGCGCGTAGTACGGCCACTCACCAGGCTCCGCGTGCGCCACTGCGATGGCCGAAATAATCTTGAGCAGAACTGCGGCACGCGACACTCTGAATGCAAGGTTCACGAAAAGTCCTCCTGCGATCGGACCAGCTTTGGCTGTAGATTCACTTGCGATACTGCCGAGCCAGCGACTTCAGATCAAGAATCATGGCCGGAATTGAGGCGGGGTTTTCAGTGTAACGTGGCGAGCGTGAAAAACAGGGAAGGTACGCAATTAGTGCATACTGAAAAGGAGCTGCCAATGGCGCAAAGTGCGGTTGCGCAATTCCAAAGTCGGTGGTACAATCCGGATGCAGGCAAGGCGTACGCACCAGCTTACCGAGCAGCTAGTACGTATTTTGTGGCTAAGCCTGTGGTATTAAGACCGTAGCCGACCCCGACGGCTACGGTCTTTTTTTTGCCTGCCAGCCCACCGAAACAGATAACCGAGCGTTTGGGCGGGCTGGTTTAATATGGTCAGCGGAGAGGCAAAGCAACCGGGATACCTGGCTGCAGTTACTCTTGGGGAAGGAGTGACTTGAGGTAGACTTGTAACATAGTCTCCCGGCACTTCGCCTCTCCGGTCTGAGCAAGATTCAACTACTGGATTCGGGAACCCAACACCTTTGTCTTCGCCTTCACTTCGAAGGTGTCGATCTGGCGGTCACCGGTACTCCGGTCCGGTATTAAGCGGACGACAAGCGTCCGTACGTCGCGGATGGGTTCGTGTAACACAAGATCGTAGTGACCGTCTAGTTTGTCGAACAGGCTCGCGCTCAGCCGGTCTTCAATGATCACGGCGCCGGCCCCGTCCGAAACGGTCACGTCGTATGAGACACCGCTATTCCTCAGTTCGTCGGGATTCCAAGAGATTCGGATGGCATCCACTTCGCTGGGATACCCCTCCTGAAGCGTATCGATGACGAACGCGATACGGCCCGCGAGTTCCGTTGTGCTTGTTTCGCCTTGGACCAGGCGAAGGAATAGACCTTCGGCCCGCGCATCCGGCAGAATGCTATGCGCCCACCGGTGTATCTCGGCTGCGTTAACCTCATTCGGGCCGACAGGTGGCCCTGAAAGACTGACGGAGACCTGTTGGTTGGCGTGCAATTGGAATAGGTATTCGCCACTTTCGACCTGGACCATCCCGTCTTCCACGGTTACAATCGTTCTACCGTCCGTTACTTGAACGCTAAACACGGTGCCGAATACCGTCACCAGGCCCGCCGGCGTTATGACCTTGAAAAGGTTGCCGTTT
>CAZWDH010000473.1:0-3346 GCA_964632865.1 uncultured Nitrospiraceae bacterium
CGGCCGGGATTCCCCATGAATCCACAGGGATCGTGCGAATCGTGATTTTCGTGATGAAGGGATCGAGATAAACCGCGATCCCCGCGAGAAGCGCGGCCACCCCGCTGGTCTTGACGGGCGCGTTGTTTGTCAAGGCGCCGGCAAGTATGAAGACCATCCCTGCCAAACCGAACGCCACGGGCACGTACGACTGTGAAACCTGCCAGTGCAGCACCGTCAGCAACATGACCGTGGCGACAAGATACGGAATCGACGCGCTGAAGTAGTGCTCCCACGGATGACCTTTCTGCAACCCGTGGAGATAGTTCTCCCACCGGTGCGCAACGAAATAGGTGTATCCGAGGACCAGAATCGTGTACAGCAGAAAGTGAGGCTGGTCGGCGAACGCCTCTTTCCCAATCGCCAGGAAGAAATAGTAACCCACATGCGTTGCTACAACCAGCATCACCGCACTGACTTCAAGCTGCGGCAAACGCAGCACGAATCCGAGCAATGCGAACCCGAAGCTCTCGGCCGCAAGGATATAGGGCAGCGTGGGGCGGTCGCCGAAATCTGCGATCGTCAGTACCATCACGATGAGTGCCGCTCCCGCGCCGTGGAGCAGACCGGCCGTGGACGATGGCAGGTCCCAGAACGAGTCCGCTAGAAACCAATGGCCGCTAAGCCTCCGCTCTTGCGGAACGAGACTGCGAATATGCCGCTGATAGTAGTACGTGGCAAAGACGAGCAATCCGCAGGTCGTCATGCCGTACAGCCAGTTCTCACGAAACGTGACGCCCGCGACCGGGACCGGAGTGCCGAGCTTGGTAGCGCGCAATGCAAGCACCACCGTCACCGCGAGCGCCGCGAGATTGAGCACCTTCAACACGACGATTCCGCTGGCGTGGTAGGCCGCCGCCAGGACTAGACACTCGATGGCGAGCGCCAGCAGCAGGCGCTCTTCGCTCAGCAGATTCTGCAACGCCGCATTGAACAGAAGGATGGCCGTTGCCGTGAAGATCTGAAACAAGTAGTTCCGGAATGAACCGATAGATTCCGCCAGCACCGCGAAGAACCCCGCGAGAACCCCTAGCGCAAGGTAGATGTACCATCCGGACTCCGGCGAATAGGCACGAATTGTAAGGAAGAGGACCGCGAAAAACGCGGCGGAATTGCACAGCCCGACCCACATGGCCCGCTTGCGCGCCTTCCCCGCACGGAGCGATTCGTAGATGCCTAGCCAGGAAGCGATCGAGTAACAGACCGTCAGATAGAAAATGCTCGAATAAAACAGCGTACCCGGACTCAAGCGAAGGGTCCCGCCCGAACCCGGCACAAACAACCAATAGGTCGCGTAGATGCAGGTCAGGCCGAGCACCATAAACGTCAGAAACCGGCTAGCCAAATACGTCAGAAACGCCAGAAGTCCCAGACACGTCAGACCCAGAAATACGTAGTCGATTCGGGACGCGGCGAACTGCTGCCACAGATCCTGTTCCGGGTTGAACCCCGCGAGATTTTGGCGAATCTCGATTACCGCCGTGACACCCAATACGACGGCCATGTGGAGAAGGAGCAGTCTCCCCAGCCAGACGCGCCGGCGCAACGGCGGCTCGACAGGTTGCGGGTCACTGGCCCGCCTGCCGCTTTGGGAAAGCCGCCTGCGTTCCGCCCGCAGGTTCTCGACTTCGTGCGACAACTCCGCCACGCGCGCCTCCAACTCCTGGATGCGCTTATCGGAATCCCGCTTTCGACGCGTTGCCATAGACGAAATCTACTCTTGCGTTGCCCGCTCGATGGTCCCGGTACACCGGAACAACTCCGTTCCGTTCACAGGCGTTGCAGTCAGCCCAGCAAAACGAACCGGACTAAGGAAGTCCATGGGCCCGCCTGCAACGGTGACAAACCCATTCTGCTGGGTGATGGCCGAAGCGTGGGGCGCAGTTGTCACCACGTAGCGGTGCGATTGTCCAGGCCGCAACTTGACTACAATGACGAACCCCACGGACCCGTCCTCCGCCCGATAGGTTTGGTACCAGTCGTTGCCGTAAACCTGTTGATCGTGAAACA
Source organism: uncultured Nitrospiraceae bacterium (assembly GCA_964632865.1). Taxonomy (GTDB): domain Bacteria; phylum Hydrogenedentota; class Hydrogenedentia; order Hydrogenedentales; family SLHB01; genus JAHDWY01. Next base: position 2,050 of record CAZWDH010000473.1, read on the forward strand.
GCCATTGCGCGCCGGTCCTCTCCCAAAGCATGAGACCGCGATGACTCGCGAATCCTTCCATGAGGATGGGCGTCCAGTTGTCGCCGCCGGTGAGCGTGAACTCCGCGAAACCGCGCGCGTCGGCTTTCAATCGGCGTGGATACCCTGGAATCGCCTCGCCATGTTTGACCTCGATCTGCGCGACGCCGTCACCGTAAAGTTCCTGCTGCTTCGCCGCCGCCGTGTAATCGCTGTCTTCATTTCCATACGGCATCACAAAGAATTGCGCTTCGATATGGTCGCCTTCTTCCAGCCGCGTCATGTTACCCGGCGCGGTAAGAAACAGTTCTGTCCAACTTGTGCCGCCAAAACAACTCAAGCCGAACGAGTCGACCGGCTCCCCGCCAAGCGTACCGGACATGGCATTCACGACGAACGCCATGTTGCCGTGCTTGTGCGGATACGCGGCTGCAAACGCTGTCGCATTCCCCATTGGCACGGCCTCGAGGACCCACTGGTCGCTGGCTGGAACGTCCACGACGGCGGTCGTCCCATCGCGCGCCGTATAGGCCACGTGGGGCCAGATCGTACCTACGATATATGCGCCGGCGTTGAGGAACCGAAGGTTCTGTGCGCTTCCACCGTCAATCTCGACAGGTTCCAACACGTCCAGGACCAGCTTGACGAAACTCCGGGCCTCATCGTCCTGCGGCGCCTCGAAGATCTCCCACGTAGTCTTCACCTTGCCATCTTCGGAAAGATAATCCAACGCGAAACTCGCCAAGTTCGGCGAAGTCAGATAGATTCGCGTATCCTGCAAGACGTTGTTCACCCATTCGCCACCCGACTTGTAGCGCAAGCCTCCCACCACCGACACGTGATCGTGCTGCGGTTGCCCGGGCCACATCGCGTTGGTGAGCCCGCGCACGTCCGCCATGATGTAGTTGCGTCCATCGTCCCGAGGATATTCAAAAGGGACGTAGCAGAAGGTCTCCGTCGGCCCTAACGACGCATGAAAGTAATGATGGTGGAAACGAATGGAAGAAATCTGCTTCAAGGGGTGCGTGCCCCAGTTGCTAAAAAGATGGTACACGCGTCCCTCGAAGGGCGCGGACGGAGCCACTGGAATCGGAACGTAGGCCTCGCTGTACGGTGCGTCACCCTCGGCTTCGCCTTCCTCGTTCTCGCTCCCAAAATTCTTGGATACCTGGACTTGCACGGGCAACGGATATCCATCGGCGTCAGTCAACACCGCCGCCTCCAGCACGCAGTAGTCATTGCGCACGTTGCCGATCAATTCGGCGGGCGGCATTCCCTC
>CAZWDH010000474.1:0-3297 GCA_964632865.1 uncultured Nitrospiraceae bacterium
ATTCAATTTTCTTGATTCCATTTTGGAAAATCTTGAAAAGGGTCGGGCATAACCCAGTATGGAGCCTCTTGGGGTTCGTTCCTTTTGTGAATGTGATTGCGCTTTACATCTTCGCCTTCAAACGCTGGCCAATAGATCAAAGTCTGACAACCACTAACTAATTGTTGAGCCGCCTAACCAGTCGCTCAAGCTGACGGAAAAGTCGGGGTACTGTACTGGCAGGTGTGAATTCAAGGTGAAAGATGTACGTCATGCATAATCAATTAAAGAACGGCTCTGTAGCGGTTGTGGTAGTTTTGAGTGACCGTTGCCGCAGCTTACTTGTCCGCCATCTTTTTGGCGGAGCCGCAGTCCGCTGGCGGGCGCAAATGGGGGCCGTAGTGAAAGTCGGTGGAAGGGCCCAAGGAGAGGGGACATCTGAAGGCTATAAGCTAAGAGTCAACTTTCTAAAGCATAGCATGTCGGATACGATGTATATAGCTCTTGACCTCATCCATAACTACAGTATTGTCAATCCAGACAATCCAAGAGAATGGGTTCAAGTCTTCAAGTCCATTAAGCCACAGCAGTGTCGTCTTCTCACGTATCGTGTCACTAATGATTCAATATTCTTTGAGACCACCAAATGCGTGTTAGAAAATGGAGGTTGGCTCAAGTATTCGTTTTCCGGTAAGAGAACCAAGCTTGGAATAAAGGGGATTCTCCACAGTCAGTGGTGTTCCCACTTTGACAGCACAAAAGTCTTTCCCGAAAAAAGTAAGATCGAGCTTATCGAATCCAAATGACGGGTTCGCCCGCCTAACCACCGGCTCCCGCCACAAGGTAAAGTCCGCCCAAAGGTAGAGCATGGCGGACAGGCACGGAGGGTTTCGCAAACAACGCTCAACAACCCGACCGGAATAGCGGAGGATGAAATCAATGCCAACCCGCCAAAAGGTGTCACCAGAAAGACGGCGGACGCGAAAAGCGCGGAAGCATGACGGGCGTACAAGATAACTCCTATCGCCATAATCCTAGGATAAACACGCAAGGAGGTTTGTCGTGAAATTCGTCTGTGGTTCCCTGTTGATCATATTCGCTCTTTGCCTGACCCGCTGTTCCGATGCGGGCACTGCGCCCACCCTTCGCTTCCCGCAAGGATTCCATGAAGCAGGACAGGATTCAGATCATTCCTACGTCAGTTTGAAGACAACAAGGCTCGCGAATGGCAATCTCCTTCTGGAGGTGACCGGATGGGGCTACTATGAGACCGGGCTGTTTCTCTCCTGCGAAAAGGAACACCAATCGCTCGTCCTTCGTGTGACAGGGATGTGCGGAGCAGTACCTACATTTACATGGACAAAGGTCACCTTCCACCACACGCTTTCAGTATCTGACGAAGAGAGCATCAGCACCATTCGTGTCGGCCGTGTTGGAACTGAAATTGTGCTGCAGAAACGGTAGTTTCCCAGGACGTACAGCAACCGATTCGACGGGCAGGGGTTCAACGGCAATGACAGATACATCACCGCATGTTCAGCTTCCCTTCATTGCCCGTGAGGAGAAAACATGAAGGCAATGCTTCTGCACAATCTTGCCGGCCTCGACACGCACCCGACACCGCTGTCGCTCGTCCACGTCCCCGTTCCGAAACTCCCCCTCCGTAAAATCCTGGTCAAGGTCTCCGCATGCGGCGTGTGCCACACCGAACTCGACGAGATCGAAGGGCGCACTCCGCCGCCGCGCCTGCCGGTCATTCCCGGTCACCAGATTGTCGGGAGGGTCGAAGCGCTCGGGGAGGAGGCGACGAGGTTCACGGTGGGGGATCGGGTCGGCGTTGCATGGATTTTCTCCGCGTGCGGCGCGTGCGCGTTCTGCCGCTCCGGAAGGGAGAACCTTTGCCCCGAGTTCAAAGCCACGGGCCGCGATGCCAACGGCGGCTACGCGGAGTACATGGCCGTGCACGAGGATTTCGCGTACGCCATTCCCACGGTGTTCACCGATGCCGAGGCGGCGCCGCTGCTCTGCGCGGGAGCCATCGGCTATCGCTCTCTTCGACTCAGCAATCTTGCAGATGGCCAAAGACTCGGGCTCACGGGCTTCGGCGCGTCGGCGCACCTTGTACTCAAGATGGTACGCCACCGGTATCCCGCGTGCAGCGTGTTCGTGTTCGCCCGCAACGGCCGGGAACGCGAGTTTGCCGCGGAGCTTGGCGCTGCCTGGACCGGCGACCCCGCGGACACATCGCCCGAACAGCTCGATGCCATCATCGATACGACGCCGGCCTGGTCGCCTCTCCCCGGCGCATTGCGGAACCTCGCCCCGGGCGGACGCCTCGTCATCAATGCCATCAGGAAGGAAGACGCCGACAAACACGCGCTTGCGAAGATCGATTATGCGACACATCTTTGGATGGAAAAGGAGATCACGTCGGTGGCAAACGTGACGCGGCAGGATGTGAGTGAGTTTCTTGCGCTCGCAGCAGAAATCCCGATCAAGCCCGAGGTGCAGGAATTCCGTCTGGAGGATGCCAACGAAGCGCTGCTGGAATTGAAGCGGAAGGAAATTCGCGGAGCGAAGGTCTTGAGGATCGCCTGATCATCCCCGCATCTTCCTCCTCTCTCACTTCTCCTTCCTTGCGGCAAACCAGATCGTCCCGATCACGCCGAATGCGAATGCCGTTACCAGATTGATCGCCGGCGACATCTGCCACATCCACGCCCCTGCGAACGCCGCAACCGACACGATGCTGTCGCGCACCAAGTAGTAGAAACCGAACATCCCCGCACGCCGTCCTTCGGGCGAGAGATCGAGAATGAGCGACTTGCGGGTCGGCTCGCCGAATTCCTTCAGTCCCCGGATGACGAACGCCCCGACCAGCGCGGCAAACGATTGCGACACAAGCAGCACAAGCGGAAAGACGGTGAAGAACGCAAACGTGACGACGACGAACGGCTTCTTCGCGGTTTTGTCCGCGAAATGGGCGACGGGGATGTAGACGAGCAATGCCGTCACCATCTCCACCGTTGTCAGCATGCCGAACTCCAGCGCCGAAATGCCGGCGATGTTGACGCACCAGACGACAACAAACGCGTACGGTATCTGTTCGCAGAACCGGATGAGCGTGTCGGAGACGAGGAGATTCCTGAGCGCAACGGACATGCCGCGCCAGAGCGCGAGCGGGTTCGGCTGGGCGCGGTCGCGCCGGGGCATGTCGCCGGACTCGAGCAGCAGTTGTTGAATGACCAGCGAAACAACGGTAAGCCCGATTGCGATCGCAAACGCATAGCGGATGCCGTCGGTTTGACCAAACCGACC
>CAZWDH010000475.1:0-3281 GCA_964632865.1 uncultured Nitrospiraceae bacterium
TTGGCTTCTTCCTCCGACTGCCGGCCCCAAGCGCGCCCGACCCACACATGCGCCTCACTGACCGCGCCGATGGCCCCGCTCTGGATCAGCTCCACCACGCGCCGGTAGTTTTCGCCCGCATGAATTTGCGTGCCCATTTGCGTGGCGACCTTCGTCTTCTCGTAGAGTTCCCGCACCACCCGCGCTTCCCAGATGTTGTGCGTCAACGGCTTCTCGCAGTACACGTGCTTGTTCAACTGCAGCGCCGGAATCGTCGCGAAACAATGCGTATGCTCGCAGGTGCTCACCACGACCGCATCGAACTCATCCGCATAGTCGTACAACTTGCGGAAATCCGTCAGCTTGCGCGCATCCGGGAACTGTTCCGCCGCGCGATTGAGATTCTCCTCGTTCACGTCCACCAGCGCCACGATGTTCTGCGACCGCACCGCCTGCAAGTTGCCGCCGCCCCGTCCGCCGCAACCGATGATGGCGATGTTCAACAGGTCGTTGACGTTCTGACCCCGCGCGATGGCCGGTGCCCCCAGGACCACCCCCGCCGCAACGGCCGAAGACCGCAAAAAGGTTCGGCGCGACATACCCCCGCGCCGCTGGTGTGATTGGTTCGAATGCCGTGACATGGTTTCCAAATCCTTTCCCCGTTCGTGCGAACTGCACTTCCGACGGTATCGGAGCAGTGTAGCGAAGCCGGGGGAAAGCATACAAGAATAGGCACGGATCCGATCGCCTTACCCCAGCAGATACTTCGTCATCTGGTCCCACACACTCGTCGACGCCAGCCGCATGATGAGAAAACTGGAGACGGCAAGCACGGCGAATCCCGCGGCGTAGTACCGGTCCCACGACCGCGTCAACAACCGATTGACGACAAGGAACACCAGTCCCAGGACCAGCATGGCAAAGAAAGGACCGAACAGTGGGCCGAAGACGGTCCCCGCGTAAAGGTTTCTGATGACATCGATGCGGTCCATGGCGGCGGGGATGGCGGCCATGGTGGCCAGCAACATCATGGGGCGATGGATTTTCGGCCGCTTGCGGTTCCACACGCCGACAAAGACGAACGCGCCAAACAGCAGAATGCTGAAGAGCGGGACTGCCAGAAAACGGTTCGGCTCGAGATTCCACAGTTTCAGTTCCGGCGGGTTGACGCGCGCCGACGCGAAGGCGATCTGGAGGCCCGCCGCGACGACACCCGCCGCAAGCACCGCCCCCACGCGCCCGGCCATCATATGAATGCGCCGGCTTCCGGCAACAACCAGGAGCGGCTGCACCAGGAACAGGAGCATCCAGGCGGTCATCGAGACGCCATGGACGATCAGCCAGATTCGAATGGGCGGCGTGAGTTCCCGGTTCGGGAACGCCTTGCCATGCAGGTAAAACTGCTGAAAGCCCAGGAACATGATCGCCAGGAGCACGAATGCCGCTCCCGTGTAGAAGTAACGTCCGAAGTCGCGCCTTGCCTGCGACTTTCCTTGCGGTTTTTCCAGTGGCAGAGTCTGGACTGTAGCCATGGTTTAACAGATCCTCTTCGTTTGGATGTGGCGTTCAACGCGATCGATTCCCGGACCGATTTTCGGGAACGATTCACCAGGTGCGCGGATACTACTCCATGTCATTCGAAAAATTACAGCGGAGGCTGCCGCGCCGTAGTCCGAGGCCGCGCGAATTTCTTGTAAAGGTCGTTGCTAAAAGCCCGGTGCAGGAACATCCCCCTTCAAATGGTTCAACTCCAATTTCCGGGGACTGAACATGTTGGTCCATTCGCTCGTTGGATCGTGCGTCAAAATGCAAAACCGGAAAGACCCCCCCTCTAGCTCCCCCCGTGGTCGGGGGGAGAATCTTCGCTCTCTCTGTGGCAATGATTGAACTGGATGTCCTATGCGATTCCGAGACGTGGGGATCGTACTCCCTCCCCGTCCACGGGGAGGGCTGGGGAGGGGGTCTTTAGTTACAAGATTTCTCTGTGGAACAGTCCGAAGGTCCCCACTCGTTGAAATCAAGGGGATGTTCCCTGACGCGCTGGAATCACATACAGAATCCACGCTAAAACGCCTCCAACCGGAGATGGGGATAGCAAGAACCCGCGCCCAGCTCCTGCGTGTCGAGATAGTGCGCGAGCACCGCGCAACGATCCGCGTCGATGACGTGGTCGTTCCCTTTGTCGAACAACACCTGACCCCGCATGCCCGCGGTGTACGTGTGCCCCGCGTACTGCGACTCCCGTTCGGCCAGCGGCGGAAACACGACCGTCCGGTCCGCCATCCGCCGTTGCAACAGTTCCGTCATGAACAGCTTCGTTGGACGCCGGTCCGGCGACCCGTCCGGGAACGACCCCGTCTCCGTGACGCCGCCGAACTCGAAGGCCATGACTTTCCCGTGCCAGTCCACGTCGATGTTCTTCAGGTTGTGCGCCACCGCGCTCCCGTTGTTCCCCGCGTCGATCCCGATCGCGCGAAACCGGTACGCGCGGTCCAGCGCCTCGATGATGCACTGTTGCCGATGGTAGTTGACGCCGCGCAAACTGATCCGCGCGACATTCACCAGATCCGGCGGCGCATTCCGGTACACCACAAACTCCGACGGATCGCGCACGTACCCCAGGTCGCACCCGAGATAGTAATTTCCCGCCGGCACGCCGCACGGCGCCTCGAACGGATCGCGCTCGCCCAGCGCCGCCTCGAACCAATCCAGCCCCTCGTCCACGCACGCGAGATATGCATCCAGGTCAAACACCGCATACGCCGGCGACCCGTGCTGCCCCAGCACCCGATGAATGTACCCCGGCGATTCCCGCCCGCCATACAACAGCGCCAGCTCCGCGTCCTTCTCCGCCGAAAACTCCGGGTTCAACCGCGACGGCCAGCAATACTGCTCCGCATTCCGATCCGTCGTCATCCGGTGAAACGTGTTCCGCAACCCGTTCGGCACCCCATACACCCAGCGCAGGCCCCCGCCGTTCAACGCCTGAAACATCTCCTCCCACGCCGCATCCGTCATCTCCTGCGCCTCGTCCACGATCTGCCAATCCACGTGCAGCCCCTGAAAATTCATCCCGTGCGGCCCCGCAATGCGTCCCCACAACACAAACCCGTTCGAAAACCGCAAACACCACGACGGCGTCCGCTTCACGTCGACGAGCAAAGAGGGACAGACCCGTCTCGCTTCGCTCGCTGGGGTCAGTCCCTCTTTCCACCAATCGCTCTGAAACACCCGCACGATCCGGTCCATCAACGGAAACAAATGGTTCTCGCACTGCGTCGCAATCAACATCTGCTTGTTCG
>CAZWDH010000476.1:0-3245 GCA_964632865.1 uncultured Nitrospiraceae bacterium
AGGGGGATGTTCTCTTCTTCGTCTTGCTAATCGTAGAGAACCCAAAACTCGAATTCGGCCCATTCCCCCTCTTGCGAGGAGGATCAAGGGGAGATGTATCTTGCTTCAATTCAATCATCTTCCACGTCGCGTTCGATGTCGCGGGGTTGGGTGAGGTCGCCGTAGAGGTCGGGGCGGCGGATGACGTCGAACATGAAGCGCATGTTGCCTTCGTAGCCTTCGCCCCAGAATTCCATGCGCCATTTCGGGTCGAAGTCGGCGATAGCGACACCCGCGCGGTGCGCCGTGGAGCAGATGATGCGTCCGTCCGGCGCGATGACTTTCGCGTAGCCCATGTTCTTCCCCGCGAGGAACGGCCTCGTGATATACCGCGACACGGCGAGATACATCTGGCTGTCGATGGCGCGCGCTTTCTCGATGGACTCGAGCATGTCGCCGGTGTAATCGAGGTACATGGTCGGCACGCAGACGAGGTCCGCGCCCTTCAATCCGTAGATGCGGAACATCTCGGGGAAATGGATGTCCATGCAGGTGGCGATGCCGAGCGTCACGCCTTCGAACTCGAACACGGGAAACGGCTCGCCGGGAATGACCGGTTCTGTCAGGATCATCTCCTCGCTCGGCGCGGGATGTTTCTTGCGGTACAGGCCGACGACTTTGCCCTTCCGGTCCAACAGGAATGCCGTATTGGCGTGACGGTCTTCGACCTTCACCGAGAGCGTGGCGATCACGCCGACCTTCGACTTGGCGGCCTGATCGCGGAATCGGACGAAGGCGGGATGATCTTCCAAGGGATACACGCCGTAGGTGCCCCCCGCGATGATGTCCGGCTCTTCCGGCAACAGCACGAGATCGGCGCCGCGCTTTCCCGCTTCCGCGATGGCTTTCACGCAGCGATCGATGACTTCGGACCGGTCATCCACGTCGGGGTTATCGATAGACGTCACCGCCAGCCGGAAGAGTTTCGCCATACCGTTCCTTTCCGTCCTCAGAGCAGAATCGATGCACCGGGGAGCAGGCTGGAAGCCTGCACCACAATTCTCGCAATCCGGGGAGATGCACCACAAGGTTTATCAGCCAGAGGATGCACCACAATTTTCGCCAACCGTACCTATATACCGTCCTCAGATTCGACTGTGGTAGATGCGATCCACCAGTTCCATCGTCTTGACCGTGTCGGCCAGGTTGCTCACGGGTTTCTTGCCGGACTTTACGCAATCGATGAAGTGCCGGTTCTCCGCGAAGAAGCCCCAGCGGTGCCAGTCCGCGTCGCTGCCTGCGCACTCGGCCGGGTCGAACACCTTGCCTTCGAGATTGCCGTCTCTGTAAATCACACCGCAATCGTCCGGATCCGCATAGGCCGATATGCCTTGCGCGTGCAGCTCCAACTTGAAGAACCGGCGGCCGGTGGCCCAGTTCGTTTGCAACACGCCCGTTGCGCCCGTTGAAAATTTAATTAGCGCATAGAACGCGTTGTTGTCTTCCGCGCCGAGGTTCCGCACGTCGCTCGCGACACTCACCACCTCGCCGCCGCAGAAGTGTCGCAGCGTGTCGACCGCGTGCACTGCGTCGCAGGACAGAATGTCGATGGCGCCATTGTAATACGAAGCGGCGGGGTAACTGCATTTCACGAAGGTCACGACGACGGTATGGATCGGTCCGCGCTTCTCCACCTTCTTTTGGAGCGTCTTGAAGAGCGGGATGTAACGCCGCTGAAAGCCGCACATGGCGACCAATTTGTTTCGGATGGCGCACTCCGCCATGCGGCGGTTTTGAAAAGCGTTCAGGCCGGGCGGTTTCTCGATGAAGATGTGGTGGCCGCATTCCATCACGTCCATTGCCACGTCGAACACATGATGCGGCGGCATGAGCGCGTAGACCGCGTCCGGCTTCTCCTGCTCCAGCATATGACGGTAGTCCGTGTACGTATTGGGAATGCCGAACCGTTCTGCGGTAGCATGCGCTTTCTCCGGCACGAGGTCGCAGATGGCCGCGAGGTCTACATCGTCCATTTCGCTCAGGGAAGGATAGTGGTACCCGTTCGCCATGCCGCCCGCGCCAATCAGCGCCACGCGAACCCGCTTCGATTTCTTCTTGGACGCACCCATCGCATGTACTCCAGGACCTGACGCTCAACGGTATCCCAGTCGCCCATGGCCGGGCAAATGGAAGGTTGGCGCGACACCTTTTCAGGTAGCGGAACGGCGGTCGAATTGCGTAGACTCGCACGTGATGAACACGTTCCTGCAAACAAGATTGATTCCCGCGTACGGTATGTCGCCGATTACGTCACTGGCTATTGTTAGCGGGACACGGAACGACAACTACCGTCTCGAAACGGAAACCGCGACCTGGTTTCTGCGCCGCCGTTTCGAGGGGTATTCCGCGCCGGAGCGCATTGCCTTCGATCACGCGGCGATCCGGCATCTTGCCGAGCATTCCGCGCCGGTGGTGCTGCCCCATGAGACGACCGATGGCGCTACGTGGATCGCTGACGGCGCGCGCGCCTGGGAGGTGTTTCCGTTTCAAGGGGGCACCCATCCGGCAGAAGGCAACGCCGCCCACGCCGCGGCAGTCGGGGACGCGCTCGGCAAGTTCCACGCGGCGGGACTGGACTTTGAGCCGCGCTACGACAAGCTCGGTCCGCGCGGTGAGACCGATCCCCTGCAGATGCTCGACCTCGCGGCGCGCATCGACCGCGAATCGCCGGGTTGCACCCCTGTATTGCGGTCCTACCGGCGTTGGGTCGTGGAAGCGGCGGAGGACTTGCCGTTGCGCCGCTATGAGTCCTTGCCGCACACGCTTGTGCATGGCGACATTCAGCCCGCGAACATCCTCATGCGCGACGGCGCGGTGGCGGCCTTCGTCGACCTGGACTGGTGCGCCTGGCGACCACGGATCTACGACCTTGCCTTCGCATTCTTGTTTTGCTGCTCTACACATGAAAAGGCAATCGACGGCGGCGATATCTGGTCTCTGACGCAACCGCTGGCCTTGCAGGAGACGCTTGTTCGCGCGTTTCTTCAGTCTTACGAGCGGCGCGTGGAACCGTTAAGCAACACCGAGCGCGACGCGGTAGTCAGCCAGTCCATCCTGGGCTGGTGCCACTGCCGCCTCGCGGGAGCCTTGAAAGTATCGCCGGACCAGCGCCGGGAGTTCCTGGCCCGTCCGCCGGACGATCCAAGCGCGCTGGTGCCGAGTCTCGACTGAACGGCTCGCCGCCGCAGCCAACAGGGGAGAGGGGA
>CAZWDH010000477.1:0-3241 GCA_964632865.1 uncultured Nitrospiraceae bacterium
TGGACGAACAGGCCGTGGAATCCGAACACCGGGTGCGACAAAGTGAGTCCACAGACGGCTTAAGGTAGTGGAGGCGGGACAAACAAGAAGAAAGCGGGACGGATTTTGGCTGGCCAGGTTAGGAACCAAATACCTCCGGACTCCGGCGTATCGAGAAAGGATGCGCGGCATGGTGAAGACGAAATGCCTCAAAGATCCCCTTGACGCTATTGACGGGAAGCGTATTCTTGTGACGCGATTCTGGCCCCGTGGAATGACCAAAGATGTGGTCCGGATCGATGAATGGGCAACGAATGTTGCGCCGAGTCGTGAGCTTCTTGCGGATTGGAAAGCGGAGCACATCTCCTGGTCAGAATACGTCGCGCGCTATAAAAGGGAAATGTCCCAACAAACAGAGGCGATCGGGTCACTGGCCGCGCTGGCGGCTTCCGAGACAATCACCATGCTCTGTTACGAGGCCGAGGACGACCCCCACTGCCATCGCCATTTGTTGAAAGAGATGCTCGATAACTGGGGCATTTACGAATGCCGAAAAGCTTAAATACTTCCGTGTCTTCCAGAATCCAACGCATATCGATGAACATGAGACGTCGAAACACTTGATCTGGTGTGAAACAAACACGACATGCCGATCACGCGTTTTCTATGTCCTGCTTGTGCACGAGGAAGCGTGGGATATTCCGCCCGGAATGCCTTATTCCGCCTCTGGAATACCTTGACCAATGCAGGTCCCCTTAGTCGAAGCTATTGCTCCGGCTATGCTTGTCACTCTTTTTCTCAAGAATCTCGCTGCCCTCCGCAGGTGTAGGGCAGCAGTCACCCATAGCATGCTGATCTGATGGTGTGCGCGCTTTGGGGCGCATCAATTCCACCCCCCACCGACGGTATACCGGTTTCGGCTCATTGTTTTCTCTGGCCCGTCGTCCCGGCGCCACGCGCTACGAAACCACGGCGCATGCGCGCCTCGCTCCGGGCATCGGTCATGAATTCGCCGAAAGATTTATTAAGCGTGACCACCTTATCGATCGTAACGGATGGGTACATCCAATCGATAGGAGGAATAAGCGGAAAATGCCAAGTAAACCAGAAAAAGTCTTCAAAGTGGGCGCCGTGCGCGCTTCGGTATTTAACAACACCATTCAGCAACGGGGAAAGGACGTGACCATTGCCAAGATCGTAATCGAGGTCCGGTACAAGGACCAGGCGGGCAACTGGAAAGGAACAAACAGCCTAAGTCTCAATGAAACTCCCAAGGCCATTTTGGCCTTGCAGATGGCGTATCAATGGCTCACTACCGGTCGGGACTGGTCTGAAGCCTGGGACACACCTAAGGACTCTGTCACTGAGGAAAAGGTTTAAGAAGTCTCGTGTCCTGAAAAGGGAAAGGAGGTGAATAAGCGTGGCACGAGGAAGACCCGTGAAATGCCCGTATTGTGGCAGTGCGCAAACGCGGCCCAAAGGCTACCGGCGAACGGTAACCATGGGAACGAGGGCGTTGCGTATCTGTCAGAGTTGTAAGCGACGGTTCACGATGAAGACGAAAGTAATGAAGAAGGCCGATTAGCCGGCCGAGGAAACGTAATCTACTTCTGAAAGGAGGATCGCATCATGGTAGTGCAAACTACGTGTAGTAAATGCGGGACAGGCGTCCGTTTGGATTTCGGCTCCCTCACCAAAGATGAGGCACTGGAAGCCGCGGATAAGCTGGACCGATCACCCCGCGAGTGTCCCGGGCGCCATGTGGAGCTCGAAGGAATGGCGAGACTCTGGCGCGTCCGGGAAGCAATCCAGCGCGCCTACGATTTGGGAGATGGAATAGTCGAAGCGGCGCCGGTAATCAGCGACCACGATTTCGCCTGGCAACTGCTGGCCCAAGGACATGATCTGTTTGACGGCGGCCTGAACACGGTGCCTGAGTTCAATCTGCCCAGTATCCATGGAATCCCCGATTTGGAACACTTGGGGTTTGGTGATTTCGGTAATAACTCCCATGTGTTTCTCCGCCAGGACAGCCCGCGCGGAACCCGATTCTACCTTCGCGAGCCTCGCGGTCAATAGCAACCACAAGTTACCGTAACACTCCCACCGATAGACCATCGCAGCGACCGCATTTCCCACCAATCCTTCACAACCTTATGCGCTATCCCTCCGACCCACTGGGGAGGAAAGCTGTATCACCGTCAGCTGGCCGCGAGCGACATGCCGCATCCACCGGCAACCGATTTGGGTCATTTAACGAAAGGAGACCACTTTATGAATCTCTTTGGTAAGCACACGCGCGATGTTGCCGAACGCATTGTGAATGCGTTCCATCACCCAGAAACATTGCCCAAGGCGCTCGCGCCCATTTTCATCCACCGGAAGGACGACGTTCCGTGCCGGAAATGGTCCTGGCACAACCAACTGCTGGTCGCACTCTGCGGAAGCGTGGACGCACGAGGTATCCGGCAATGGAACGACGTTGGCCGTTCCGTGAAGAAAGGCAGCACGGCAATCTGGATCTTGGCCCCGTGCCTCAAGACGATCCGGGAGCGACTGGAAGACGGCGAAGAAGCACGTCGCCAAATCCTGTACGGATTCCGATCTGTTCCCGTGTTTGCTGTCGAGGAAACCGAAGGCGATGCCCTCCCGGAATCCGGTGATTGCTACGAAACCTGGGTCAAGGATCTGCCCCTAATTGAAGTGGCCCAGGCCTGGGACATCAACGTTGGGTCCTACTCCCATCGCGGCGCCGATCCCTTGGGGTATTTCCGGTATTCCGGGAACGGCAACCAGGCGATCATGCTCGGAGTGGAGAACCTTGCTACGTGGTGCCACGAGTTGGTTCACGCCGCCGACCACCGCCTCACGAATCTCAAAGGCGAAAAGTGGCACAAGGAGATTGTGGCCGAACTGGGTTCATCCATACTCCTGACCTGCCATGGACTGGATTATGATGCCGACCTCGGCGGCGCCTACGAATACATCCAGCGCTATGCCGTGGATGCGAAAATCTCCCCTGTAAAGGCGTGTATCGAGGTGCTGGATACCACCTGCAACTGCGTTCAGCTCATCCTGGATACCGCAGAGACCCTCAAACAGGCATCAATCACCGCGTAACCGGACGTCGCCATCCCGTCAATCACTCAATCCCATTCACCAACCAAGGCCCGGCAAGGGAGCAGTCTGCCCTTCCGGGCCACAACCATGTACGGAGGAAACAAACCATGAGTACCCAAGTGAACGTATTGTTCCAACTCGG
>CAZWDH010000478.1:0-3234 GCA_964632865.1 uncultured Nitrospiraceae bacterium
CGAATCTCGTCGAGTTCCGCACGCAATCGGTTGATGCGTTTGCGAATGACGCGGCGGTCCACTTCCAGCTTCTGTTCACCGGGACCACGCGTACCGATACCCGCGCCCAGCCGCATCATCTCCGCGCCGCGTCCCGTCAAGCGAGGAAGCGCGTACTGCAACTGCGCAAGCTCGACCTGGTGTTTACCTTCGTTGGTCTGCGCGCGCTGAGCGAAGATGTCGAGAATGAGCTGAGTCCGATCGACTACTTTCACGCCCAGGGCCACCTGCAATTTGGAACCCTGCGTCGGCGTGAGATCCGAGTCGACCACCACGAGGTCGGCTTCCAACTCCTCCACCGCAGCCCGTACTTCCTGCACCTTGCCCGACCCAATCAAGGTCGCGGGGCATGGCTCCGGACGGTGCTGAACGAAGGTGCATGCCACGTCGGCGCCAGCCGTCCACACCAAGCGCCGCATCTCCGCCAGGGATTCCTCGATTTCGTGGTCGGAATCCGACGGCAGCGCGAGACGCACGAGCACGGCGGTTTCCACAATGGGGGGACGCTCGAGCGTTATCATTTTCTCAGAATTCGGCATACTCTAACTCTACCAGAAATCACCAGTCACGCCATACTGCCGCCACAGCATATAGTGTGTTTACTGCGGGGCATTATACGCTATATGGTGGGCGGCGTCCAATGGAATCGATGCAGCGCGACCGTCGATTACGCCTTGAATTGCTTTCCGTCTTTCCAGAATTCACTATACCATGGACCCGAAAGCCTGACAAGGCGGCCAGACAACCTAAATACTTGTCTCTGCGCAGATTTATGCGTACCATGCCTGTCGCGAAGTCAACAAGGAGTTCCTACTATGTCTTATCGGTATTTTATGGTATTGGGTTTAGCGCTGGGAGTTCTCTTGGGGAGCTGGAATGCTGGAGCACAGGCCACCCCCGAGGAAAAACAGAA
Organism: uncultured Nitrospiraceae bacterium; assembly: GCA_964632865.1. Classification (GTDB taxonomy): domain Bacteria; phylum Hydrogenedentota; class Hydrogenedentia; order Hydrogenedentales; family SLHB01; genus JAHDWY01. Next base: position 953 of record CAZWDH010000478.1, read on the forward strand.
AGCTTTGGAGGCCGCTGCGATGACGCCCTCAGAGTGGACCACCGAGGATTTTGTAAATCGCCTGGAATCCGCCGGCGGCACGGTGGACTTCGTGTTCGGTGACGATCGCCCCTTCCCCCAGTGCCACGCCTCTACGATTGTCGGAGCGGAAGACGGCGCGCTCCTATGCGCCTGGTTCGGGGGTAAAGAGGAGAAAGCCGAGGACGTAGGCATCTGGCTTTCGCGGTACGTAGACGGCGCATGGACAGCTCCCGAGGAAATCGCCAAGGTAAACGAGACGCCCCACTGGAACCCGGTTCTTTTCCGCGATCCGGCCCGTGGCACCTATCTTTTCTTCAAATTTGGCCGCGAAATCCCGCTATGGGAGACGGCATGGATGGAAACCACGGACAGCGGCAAGACGTGGACGGATCCCGTAGAATTGGTGCCCTTCGACCAGGGCGGCCGTGGCCCGGTAAAGAACAAGGCAATTGTGCTATCTGACGGTTCTTGGCTGGCCGGCGCCTCGACGGAATACCAGCGCTGGGACGCCTTCGCGGACCGCTCGGAAGACGGCGGCAAGACGTGGACGCGCAGCCAAGATTTCGCCATCGATCACGACACCTTCGAAGGCAAGGGTGCGATTCAGCCTACAATCTGGGAATCGGAGCCCGGCAAGGTCCACGCGCTGCTGCGCACCACAGCGGGCAAGGTCGGCCGGGCCGACTCGACCGACGGTGGCCGGACGTGGACCGCGATGCACCTTACGGATCTGCCGAACAACAATAGCGGTATCGATGTCGTGAAGGTCGAAGATGGCAGCCTTTATCTGGTCTACAACCCAGTGGGCGTGAACTGGGGCGGCCGCTCGCCGTTGACCTTGGCCAAATCCACGGATAACGGGCTGACCTGGACGAACCTGGTGCATCTCGAAAACGAGATGGGCAGCGAGTTCTCCTACCCCGCCATCGTCTCCACAAGCGACGGAATCGCAGTTAGTTACACATGGAAACGTCAACGGATTCGCTGCTGGCAAATTCCTGCGAAAGCTCTGTAGATTCTCCTGGGCACCACCCTGATCACACCGGATTACGCTAGCTGCGAATAAATAGTGCTGTACGCGGGAGCGCGGGTCGCGCTTAACCGCGTGACACTGGATTACGCGGCACCGGCCCCGCGTTTCTATTTGATGGTGATAGTTGAGGTGGTCCGCAAGCAGCCCGCTGCTTGCCGGGACTAAACGCTGCTAAGGTGACTTTCATGACTACGATGACTGAATCGGGCAATGGTGTGCAATGGGGACTGCTGGGTGTGTTGGGACTGGTAGTCCTCGTCACGGCGATTCTCGTGTACTCCTTCAACCACGCTGGCTCCGCGGTGGCCGAGGCCCCGGAAAAGACCAAGGAGAGTAACGAAATGGTACGGGTAAACGTGATCGGTTCGGATGGAAAACTGACGAGCCCAGTCGAAATGCCTAAGTTCGAACTCTCCGATGCCGAATGGCGGTCACGTCTTTCGCCCGAACAATACGCAATCCTTCGCAATAAGGGCACGGAACCGGCCTTTTGCGGGACGCTCCTGGACAACAAGAAGACGGGGTACTACGTGTGCCTGGGGTGTCGGCTCCCTCTCTTCCATTCCAACGCCAAGTTCAACTCCGGCACCGGCTGGCCCAGCTTCTTCCAGCCGGTGAGCGACGAGAACGTAATCGAGAAACAGGATCTCAGCCATGGTATGGTCCGAACGGAAATTCTCTGCGCCCGTTGCGATGGGCACTTGGGGCACGTATTTGAGGATGGCCCCAGAGACAAGACAGGGCTTCGGTATTGCCTGAACTCGGAATCCCTTGAATTTGTGGATGAGAAAGATGTGAAGACGCTCGCCGAAGAGGTGCCCGCTTCTGGAACCACCAGTAGCACGCCTAAAGTCGGCGATAAGTTACCCTCTCCAGCGCAAGACACCGCCCTTGCAAGTGAGTCCGGCACGGCGAAGGCTGTCTTCGGCGGTGGGTGTTTCTGGTGCACCGAGGCCGTCTTCCAGGAAATCAACGGCGTATCGGAAGTGCTCTCAGGGTATGCCGGTGGCGACCCGGCACGGGCCAACTACGAGGACGTGTGTACCGGAACGACCGGGCACGCCGAGGTCATCCAAATCACCTACGATCCAGCCAAGGTCACATACGGGCAGCTACTGCGGATCTTCTTCGCGACCCATGACCCGACCCAGCTCAACCGGCAAGGTCCGGACACGGGGACGCAGTACCGGTCTTCGGTATTCTACGCGGATGATGAACAGAAGGCGGT
>CAZWDH010000479.1:0-3214 GCA_964632865.1 uncultured Nitrospiraceae bacterium
AATCGACGCGGTTCCGGTGCCAATCCAAGGTACGCCGAATGGCTTCCACTACATCCGGCCTGGGATAATGCAAGAGAAGACTTGCCACTGGCTCGCTGTCCAGCAAGTCAGAGACCGACGGCAATCGGCTCCGAGGGTCCGCACCGGCTGTTCGCACTTTTGGGGAACTCATGGCCAGACCCTAAAAATGGCGGAGGTGAATGGGAGTCGAACCCACACGCCGCCGTTAGGCGGCATAACGGTTTTGAAGACCGCAGGAGCCACCGGGCCCCTCTCACCTCCGATATCGGCATGCACGCAGAACCCCCTCTTGGAGGATGGGTTGGTTACGTACTCGAGAAGTGAAACCAACGCTTGTCACGCGGCGATTGAATCAGCCTCTCCCATGGCTGGCACGCGACAAGTTATCCCCCAAATGCCAGATTCGCTGGCGTTACCTACCCCTATAGTAGTCCGCTTTCCGCATTTGCGCAAGAAAATAATCCGCGCTGCGAAATTGATGAGGCTCTAGCGAGTGGCAAGCTTTGGAGTAACAGGCACTTGATTCCACTGGCCCTACGACGATTTTCGCATGCCCGTCAATAAGGAGCGCATTCTTGACCGCAGCACTTCAGCGCGAGTAAGCGGGAACATGAAGATTTCCCGAGACACCGCGCACCCTGAGTGGTATACTACCTATGAAGCGACGAGGGCGGCGGTTACGTCCGGCCTGCTTCAGTGTCCACCGGGGGAGCGCAAGCCATGCGTATCAAGATATGGTCACTGATTGCAATCATTATGGGAGCGTTCTACTTCGGGGCCGTTTGTTTGGCCGATACCGTCGAGATCCCGGTTCGGATTACGCGGGATTACGGTTCGCTGTATTTCCGAATCACCGGCAACTTTACACTTGGTGAAACCGCTTATTCATTTGACGCTTCGGCCTTGGAAGCCCCGAATAGTGCGCCGCGTGCGATCGTCACGCAGGACCCCTACTGGTACTTCACCGCGGACCGCGACGAGGGATACGCAGACTTCCAGAGAATTCCAACGTTGCTCTGTCTCGAGAATAAGTTGTATCTCGTTCAACTCGATTACAATGCCAAGTGGTTCCGTCTCAGACCCTTCAACGGGGATACAATACTGGCGGATGTTGCCATCGAAACAGAGCGGCTGTCGCTCACAGGGGTGGGCGCTTCGCCCAGCGTCATGTTTTATCGTCCGGGCAAACAAATTCCGATTCCGCTTGGCGAATACAAGCTGGACCAATACCAGCTGGTCATGACGGACAACACCGGAGTGCGGTGGTACGTTTGTGCGATGGGAACGGACCAAAGTCCAGCCTTTCGCGTGGGAACCGATGCCTACGCGGCGTTGGGGATTGGAGGTCCTTATACTCCCGGGGTTACGTGCACCATTGAAAGAGTGGCTCCGGGCCTGCTCGGCCGGTTCTGGGGCCAGGGTGAGCGAGAGGTCGTTGCACTCAGTTTTGCGCTTTTCGGAAGATGGCACGAGAACGCCTCGCAGGTATACCCCATTGGAGATTCATTCAGGCCCCCCCCGCCTAAGTACATGATTAGAACCGCTGAAGGGGAAATCCTGGCTCAAGGCAGATTCAGGTATGGGTGAGGGGGAACCTGCAAAGCCACATGGGATGGCTTCAGAAGAGGTACTGAGTACTTGGTGGACGTAACCATGAGCGGGATCCCACTGGACCTCGCCCAGAGCACCCAGAGGGTGTCGTTCTAGACGTGATCGCACAAGCTTGGATGCGCTTCCCAGGCTAATGCCTGTGCTTAACTAATTGAAACTCTTCGGCATCGTTGAAGGACTGAAAATGGTGCGATGTGCGTAGTTGACAGTGCTACCCGCAATAACTCACGTTCATGAACGCTTCGAGTCCTGAGTACTACCGGGTCGGTCACGGTTCAGATCTGTTTCTCATGGATCGATTCGCCTCTTCTCATCGACAGGCAACAGGTCACAATAACCGCGTTTGCGGGCAATTCCGCGCCGCAGGCCGTTCGCACAGTCGTGGTATTGAAGTCGCCATCAAGCGTTCTCGTCTATCCGTTTGTCCTTCTACCGGTTCTTACGCTTGCGGGATTCACAGTTATTCTCATGAACTTCCACATAACGTCAAAACATTCAACCGACGTGCAACGTCTGTGGATGTTTGGTTGGCATTCCAGTGCAGGCCACGGGATTCTCTTTGCAGTCGAGCAACTGTGGAGGACCTGCGCCACTGGCCGGTATACTGTGAAGGGTGACATGCGACCGCCGCGCGCGCGTTGTATTTGACGGCGGTTCTGTGCCCAACTGGTATGACTCACAATACACTTCAAACCACCAACTAATCGGAGACCAGACTGCCCCCAGCTCCGGCAGGGCGAGATCGTCCTTGACGGGGTCGTCTGACCCGGTGAGATCGCCCTGCCATTCGATGAAGTACACGTCCTCCCCGGACGGCGTAGCAGTCAGGTTAATTTGCGAACCCCCATCAAAGGTCCCGCCATTGGGATCGACCGAACCGCTGCCTTCCACCCATACCGTGACCGTGAAACGCGGCACGAATACCGCCCGCACCGCCGTATTCCCGTTCACCACCACATTCACCGGGTTCGCCGTCCCCGACGCCCCGCCTTCCCAATGGTCAAACACCGAATTCGTCCCCGGCCCCGCCGTCAGCGTAACCGCCGTTCCCTCCGCGACTTCGTAGATCGCGCCCGTCACGCAGCTATCGCTGAGTGTGTACGCCATGCTAGCTTCAAAACTAAGGGCATCCCACTACTTATGGACTTAGGCTCTTCTTCTCCGAGGCAGTTAGAGCGGTGCGCCCATGTCCGGATTCTTCGGAATCGGACGTGTGCTAAGAAAAGGGCCGGTTATTGCGACTATCTTCGGATCTCCATTGTTGTGCATGGTGTAGAGCGTCCACGCGTACATATTTCTCATCCAGGGATCGACTACGTCGTCAGACTCTAGAAGCCTAACAAATTCAGATGCTGCGCGGGGGCTGTTGATTTCGACGAAATGTCTACAAAGCCGCTGTATACTGACATAGTTGAAATTGCTTTCGTCGAGAAGTTGTAGTTGGAAAGGCAACGCGAGCGGCGATTTGGCGTACACGAGGTGTTCAATTGCTCGAGCTTGCGCCTCGCCCGTCTCAATATTCATCGTCTGCGCGAGCTTGACAAATGCGGCCTCCACCGCCTTATCGTTCTTCTCGGTCACG
>CAZWDH010000480.1:0-3208 GCA_964632865.1 uncultured Nitrospiraceae bacterium
CCTTGAAGCAGCGGACGCAGGGCCTGCAAGGACTTCTTAAAGCTCGTGAGGATATCGATGTTATCCTGCACATTGATCCGGCGGCGGGTGTAGGAGCGCAACGCACGGATCCACGAGTGGGCCATGTCTGCGAGTTGGTCTTCCGTGCTGCCGTTCAGTTCGCGCGCCGCGGCGTTCTTGGCGCTTTGCGAAGGCTTCACGGCGAGCAGGGGCACCACTTCGGCGAGGCTGCGATAGAGGTTCTCGAGCGATTCCGCCTCGCGTTCCTGGTCGGTGTCCAGTTGCACCCGGCGAAGGAAATCCGGGACGTCCGCGACGGCCAAGGGGACTTCCTCGATATGAACGAGCCCTTGCAATTGAAGGAAGTTCACGATGTCCGCCAGCGATTCGCGCATGCAGACGATCTCGATTCGGTCCATCTTTGCGATCATCGGGACCCTCCGGTTGAAGAAGGCACTATGAGGGAAACGACCGCGCCGACCACGGCCTGAGCGCGGGTCTGGGCGTCCGCGCGCAGGCGGGCCAGACGTTCATCCGCCTGCCGTTGCTGTTCGAGATGTTCGCGCTCCCGCGCGGCATCGCCTTCGCGACGAATCGCGGCGGCATCGTTGGCCAGGCGTTCGCCTTCGCTGTCGATGATTCTCCGGGCTTCGGTACGCGCCTCCGCGACAATTCGCTCGGCTTCGCGTTCGGTTTCCTCGCGTTTGGCCAAGAGTTCGCGTTCGTGACGCGCAATCGCGGACAGAGCAGAGTTCTGGTTTCTTCCGTTGCGTTCCACGGTTCACCAATCCGGTTTGATGGAATTTTCGGGGTTCGACCCCGCCGACGAGCACGCCAATCCCCCACGTACACGCCAAGGTGGCACCATTTGGGAGGTATAGCCGGCCAAGCCCAAGGCGTATCGTGCCAAAATTCACGGCCTCATGTCAAGCATTCGGAAGGCATCGATACCGGCAAAGCGCTTCGAGGGCAAAGGCCGTCGTAACGACCTCGGAAACCCAGTAGATCTCGGGGCCGCCGTCGGTGTTCGCGATGAAGAAAACCGACTCATCCCAGGCGCCGGAAACGGGGTTTTGAATGGCCGTCAAGTAGCGAATTCCCTCGTCGATTAGGGCTGTGTCCCGGCCGGCATTCAGCAGCGTCAGCACCGCAAACGCGGTATTGAGCGCGGGGTCGCCCCGGTCCCAGTACGCGAGGCCCCCGGGCAGTTCCCTGGCATCCTGCTCGATATCGTCGGCGAGCCGTTCCACAGCGGGCGCCAAGCCGGGTACGGGGCCGTCGTGGTAGGCTCGGGAAACGCAGTAATGGAAGACGTAGCTGTCGGGGTAGTAGTCCGTAATCTCGTCATAGTGGGTTTGATGGATGCCTTGCGCAACGACCGCGTTGATGAGGTCGACCGCGGCGTCAAATCCGGGGGTCGCGCTTTCGCCCAAGAGGGCCAGCGCGTGCAGCACGTTGGCATTGACGACAAGGTCCACGTCGTTGGGAATCGTTAGATCGGGCGGGTCCTTGTAGTTGAGCCAGGTCAGGAAAGTGCCGCTATCCTCCGGCAACCAGTCCGGCATCCTGCGGAGGGGGACTGCGCCGGTATCGGTCCAGTCGCTGAAGTAGTGGGACGGATCTCCCATTATACCCGGTCCGCCGTCGAGGAGGCCGTCCGCCATGAGGGCGGCATAGGTCGTCGCCGTCACGTCCGCGTCGGGCGGAATCCCCAACGCGTGCGGGTAAATGCGGACATTAGCCGGTACCCGATTGCCTTCCAGAAGGGGACCCTGTAATACGGCCAGAGCGATTTGCTGAACGGGCGTCTCCGCTGCGTTTGGTTCGGGGTCGTAGGGCCAGAAGCCGTAGGTCCCGGCTTCGGGTGAGCCGGGATCGGATTCGAAACGTTGCAGAAATTCGACGGCGCGCCGTCGCATGGTTCGAGCAGTCGCAACTTCTCGCTGGGACAAACCCAAATCCTCCATGGAATCTTCATTGATGAGCGTCAACGCATGGTGAATGAAGGCCACGACGAAGGGGCTGACTTCGCGGAAGCGTACGTTGGGCGCGCTGGCGAAATGGAACTCCTGAGGCCAGTTTCCGGCGTAATCGGTGGTCCCGGTCCCGCGCAATCGCGCTGCATCGGCGTTGGTGACCTGGGTGTTCTCCAAATACCGCAGTGCGCGCACGATGGGATCTGGGTTGCGCGGGCAGCCCGACGCAAGGAATAGAAGTAACAATGCGGACAGCAGTACGGGTCGCATTTGGCTCTCCGGGTGCGGCTTCAGGTGTTAGAACAGAAAATATCGCGGCACCCGCTCCATGTAGCTGCGGTACGAGTCGCCGTACTGCCGAAGACATTCGCGCTCTTCGATCTGGTTCGTATGATGCATGAGCGCGAACAGGACCAAATTCGCCGCAAGGATAATCCAGGATGCGGTGGCAAGACCAGCGCCCATCCACGCGACGAAGGAGGTGACGTACATGGGATGCCGGGAGTACCGGTAGATCCCCTTGATGATGGGTTCGTTGGGCGGGGTGCCGCGGTAGTTGGCAAAAGACCAGGCGTACCCGGCCAATCCGAGGGCGAAGAGCGGCAGGCCGATGTAGAACCAGAGGGTTCCGAACTTGATGGAAACCCAGGCGGCGTACACCATCGGCGCGATGTACAAATTCTTCTCGAGTTGTACGAGCGCGTTGACGGCGGGCGTGAACTTGGGGGCGTTGGTGAGGCGTTTGATCTGCTCTTTCGAGAAGGCCAGTAGAAATCCGGCGGTGACGAGCCAGTAAAGTAGCGTGAACCACCAACCGTTCCAGAACCCCAGTTCGAACTCCGGCTTCAGCGTCATGCACCAGACCCCGCAGACGGCGTACGTTTATCCCATTCGCCGCAGTTACACGTTGAACCGGAAAAGCACGATGTCGCCGTCTTGCATGATGTACTCCTTGCCTTCGAGACGGACATGGCCGGCTTCCTTCGCCTTGGCCATGGAACCCGCGGCGATGAAGTGGGCGTAGTTCACGATCTCCGCGCGAATGAACCCGCGGGCGATATCGGAGTGGATAACCGCAGCGGCGTCGACGGCCTTCGTGTTCTTGGGAATGGTCCACGCGCGGACCTCCGGCTCGCCCGCGGTGAGGAAACTCATGAGACCTAGCATGTCGTAGGCAGTCTGGAGAAATTGGGTGCGCGACTCCTCACCAAGTCCCAGGTCTTCGCGGAAGG
>CAZWDH010000481.1:0-3179 GCA_964632865.1 uncultured Nitrospiraceae bacterium
CAACTCGGCATCGTCCTGAACCGCCGCCTCGGCCTGGTCGAAGAGATCGTTCGCCGTCGACAGTAGGCCGTCCGGCAAATAACCCTGCGCGGGATTGGTGTACAGGTGCATGTGAATGTTCTCGTTCTCGACCTTGTCGTGCAACATGGTGATGTACGACCAGATGGATTCCCAGGCGGCGCCGTAGTACCCCTGCAGGAAATCTTGCAGGACCGCGTCCGGGTCCTGGTCCGGATTCCAAAGCAACTTCATGCCGTAGTACCCGCGCAGCAGGGCGAACTCCCCGCCGCCGCCGCCGTGGCCCATAGCCTGCAAGTAGATGCCCTCCGCGCCGAGGTCGTGGTAGAAGCGCAGGTCGGAAGTCATGGCCCGAAAGTTCGGGAACGGGTTGAAGTAGTGGGCGAAGTCTACGATGTAATGCCAGAGATAGAGGTGATCGCAGTTCTCCGCCCAAATCTCCGCGCGCCGCTTGTATTCGGCATCGAGCGGACAGGTCGCGATGGGGTGGCTGTCGCAGGATGGAAACATGTGGCACAGCCAAACCGCCACGTTGGGGTGCATCTGCATCCCTTTGGGCGGCTCTTCGGTGAAGGTGTAGGCGAGCGTGCCGATTAGTTTGTCGGGGAATTGCTTCGAGGTTCGCTCCGCCAGTTGATTGACAAACCAGAACTGGGTTGCGCCGGTCGAGCCAAACTGCTCGTACATGGCGCGGCAGTTCTCGCACTCGCAGTAGTTGTACCAATCCTCCTGCGAGAAATTATGCTGGCGCACGCCGGGCATGTCGGCCATGCGCTGGAGCATCTTTTCGGTCACGATCTCGAGAACCTCAGGATTAGTAAGGCAGAGTTGTGTCTCTTCTGCGCGCCGGACCCCGCCGATCTCCGAGAAGTACTCCGGGTGATCCTCGAAGTATTCGCCGGGGCTGATAAACCGGAAGTACGAGTGGCAGGTACCGTCGAAGGCGTACTGAACGCCATGGGGGTTGTCGGGTCCTCCGCTACCGCTGTTGTACTTCACGTGAGAATCGAAATCCGCATCACGGCCCGGCCACGCGTAGCTCGTGTTGCGCCACGCAAACGCGGGTTGGACCAGTTCGTTTACTTCCGGTAAGGGGAGTGCGTCGAGGTGCGGCATCTTCGTCACCCCGGGCGCGTACCACCGGACGCCGAGGTTCTGCTCGATGAAATCGTAGACGCCGTAGAGGGTCCCGGCCGCGGGCGTGCCCGCGATGACGAGATGCGGCGCGACGGTCCTCATGACGTATCCTTGTTCGCCGAGATCTTCTGCCGTGGGATTGACGCCAAGCGCCTGCGCGGCGGGTCCTGCGCCCAAAACAATTGTCGGCGCGGTTGCATCCGCGGGTGGCGTATCAGCGATGGGAATCTTTGCGCCCGTCACCTGTTCGATGTAGGCCTGGAGTTCCTCGGCAGCGCGGCGTTCCGATGGGCTCGGCTCCGGCGCGGAAGAGGACATCACGATCTGGTAGGAGGTGGTACCGTTCTGCGTGATGACGGCTTCCTGGGGCTGGGCGTTGAACCAGCCCATGACGGTCAGCACGATGGCAACGGCAATTCGGGTGAGTATTCGGTTCTTCGAGGTCGGTACTTCATTTGACTTCATGTTTCCCCCTTTCCTGTGAAAGAGTATCAGATTCGGATGGGCACGTTGTACGCGCGATTGAATCGCGCCGAGTGCTCCCCGGCGTAGCGCAATCTCCGGCAACAGCCCCGGGTGCAGTCGAGAAAGTTAATGCGGGGCGGAAGATTCCCATACGCGGAGGCGTTCCGAAGGAGCAGTAGACTTATTCTGGGTGGCGCCGGATTCGAATTGGGCCAATTGTGCGCAAACCGCGCCTTCAATCCCACACTCCGGGAGATCTGCTCATGAAAATCTTCCTCGCCGGTGCGACTGGCGTGGTCGGAAAGAGACTTCTTCCTATCCTGCTCGCAGCAGGGCATGAGGTCACCGCCGCCGGACGGACGAAACGCAAGCGTCTTGACCTTGAGTTAAAAGGGGCGCGCCCGGCGGATGTCGATCTCTTTGACGCGGCGTCCGTTCGTCAAGGCGTCGCGGGCCACGACGTGGTGATTAACCTTGCGACGCACATTCCAAGCAGTTCGCTCCACGCGCTGATTCCAGGCGCGTTCCGCGAAAACGATCGGCTTCGTAGCGTGGCATCGTCCATTCTGGTAGATGCGTGTCTGGCAGGGGGTGTGGCACGTTACATTCAGGAATCCTTCGCCCCGGTGTACGAAGACTGCGGCGATCAGTGGATTGACGAAGAGATGGGAATCCTGCCGACGCGCTACAACCGGACCATCCTGGATGCGGAGGAGGCCACCCAGCGATTCTCCGAGCGCGGACGCACGGGGATTATATTGCGGTTCGCATTCTTCTACGGGTCCGATGCGTTTCAGACGCGAGACATCATGCGCTGTTTGCGGTACGGGTGGGCGCCGTACCCTGGGTCCCCGGCCAGTTACATCTCATCTATCGCTCATCGCGACGCGGCAACGGCGGTGGCGGCGGCGCTCGAGGCGAATGGCGGGATCTACAACGTCACCGATGACCGGCCCGTGACGCGACGGGAATACTTTGACTTGCTCGCGCGCAAACTGGGTGTGCCGCCGCCGAAGATTCCCCCGGCGTGGACCGGGAAGCTGTTGGGGTCGATGGGCGATACCTTGTCGCGCTCACTCCGAATCTCCAACAAGAAGCTTCGCGAACAGTGCGGATGGGCGCCGAAATACCCGAGTGTCCGGGAGGGTTGGCATGCCGTCATCAAGAAACTCCGCAAACGGGAGAGCACTCGAGAACCTGCCACGGAGCAGTAACATCCTGCTGAACGCGACGCGCTTTCTGGCAGTCATGGCTACCGCGCTCGCATTGGGCGCGGCACTCGCCCACTTGTATGAGTTGCCCAACAAAATTGGATTGAGCGCCGACGACTACCTGACGGTGCAGCAGAACTACCGCGGTTGGCACTTTTTAGGTATAGCGGTCATTGCATCGCTAGTGCTATCAACATTGTTGGCATGGCTTGAGTGGAAGCATCCCGCGCGTGGCGTTTTGGCGCTGTTCGCGGCGCTGTGCATCGCCGTGAACCTGGTCGTATTCTTTTCGTTCACCTTTCCCGCCAATAAAGCGACCGAAAACTGGACGACACTCCCGGAGAACTG
>CAZWDH010000482.1:0-3130 GCA_964632865.1 uncultured Nitrospiraceae bacterium
AGGACGGGGTGGCCGGCGAAGCGGAGGTGGACGCGGATCTGGTGGGTGCGGCCGGTTTCGAGCTCGAGGGCGACGAGGGAGGCGATGCCGAACCGTTCGAGGGCGATGAAGTTGGTGATGGCGTCTTTGCCACGGACGCCGGTGACGGTCATGCGTTTGCGGTCCTGGGTGCTGCGGCCGACGGTGGCGTTGATGCGGCCGCGGTCTTCTTTGAACTGGCCTTGGACGAGGGCGAGGTATCGCCGGTCAAAGGTGTGTTCGCGGGCCTGTTCGGACAGGCTGAGGAAGGCGCGGGGGGATTTGGCGACGACCATGACGCCGGAGGTGTATTGGTCGAGGCGGTGGACGATGCCGGGGCGTTGGGGGTCTTCGCCGGGGCGGTCGAAATCGCGGCAATGGTGCAACACTGCGTTGACGAGGGTGCCGTCGGGATGGCCGGGCGCGGGATGGACGACGAGCCCGGAGGGTTTGTTGACGACGAGCACGTATTCGTCTTCGAAGAGGATGTCGAGGGGGATGTCCTGGGGCACGAGTTCGATGGACGGGGGCGGCGGCAACTCGGCGGTGACGGTGTAGTCCTCGTGCATCGTCTGGCTGGGGCGCGTGCAGACTTCGCCGTTGACGACAACGCGCTTGTCCTTGATCAACTTCTTGAGGTACGAGCGTGACGCGTCTTCGATACACGCTGCGAGGTACACGTCGAGCCGGAGGCCTTCGTGTTCTTCGTCGACGGTTTCCTCAAAGCGTTGCGGCTGCACGGCGAAATCCCGGCGCGAGGGCCTTGTAGGTGTCCTGATAGAGGGCGAAGCCTTCGTCGTAGCACTTGGCGAGGCTCGCGTCGGGTTCGCAGGTGTCGACCACTTTGATGATGGCGTCGCAGGCTTCCTCGACGGATTTGTAGAGTCCCGTCTCGACCGTGGCGAGCAAGGCCGCGCCGTAGGCGGGTCCTTCGTCGATGTTCGTGGTGACTAGCGGCGTCTTGTTCACGTCGGCCTGGATCTGGCGCCAGAGCGGACTGCGCGCGCCGCCGCCCGACGCGCGAACCTGCGTCACGGGCACGCCCATCTCGTGCATGATTTCGAGGCTGTCCCGCATGGAATAGGCCACGCCTTCCAACACGGCGCGAGACATGTGCGCGCGGGTGTGGCGCAGTGAGAGACCGACGAAGGCGCCCTTCGCGTAGGGGTCTTTGTGGGGCGTGCGCTCTCCCGTGAGGTACGGCAGGAAGGTCAGGCCTTCCGAACCGGGCGGGATGGTCTCGGCGGCGGAGGTGATGTACTCGTAGGGGTCGCGGCCCGTTTCCGCGGCCACGGCGTTCTCGTTCTGGCAAAGGGCGTCGCGAAACCATCGCAAGGACCCGCCCGCGCTGAGGACCACGCCCATGACGTGCCACTTGCCCGGCACCGAATGGCAGAAGGTGTGGACGCGGCCCCGGGGGTCCAGGCTGATCTTCTCGGAAAAGGCGAAGACCACGCCGCTGGTGCCGACGGTCGAGGAAATCACGCCGGGCCGGACGATGCCGTTGCCCACGCCACCCGCGGCCTGGTCGCCGCCGCCCGCGATGACGGGAATTCCCGCGGGCAAGCCGGTGAGTTTGGCAGCCTCGGCGGTGAGTTTGCCCGTGACCTCGGTGCCTTCGAAGGACGGCGGCATGAAGTCAGGCGAGATGTCCAGGATGGACATGAGTTCCTTGTGCCAGGTCCGGTTCTTGACGTCGAAGAGGAGCGTGCCCGAGGCGTCGGCCACGTCGGTGGCGAATTCGCCGGTCAACACGTAACGGATGTAATCCTTCGGCAGGAGCACCTTGCGGACCTTGTCGTAGACCGCCGGCTCGTTGTCGCGGAGCCAGAGGATTTTCGGCGCGGTGAACCCGGTGAGGGCGGGGTTGCAGACCATTTCGATGAGCTTTTGCTCGCCTACTTTCTCGGTGATGGCGTCGCACTGCGGGGCGGTGCGCTGGTCGCACCAGAGTAGGGCGTTGCGAAGGACCTTGTTGTTGGCATCGAGGAAGACCGAGCCGTGCATCTGGCCGGTGAGGCCGATGCCTTTGACGTCCTTGGGATTGAGGCCCGGCGCATGGGCAAGCGCGGTCAGGGCTTTGTAGGCGGCGTCCTTCCACTCGGCGGGGTCCTGTTCCGCCCAGCCGGGTTTGGGCGTCAGCAAGGGGTACTCCACCAGGGCCGAGGCGACGAGTTTGCCCGTCGCGTCCATGGCGACGGCTTTGGTTCCGCTGGTGCCGACGTCAACGCCGATGACGATACTCATATTCTCTCTCCCTCTCACTAGAAAATCGAAGCTCCCATCAGGGCAAATTCGAAATCCGAAGCACGAAATCCGAAACAAATTCGAAGGTTTCAAATTCAAAACGGGGAAAACGGAAAGACGTGGTCTGCAACTGCCACGAGCGGGTGCCCGTTTTGGTCATTCGTGTTTTGGTCATTCGTGCTTGTTTCGGATTTCGTGCTTCGGATTTCGGATTTGGCGACTGGCGAGCGTACCGCGACGCAACGCCTGGCAGTCGAGTTCCGGATCCATACAAAAAAGGGCAGGACTGCATGAAAACAGTCCTGCCCAAGAAGGTATCACGAATGGCCGGGTCAGGTCACTCCACAGGGGTATTGCGGGCGATGGCCTTGGCCAATTTGCGGCGGCGACGTTCGCTCGGCTTCTCGTAGTGCTTCATTTCCTTCAGGCGCTGCATAAGGCCTTCTTTGTTGCACTTCTTTTTGAAGCGGCGGAGAGCCTTCTCAAACGGCTCGTCGCTCTTGACGCGCACTTTGGTCACGAAAAATCAACCTCCCCTCATACATCACCACGCTCCTGGCGTGGCGGAGTTTCTCGGGTCTGCGCCGATAGTTGTACTGCACCAGACGGGTATCGTCTGTCGGTCATAGGCAGCCCGGAGTGCGTAGACTTACGGCCAAACTATAGCAAACACACGCCGAAGAGTCAACGTGACGTGCATGGCACGGCAATTGCCGGCGTGGTCGCCGTTGAAATGTGGACAGGTCCTTGCGGATTTTGGTACCATCCCGGCCTTATAGCGCGACGACAAATCGTCAACCCGTTACGCCTTGCGGAGAGGTGGCCGAGTGGTTGAAGGCGGCGGCCTCGAAAGCCGTTGTACGGC
>CAZWDH010000483.1:0-3121 GCA_964632865.1 uncultured Nitrospiraceae bacterium
CGAAATCCAGAAATCGCAAGAAAACAATAACTTGGCGCTTAAGTGATTGGCATTGTGCCTAACCCGCAGTGTCCCCCGCATTCGAACCCGTCTTCCCCCATGTCTTCGCCTCATCATGTGGGCGATTTTTCGCTCCACTTTCGGACGAGTTCCGCGGTAGTGTTCCTTCCATCCCGGCGCTCGCTGTTGGTTCCGGTGCCGGCTCAACAGCTCATATTCCGAATGAATACGTAATGTTCGACCTGCTTTAGCCTGCGTGCAGCGCTGTTTTAACGGACACGCTTCGCACCGCTCCCCAAATTCTGCGTGCCGCGACCCGTCTTTGCATCGTTTCAATTCCACACGATGACCCGCCGGGCACTCCGCCATTTCCGCCGTCAGGTCCACCTTGAAGTCCGATTGCGAAAAACACCCCTTCCGCGCTGCCGGAGCCTGCACTTTGGTGTAAATCCTCACCCCCGCGCCCTCCAGGCGAATCAAGATCTTCGATACACCATACGACGAATCCCCATACACTTCATAGGCTGCCACGAAACTCCGCGCTGGCGCCGCGTCGTCCCGCTTCCCAACCCAGGCAGATGGACATTCCGACGACGGCATCCCCATTCCCATCCACGCTCTGACCCGCGTTCGCCAATGATTCCAATACCATCCAAGGCGTTTCCAAGTACAGAGAATCCGCTGCCACGGGATAGGCCCATGCCGGCGCGGTACCGGCGACCCTGACGCCTCGGCCTCCACCGCCGCCGCGACATCCGTTGTCGACGTCGACGACCATTCGATGGGCGGCTCAGCGCAAACGGGCTCGCGCGTTGCCTCGGTCGATGAAGCATCGAGCACGTCCGCCAACAACTCCTCCGCCACCTCCGCGTCCCCCGCATTTCCCGGCGTGATGGAAATGGCCGTAATCAACTCGGAATCCGGGTCCACTGACACGTGACCTTTGTAACCATCAAAACCGCGCGCCGAGGTCTTATGGCCGTGCCGAGTCTCCGGGTCGACCATGGAAATGATTCGATTCTTGGCTACCCGACGCGCCACCCGGTACCGGCGAGCCTGCGGAGTGGGAGTTGCGGATGGGCTCGCATCCGATGCGGAGCCCGTTGTTGACGCCGGCTCCGAGCTGGGAGCAGAAGATTCACCTGCCTCTTTTGGCGACGTCGGCGGGTTTTTCGGGTCCGGCGAAGGCGAGTCCGGGGGCTCTATGACCTCCAAATCCTGACCCAGAACGGTTTGCAGTAAGTTCGCCGCTTCCCGGAGCGGAGCGTCCAGAGAATCGGACTTCAGTTCGTCCAGGAGCGCTTGGCCGTCCCGCGCCAGTTCGTCAATCAATCGCTCACGGGCCTCTTCGTCATCCCAGTCGCAGACCGGTTTCTTTGAACTATCGTAGGCGTCATCGCGCTTGAGCACGTTACGTAGGCGCTGCGCCAACCCCGGGTCACATTGTTTGAGCACGCTTCGAATCGCCGACCGAATCAGCGTCACCGTGTCTTGAGTGGCCACCGCATCGTACAGCGGCGTCGAATCCAGCACACGGCGCGTCCCCACCAGGCCCGCCTCTTTGGCGATCCCAACGACCGCATCGAATACCCGCGTGGGTTTGTCCGAACCTCGCAGCCGGGCTCGCGTATAGACCAGCACGGTGTGGACAAACGCGGGATAATCGGACTCCAGCGCTCCGCAAGCGTAGCGCCAACGCGAATCAAACGAGAAGCGCTCCACCGCTTCACGGTCGCTGAGGCCTTCCATGCGTTGCAGCACCATCACCGTGGCCAGAATTCGCGGAGGAATCGAGTTCCGGCCCCCACGTTTGTACAGGTCTTCGAAGAACTCATCCGGGAACAAGGCATCGCCATGAACCCGAAGAAGTCGATAAACCGAGTCCGCAGGCAACACGCGGTCGCAATACTCGTTGGTAGAATGAAATAGGATCGACTGATGAGAAATACGGCCTTGTGACATCTGACCCTACCCAAGCACTTCAATCCGTGACCGGCCAATTGGTGCGAAACCACCACTCCCCGAGGCACCAAAACCGCCCCTATCTACCACAAACCGGCAGATCCGTCGATCCTTGGGACGCAAAAAACACCAGTCACCTAGGGTCAGTCGGACGCTTCCCCCTCTTCCCTGCATACCTCTTGTCGTCTCCCATTCCTCCGAGAGGATTCCTGTGTTTTTTGCTCAATGGTTCCGTTCGCCAGGTCCCCCTAGGCCCCAACAGGCGGCGCTAGGGTCTTTCGTTGAGTCTTCTTCGCTGGCCCCTCTTTCTTGAACTCTCCTCCGTTTGGCACCACACCCTGCTCCACAAACCGCCAAAGGGCAATCAACAGCTTGCGCGCCAGGGCCACTATGCCCACTCGCCTCGAACGGGCTGCTCCCTTCCCGTAGTGGTCCTGAAACCATTGACTCAGCGCACTGTCCGGTTGGTAACGCAGCCAGTTCCACGACAACTCAACCAGGAGACCCCGCACGCGGCGGTTGCCGCTTTTGCTCGTCCCTTGCTCGACACGCGTTCCACCGCTGTCGTAGGGAGTCCCAGTCAACCCAGCCGACGCACCCACCTCGCGCCGATTGCTGAACACTCGCCATGCAAACAGCTCCGTCACCAGAACCCAGGCACTTTGCAGACCGACCGACTTCAATTTCATCATATCGGTCACTTTTTGCACGCAAGCTGTCGTCTGTTCTTTCAAATACTCCTCTTGTTCCTTCGTAACCTCTTCCAACTGCTTTTCCACCAACTCCAACCGATCCAGTTCCCGCTGGATTTCTTTCTTCGCACGGCTGGGAAGGGGGCGGTCCGTACCCAGCGTCACCATCGTTTCAAGGTCTTTCCGCAACTTCGGCCAACGACCCACTCTGAGACCCTGCAGAGCCAGCAGCCCCTGAATTCGATTCCGATGCTGTGTCCGTTCCTTGTTCAATCGCTCGCGTTCACGATGAACACGGCGAAGATCTTCCTCCTCAGGAGTCGGAATCCGACAAACACTCCAAACGTCCGTGATGCCCGCCACGTAGCTTATCAGACCACGCAACAAACGCTCCGCGTCGATTCGGTCCGTTTTCCGCTGCTTGCTCCGCCGATTCACCTCCACACTCGCAGGGTCCACTACGAAGT
>CAZWDH010000484.1:0-3115 GCA_964632865.1 uncultured Nitrospiraceae bacterium
TTTTGTTGCTGATCCGGTAATTGGAGGATGGCATGGGCGATCTGGTCCTGCTTCTCCTTCTCGAGGAGTCCGGTGTTCGGATTCACCGCCCGTTCATCCACCGTAACGTCAAGCTTGCGGGATTCCCCGTCCTCGCCCGAGGGGATATAGTCCTGCAGTGAAAGGATTTGCGCCGTCTGGAGCTGGTAGACGGTATCGTCGACCTGATCTTCGGTAGTGCCCAGGCGTTCGGCGATGGACTCGTTGGTCGGTTCCCGGCCCTGCTCCTGGCGCAGTTGGTCGCGCGCGTTGGCGACCTTGCGCGCCATGGCCCGCAAGGACCGCGGGGCCCAATCGAGGGACCGGATTTGATCGAGGATGGCGCCACGCACCCGGATAGATGCGTAGGTCGTGAACTTGATGTCCTGGGTGTGGTCGTACTTTTCGACCGCATCCATGAGGCCCAGCACGCCCCAGCCGACCAGATCGTCCATGTCGATGCTGGACGGAACGTGGATGGCCATCCGGCCCGCCACGTACTTGACGATTTTCATGTGCCGGACGATCAGCGCCTCGCGGGCTTCCAGGTCGCCTCGTTCCTTCCATCGAGACCAGAGTGCCTTTTCATCCGCCATCGTGTCGCAAATCCATGAAGCGGGCCACTAGCGAAGGCTTTCAATGCGCTCGCGGGGACTGACGATCTCGGTAATGCGAAGCCCGAATTTTTCGTCAACCACCACCACGTCGCCCCGCGCAATGAGTTTATCGTTCACCAAAAGTTCGACCGGCTCGTCCACCAAGTGCCCCACCTCGATGATGGAACCGGGCCCGAGGGACAGAATCTCGCTGATGGGCATCTCCACTCTTCCCAAGCGCGCCGTCGCCACTAGGCGAATGTCGAGGACCATGTCGAGATTCCGGGTCAGCGAATCCGTGGACGCCTTTTCCGCGACGGGCTTGGCTCTGCGCGGAGGTTCGACATCCGATCCTTCGGGGATCTCACGCAAGATTTCGTTCACGTCTTCAGGGTTCAGGGATTCTCCCACGCCTGTACCTCCTGTATCGGCCGTGCTGGTCGTTGCCGCTTTCGTCGGGACAATGGTCTCAAAACGAGTTGAAAACAGCAACACTCCGCGACCTGGCGGGGAAGATCCCACCGTTGCGGCAAATGCAACCGCGCACGCGTCTTGACCCAGCGCATCCTTCAACGCGGCCACGTCGCCAGGACCAATCGCCAACTCCAGGGAAGCGATTTCGAGTACGACACCATACTTCTCTTTAAAGTGGCTGACGCCGCCGCCCAAGCACGGCTCAAACACCTCGCGCAACGACGCCTGGTCCGCGCTGCCGATTTGATCGGCATTGATCGAATTGTCACCCATCGCGGCCGCGAATACCTGCGCAGCCGCATCCGCCGGAAGCAATACCGCAATCGCGCCGCCGTCTTTTATGGGAGTCCGAAGCGTCAGGGTGCACGCGGCGGCGGTCTTCGTCCAATCCGGTTGCGTCAAGGGCGCGGGCGATTCCGGAGTGGCGGCCGCGGCGCCCCCTGTCAGGGCCGACACGACATCAAAGAAGCCTGCCAAGTATCCGCGAGCGAAGGTTTCAGCGGCGGCTGCGTTCATGTAATTCCCGGTTCTCAGTCGTCACGCGTCGGCGTGTGCAACTGAATCGCGCTCAGCTCACCGCGCTTGCCACAGTGAGCCTTGAAGCGCGGAATTCCCCCGATCTCTACGCTAATCGGCGATTTCACATCGGAATCCAACTGCACGATGTCCCCAACCTGGAGATTGATAATGTCTTCGAGGGGCAGTTGTGCGCGCCCGAGAATCGGATCCACGGGGACCTGGGCCCGGCGGATCGCCCGGAGGATCTGCGTACGCGTCTTCTCCGCCATTTCCCGCGTCATGCGGCGGATGAATCGCGTTTGCTGCGAGATCTGATCCAGGATTGGATTCAACACCATCAAGGGAATGCACATGTTCATGGAGCCCACGGTCTCGACGATGTGGATCTCGTAAGCGACCAGGATCACCATTTCACTCCCCGCGACAATTTGCACGATGAGGGGGTCGCTTTCCTGGTGGACCACGCTCAACTTGAATTCGATGAGTTGCTCCCAAGACCGCTTCAGACTCTCCAGAATCATCAGCATGATGCGATGGACGATGCGGTTCTCAATTTCCGTCAGCTCACGGGGCTTACTCATACCCACACCCTTGCCGCCAAGGATACGGTCCACCACGGGAAATACGATGGTGGGGCTCAAGTCGATCACCGCGTTGCCTTCAAGGGGCGCCATGTTGATGACCGACATGGACGTGGGCCGGGACACAGAGAGTATGAACTCGTCGTAGGTGAGCTGATCGATGGAAACGAGGTCCACCCGGACAACCGTCCGCAGGAAAGGCGGTAACGCGATACTCAACTCGCGCGCGAAGGCTTCAAACAGGCTCTGCAGCCCCTTAAGCTGTTCTTTGGAAACACGTTCGGGACGGCGGAAGTCATAGTGCATCATGTCCCGGGTATCGGCACGCTCTTCGGCGTCATCCGGGACTTCCACCTCGCCTTTGGAGACGGCGCTCAGGAGGAGGTCTACTTCATCCTGACTTAGAATATCCGCCATTGCGCGACAGCTCCAACCCGTTGATCCCAGTGGCGCGAGTATAGCACGGCCTATGCACGTCCGCAAGGGAGCCAGCAGGCCTAAGACTAGAAAAAGTAACCAGATACGTCGATTTGTCCCATTCCGGGAACCCATCGCGGCGGCGCGGCAGGCAACTTCATGCGCATAACGGGGATTGTAGTAGTAACGAGCGCGTGAACTCGGCGCGGGGTCAACGGAGCCGGGCAAAGACCCAACCGTCAACCGCTACCGCATTCCGTTCGTTATCTCAATAGAATCGGTGCCATGTGCAACAACGGAGGAGGGCGTCCCCCTACCGCCCTCTTCTTGTCCCCGGCGCGCGGGAACACCCCTCTACCCCATACCCCAGCCCGCGCGCCGGCCTCCTTTTTCCAGGTCCAACTCCAATTCCCGGGGACTGAACAGGTAGTTCCATTCCGTCGCGGGATTTTGCGTCAGCATGCAGGAAAGACCCCCCCACTAGCTCCCCCCCGGGACGGGGGGAGAACC
>CAZWDH010000485.1:0-3099 GCA_964632865.1 uncultured Nitrospiraceae bacterium
GCCTGCCAGAATTGCTGACACAGATCCCGCACAGATCCCGCCCTGAAATCGGCCAGACACACTTTCCGCACACCCGCACACCCCCGCACTGGTTTTTCTACGCGTAGCTACACCTGAACGCGCACGTTACCCTTGCAAACAAAGGCGATCACGCGTATCCGTATGGGCATGATCGACACCGAACGCGTAACTACGAGAACAGACGACAACCCCCATTTGGCAGGTTCGAGCCCTACCTCTGGAGCCAATTCGATTCGATGCCCGGACTTCCTCGACCGCCAGTCGAAATGGCCTTTTCTCGTTGGATTCGTGAGCCTGGAACCGGGCTGTCGCTGAAGCGGAACGTCGCCGAGAACCGAACGGTATGTCGTATGAGAGATCCCCATAGGATTCACACCATAAGGGCCGGTGTTATTGGCACCGGATTTATCGGGCCGGTTCATGTCGAGGCGCTACGGCGTTTGGGAATCGCCGTGACTGCGATCTGCGATGTGGCCGATCTGGGGGCCAAAGCCGCCGCCCGGTTGGCCATCCCGCAGGCGTACGCCGATTACCGCGAACTTCTGGCGAGTCCCGAGGTGGACGTGGTACACATCACCACGCCCAATCGGTTTCACTGCGAAATGTCGCTGGCGGCGTTGCGGGCGGGCAAACATGTGGTCTGCGAAAAGCCGTTGGCCATGAACACGCGGGAGACGGCGCGGATGGTCGAGGCGTCGCGGGCGGTTGGGCGCGTGTTCGCCGTCAACTACAACGTCCGGTTTTACCCGGCGGTGCTTGCGATGCGGCGACTGGTTGCGGTGGGCGAGTTGGGCGACATCATACACGTCAACGGCTCGTATATGCAGGATTGGCTGTTCAAGGAGACGGATTACAACTGGCGGTTGCTTCCGAAGGAAGGCGGCAAGCTGCGCGCGGTGGCGGATATCGGCACGCATTGGATGGACACCGTGTCGTTCATCCTCGGCGCGAGGATCGAGTCGGTGTTGGCGGATCTGGTGACGTGGCACAAGATCCGCAAGCGTCCGCTGGGTGAGGTGCAGACCTTCGCCAGGGCGAACGCAAGAGTGAAATACGCCAACTACCGGGTCCAGACCGACGATTTCGCCAGTGTGCTGTTGCGGTTTGCGAACGGCGCGCGCGGCAATCTGGGGGTATCGCAGGTTGCGGCGGGCCGCAAGAACTGCATCCGCATCGAGATTTACGGCTCGAAGAAATCCGCGTGGTGGTGTTCGGAGGAACCGGAGACGCTTCACTTTGGCAACCGTGATGGCGCCAACGAGACGGCGGTGCGCGCCACCCCGGCCTTCGGGGACGGCGCGGCGGGTTTGATGGATTATCCGCCTGGGCACGTGGAAGGTTTTCCCGACACGTTCAAGATGAATTTCCGCAACATATACAGGGCCATGGTTGGCGGGCCCGGGGAGCGGCTGTTTGCCAATGTGCGCGACGGTCACCAGGAAGTTGCCGTCTGCGAGGCCATCTTGAAGAGCAACCAAGCGCGGAAATGGGTGGACGTTATATGAAATACAGCTACGAACAACTCGCGAAGACGATCGATCATTCGCTGCTGCATCCGACGATGACGGATCGGGAGTTGGAGGATGGTTGTCGGCTGGCCGCGAGATACGGTGTCGCTTCCGTTTGCATCAAGCCTTACGCCGTCAGACGCGCCGCCGAACTCCTCGAGGGGAGCGGCGTGTTCGTCGGGGCTGTTATCGGCTTCCCGCACGGCAATTCCTGCACTGAATCCAAGCGTTACGAGACGGAGCTGGCCTGCCGCGATGGCGCGGTGGAAATCGACATGGTCATCAACGTGGGCAAGGCCCTCGGCGGCGACTGGGATTACGTCGAACGCGACGTGAAGGTCGTCTGTGACGAGGCCCACGGACGCGGCGCCAGGGTGAAGGTCATCTTCGAGAACGATTACCTGACCCAGGGCGGCGCCGGTCTGAGCGGTGACGACTTCAAGCGGAAGCTCTGCCAGGTCTGCGAGCGTGCCGGGGCTGATTGGGTGAAAACCTCGAGCGGCTACGGCTTTGTGAAGCAGCCGGACGGCAGCTACAACTACCAAGGGGCGACCGAGCATGACCTCGTCCTCATGCGGGCGAGTGTGTCGCCCAAGGTGCAGGTGAAGGCTGCCGGCGGGGTGCGCGATCTGGACGGTCTCATCCGAGTCCGCGACCTCGGCGGTTCCCGCTGCGGCGCGACTGCCACCGCCGCCATGCTCGACGAGTATCGGCGCCGTGAAGCGGCCGAGAAAGCGGGTAACCCGACGGCGACAGCACCCGGTCCCTAACGCGCGGATCGGCTGTGGGTTAGCTACATGGCTGGTTGGGACTTGCCATGGTCTTGGGTCAAAGGAATGCGTAAGACCCTCGTGAGAGGAAACCAGTTAAGAAGTGGCTCTATCCCGAGCACTTCCGCGCGCCGGCGCATCCGGTTCATGAATGCGTCGAACTTGCTCGGATCGGCACACTTCCATCGGACCTGTATTCGATCGGAATCGATCGACGAGATGGAATCGATCGAGGTGATGAGCGCATCGCCCGATTCACCGGGTACAAGAAATCCATATCCGCGGCACCAGATAACGTGATCGCTCTGGTTGGTCACCCTCACGAGAGCCGCGAGGTACCCTGGCGGATGGTTGGTCAGGCAGATTAAGTCCGCGGAGATATGGTCGCCTGCATGGTAATACCGATCACAGCCCAGCATCAGGGCCAGAAGTGCTCCGGCGCAGGCAACGATCACCGATGTCGCTTTGAGAAGGGCCTTCATTTCCGGGCAATACGGAATGTCTGACGGTCGAACGCTCGGGGGTGAGGCGAAGGGGGCGCGCTGGCAAGCCGCGCACCGCGGACGCGCTGTTCCGCCGTAGGTTCCACTAAGCTGGTCATACGACGGATCGGACATGATCTCAATCCTTTATGGGCTCGCGTGTGGGAGGTGTGATGCAACGTTGGCCTCGTGTAACTCGGCCCTCCGGCGCTGCGCTGGCTGTGATGGGTGATTCAGAGGGAGGAGCTCCGCGAGTCTCGTGTTGGGAGGTGTGATGCAACGTTGGCCTCGTGTAACTCGGCCCTCCGGCGCTGCGCT
>CAZWDH010000486.1:0-3084 GCA_964632865.1 uncultured Nitrospiraceae bacterium
GTTCGTTCGCAGGCTGGAAGCCTGCACCACAATCTGGCGTTCGGGCGTTTCGTGGCGGTGCGGGGTGTTGGGGACGGGTGCGCGTTATTGGCGCACCCCATCACGTCGCGGACGGTGCGCAAGAAACAGCGGATACCCCCACGCCCGCATATCGGTTGGTATCCGTAGCGGCGGTACGTCCCGATCCAAATCGGGATCGCTATCGGGATCGGTATCGAAACTCTCGGCGTTTCTCTTTTTGATCCCGATCCCGATCCCGATCCCGATCCCGATAGCGATTTCCATCTCGGTTTCGGTTTCGTGAATGCAAGCGCGTCCACGATCGATCCGTGCGAGAGGGCTATGGCCTTCGCCCCGGATGATCTCCGGCACTACAGATCCGGGTTTTCCTTCCGGCACTTCTTGAGTTGTTTGCCGCTAAGCCCCTCACAGGGGTCCGGGATCTTCGGACCCGTTCCGTCTGCTCGAATGGGTAGTTTCTTGGTTTTGAGCTTGAGGTGTTTCATTGCGTAGCCTCCATTTCGCCCTTGCCACGATCACCTTGGTGCACCGCGCCTATGATACCCATGAACGGGCTGATACGCGAACCATCTGGGCCTTTGGGTCTGAGGGGTCTTGCACGCCCAGCCGTTTCCTACGCCCCGTCCGGGGCTTGATGTGAGAGGGCGTTGGAACCCAGGGTTTCGCCTTCGGCGTGCACGTGGGCTAGGGGACTGGTCGCCCCGTCCGGGGCTGCGTGCCGTGTGCGTGGTGCGAGCGCGACGTGCCGCCGTCTGGGCCAAGCCTGGGTTGTGAGCTTTCAGGCTTGTTGATCCCGTGCGTCACGATTTTGTCAAGACTTGTACAGGTGTTGTACATGCTGCGCTCAAGCGGGAGCCGGCAGCAGGTCGCTCAGCTTGACGTGCACATTCTGTAACCTTCCGCGAAACAGCAGCTTACGGTTAACGGCATAAATGGCACGTGAAATGCTCATTTGGATTGCGCGGGGCCTGCGAAGGCAGGTGTTCCTTGGTGAATGGTTGGCCCGTTTACCTTTGTAGAGCCTGACGTGCAGGGCGGGCACCGTATCAAACCCGACACCGGAAAGGAGCGAATCGTGGAACAGAGCGTGAACGGACCTCTCATTATCACTGTATTCTTCGGGCTCATGATGGCGTGGACGGCGTTACTGTGTGCGTTCGCCCTTCGTTCGAGCCGAGCCTTTGGTCTCAAGCTACCCCTGATCGCGGGAACCCTGGCCTGCCAAACCGGGGCGACGTTCTGCCTATTTGGCACCGTTGCCTCGTTTGAGCCGGGTGTGTATTTAGCGTGGCGAATCGGGTACGGAATGGGGATGCTGCTTTTCCTCGTCGGGGCCGCCGCCCTGTCGGCCAAGTTAGTCAATAGAACGGGCCGAAGCGTTCCAACGTGTAGAGGTGACCAGTCATGAAAGCAATGGGTGGACTACTCGGCGCCGCATCTCTTTTGTTGATGCTGGCCACAATTGGAGCCGCGATGTTTCCGGACAAGACGCCGGATTGGACGATCATGATCGGCGCCGCCATCGTATGCGGGGTGCTGAGCGTTGTCGCGTTTCGACGATCACCATAGTCCATCGGAACGCGCGTCGGTCCGTCGCTCTTACGCCCCGTCCGGGGCAAGTGACGGCGCTCGGGTGCGGTCCGCTCTCGTCGATTCCTCCGCGTCCTGCGGCGCGCCCCAGAATTGGGCGAGGGTGGGGCCGTTGTTTTGGTAGCGGTCGCGAAATAGGAAGTTCCGGATTTCGTAGGGCCAGACGCGGCGTCCGATGTTGGAGTACCAGCGCATGGCGTAGCGGATTTCGGGGTCGGGATGGAGGAAGAGCCGCCGGAGGGCGCGCGGGCGGAGTTGCATGACCGCCTCGATGAACTTCACCCACAGGAGCACGCGCCAGGGAGATAGATGTCGCGTCGCCAGCACCTGGTGTTTGTAGTCCCAGCGCCGGCGATCGGTTTGGACGACGCGCCGGGATGCCGCGACCTCGTAGTAGGCGGTCCATCGGTGGGGCGTGACGTACAACAGTTGAATCTGGTCGGGGTCGTAGGAGAGCAGGTGCCGGAGAGAGCGCCAGTAGTCCCGGTCGCGTTCCTCTTCGAAACCGACCACGTAGGTCGCCATGGAGATGATGTCGTGTTGGCGGAGCAACTGGATGGCTTCGCGGTCTTCGCTCACCGTGGACGCCTTGCGGATCCGTTGCAGCGTCGCCTCGTCGTAGTTTTCGATGCCGAGCAGAAAACGGACGAAACCGGCTTTCTTGTATAGATGCAGGAAGTCCTTGTCGCGCACGATGCTGTCCGCCCGGATCGAGCCGACGAGGGTCAAATTGACGTTCTCCGCGATGAGGGCTTCGAGAAAGGCGCGCCAGGCCGGCTTGGACGCGGCGGGGTGTTCGTCGGCGAAGTTGATGACGTCGACTCCGTGGACGCGGTGGAGCCAGGCAAGTTCCGCGGCAAACTTTTTGGGATCGCGATGCCGCCACCGCCGCCAGAAGAGTTGTTGTCCGCAGTAATTGCATTGGTAGGGGCAGCCGCGGGAGAACTGGACCACCACGGCGCGGCGTCCACCCCAGTAGCTGTAGTCCTTGAAATCGATCAGCTCCCAGCCGACGCGATAGTCGTCGAGATTCTGGATGAGCGGCGCGTCCGGCGTGGCGACGGGTTCACCGTTTTCGCGATACGCAATGCCGGGGACATCGTCGAGCGACACGCCGGTTTCGAGCGCCTTGATGAGGCGTGGCGCGGTTTGCTCGCCTTCGCCGCGGACGATGACGTCGATCTGCGGTTCGTCCCGGAGAATGTCGTGCCAATGGTAGGTGGGGAAGACGCCTCCGTAGACGATCCATGCGTGAGGGCACGCGGTGCGAATCGCCCGGCTGACCTCGGCGACGATCGGGTGGGCGGAAGTAGAGCCCGAGTGCCCGAAGAGCAGGGCGTTAGGGGTGAAGGCCCGCGTTGCGTCCACGATCTGCTTCGTGGACAAGGGGGCGAGTTCGCCGTCGAGGAGGCGCGTCTCGTGTCCAGCGTCGATCAACGCGCCGCCGATGTAGAGGAGTCCCAGGGGAGGAAG
>CAZWDH010000487.1:0-2068 GCA_964632865.1 uncultured Nitrospiraceae bacterium
GGGCTTTGGGATCGACGTTTTTCTCTCGACAGGCATCCTCGATCGACTTCTTCCCTCCGCAGCAGTAATCAATTCCAAACGCTTCAAAAGCGCGAGACAAGGAGGGCCGCCTCGCAACCAGTTGTCCGACGGTCTCGTGCACGTCGATGGTCTCCATGCTGTGTTCTCCTTTTTGTTTCTTCTTGCAGCAACTTCAGCCTACAGCATCAAAGCACCGTCGCTGTGCCGCAGTGCTTCGCGTCATTATCGGATCTCGAGGGGCAACGTAGCAAAACCGATCGCGGGATAGGCCGCGTTTGCCGGCGATTTGCCGCGAGCTGGGAAAATCCCACTCGAGCGCGCAAGCATCTCCTCGATCGCAATGCGCAACTCGAGCCGCGCCAACGGGGCCCCGGGACACGCGTGAATGCCCGCGCCATAGAGGAGACTCTGAGCGGGATCGCGGTCCAAACGGAACACGCCTGGATCCTCGAACACGCGGGCATCCCGATTGGCGGCGACCCACATGAGCTAGATGCGTTCCCCGGCGCCAATTTGCAGCCATCGATCTCCACCGGCGGAGGCAATCGCACGAAGCCCGTCGATCCTTCGGGGTGCCCAAGCCCGTAGTCGTTCGCTGCTAACAAAACTGATACTTCAACGCTATTTTTTTCGCAGTCTACGGCGACCAACCTCGATGACACGTTTCCGGCTACAGGCCCTCCGTATACAGCCGGCGAGTTGCTACGTTTCATAGAGGACCCTGTGACGTTCGGTCGCCGAATCAGGAACCGCCACGAACCGCGATTCATGGCTTCAATAGAGATACAACTTCTCCTGAAGCGCCATATCCCCAATGCCACATCGTGTTAAACGTCTGTGACCATCCAGGAATCATCCATGTTTATGAAACGTTTCTTCCGTAAAGTAGTCTTGGCCTTGCGAATCGAAGCGGTGCTCTACCAACACCCAGAGAATACGCGTCTGCCTATCAAGAAGCATATCTATTTCAACGTTCTCATGGTCGCCATGGTAGATTGTCCACACCTCATAGGCACCCCATCCGTCAACGCCCTCCTGCACCCACAGTGCCCACTCCGTGCCCCAGTCGCAGTCCGAAGGGACGCAGACCAACGTAGTCGGCCGGCACGTTTTCTCTCTCGGGACAACCGATCAATGCGAGCGCGACTACACAAAGCGCAAACAGCTTGAGTGACACGAGTCTCCGATTCATGCTGCGCCCTCCTATTTCGCTATTCGAAGTCCTTGATTCCTTGGCTAGCCCGGAAACTGCGGGGCCTTGACTCAATCCTGGTAATGCAAAGACGCTGCGTATACAGCAAAATGATTGGACAACTATCGCAATGGCGATCACCGTGAAGTTGCAGACGGCACCGTAAACGGTCTCCCGCAGAGTTACATTGCAATACGAAACCCGACGTCGGGGCTTGTGCCCTCCGGGATAAAGTCATCGCGGCGACTGGAGCGGCATCCTTCGGGCTGGTCGCTCCAGCCACCTCCGCGGAGGATCCGGTGTTTGCCCGCCGGTGATTCCTATGCGCTGCCGTCGGTTGGAGCATCCTTGTAGTTCCCGTTATACCAGTCCTGACACCACTCCCAGACGTTGCCGGACATGTCATACAGCCCCCACGCATTGGGTTGCTTTGTCCCCACGTCATGCGTCTCGAGGTTGCTGTTGTCGTGGTAGCAGGCATAGTTGTCTATTTCATCCGCGTTGGGGTCATCGCCCCAGAAGAAACGCGTATCGGTTCGTGCCCGGCACGCGTATTCCCATTCCGCTTCGGACGGAAGGCGGAAGTTCATGCCGGGATTCGAGGCATTCAGCGCATCGAGAAAGGTCTGCACGTCATTCCATGAGACATCTTCGACCGGCAGGTCATCACCGGTGAAATACGATGGGGACGTCCCCATGACTGCGTGCCATTGCGCCTGTGTAATCTCGTATTTCGCCATCCAGAAACCTTGGTTGAAAGTGACCAGGTGTTGCCCTTCGTCGTCGTTCCGGCCGTCTTCGTCCGCGGGGCTGCCCATGGCGAAGGACCCGGAAGGGCACCACTGGAACTCGATG
>CAZWDH010000487.1:2078-3080 GCA_964632865.1 uncultured Nitrospiraceae bacterium
CGCAAACGTCTGCGTCTCGCCGGGCAGATTTGCACATCCCGCGAACACAAGCTGTGAAGCAACGGATAAGACAGCCCATCGGGTGAATATAACGTGTTTCATACCATCTCCTCCTACTGGAGCGGATTCGGCGTTTTCGATTCGGGCCTCCAAACTTATCCGAACATTGCGGATGACCTCTTACACGGATCCAGCCCCGGCAAGGAGAAAGGATCCTGGACGTCAACAATGTGCCATCCATGTCACACGTGAATCCTGGGACCGTGCTTACAAAACCTCACACCACTCTAGCCGGATACCCGCCTTTATCAGTCCTGAGCCTTCGCCGAAGTCTTATCCATAGCAATTAGCCCACACTCCGAGCACCCTGTCGCACATACACAGACATCCACTGATCGTTTCAGAAAACTCATTCCCGAGGCGAAAGCAAATCCGCAGGTAGCAGATGGGTGTCCCGCCAACTGCTAGCACCAACGGCTAGGGGTCCCTTACGACGCGAAATCCGAAGAGATAGTGTGAAATATCTTGTGGGAACACGGTACGTACGGCAGAACGGGGAGTGCCTCCAGCGAGCCATCCCCCCCGCAAAACCCCCATGCTCATATAGTTCGCGTTTGGCCCCGTTGGATCGGCGATCGGATCTGTCGGATACTCACCATACAAGTCATTGCACCATTCCGCCGCGTTTCCGCTCATGTCATACAAACCCCAGTCGTTGGGTAGCTTCTGACCTACCTGTCGCGGCCCGTTTTGCCAGTCAGTGTTATCGATATACCAAGCATAGTCGTCAATCCCGGTTTCATCGGGATCCTCGCCCCAGTAGAAGCGCGTAGTCGCGCCGGCGCGGCACGCGTACTCCCACTCGGATTCCGTCGGTAGCCGAAAATACATGTCCGGGTCATTCGCGTTCAGCTCGCCGAGGAACTCCTGTACGTCTTCCCAACTAACGTTTTCCACCGGAAGATCGTCTCCGGGGAACTCAGAAGGGTTATCCCCCATAAC
>CAZWDH010000488.1:0-3078 GCA_964632865.1 uncultured Nitrospiraceae bacterium
GTCTGGAGAAATTGGGTGCGCGACTCCTCACCAAGTCCCAGGTCTTCGCGGAAGGCGGGCCGGTCTTCCTCCGGTAGTTGCGCGACTTCCATTTCCATGGCGCCACAGAACGCGATGACGGTCAGTCCGGATTCTTTGCCAAAGGCGTCCAGCCCGGCGGGGTCCGGGTTGCCGATGGATTCGTCGCCGTAGTTCCCGAGAAGCAGCAATGGTTTCTGAGAGAGAAAGCAGTAGCCGGCGATGTCGCGTTTCTCCTGCGCGGAGAGTTCCAGGGAACGCAGGGAGTGGCCGTTCTCGATGTGCTCTTTGCACTGAACGAGGACCTTGTACTCGTTGTCTTTGCGGTTCTCTTTCTCCATGCGCTCGATGCGGCGCTCAACGATAATGAGATCGCAGAGTTGAAGTTCCTCTTCCAGGCTGCGCGCATCCCGGGCGGGGTCGACGCTCCCGAGCGGGTGCATCACTTCCTCGTTGCCAAACGCGCGAACGACGTGGACCAGAGCATCGACATTTTTCAGCGCCGTGAGGGCTGCGGAATCCAGGGCCTTATCGTCGCCGCCGGACTCGTTCGGGGCGATGTCCACGAACTGGAACTCGGCGTAGGTCTTCTTCTTGGGCTTGTAAATCTCGGCGAGCCGGTCTACGCGTTCGTCGGGCACTTTCAGGACAGCGACATTGGAGTCGCGGCTGCCAAAAGTGCCGACGGCGGCATGGGCGCCCGTCAGGGAATTGAAGATGGTCGTTTTGCCCGAACGGGCGAAGCCAATAATGCCGACTTTCATGAAATGGCCTTTCCAGGGTGAAAGGCGGAATAGTAGCAGCCGGAGGTTGCTGGGAGCAAAAGACCTTCAGAAAATTGTAGGGCAAAACACGAACGCGGCTCGCCGACCGCATCTTTACTGTCTGACTCCAGAGTCCCCGGCATCGGATATTTCACCGTAGTGCGCAACCAGCGCGCCAGGGCCCGCCATGGCGGTAAGATACGAGCGGCGAACCGCGTTACATCCTGATTGTACCCCCGGTTTGAAAATCTGTCAAGGGGGTTTCGGCCAATATTTTCGGGGGTGATAAGCCCTTTGTTCGCGCCGCTTATCCGTTGCCGGATTATTCCGAATGCGGTCGCTGTTGGCTTTGCAGCAGCAAGGTTTTCACCGGATTCGGTCCCTCGGATTTTTTGCGACATTTTTCTGTCACAGCAATACAACCCATCGGAGGATTCCATCATGCGCCGCACTCTCCGCAAATCGTTACTCTCGGCAAATGTCTTTATTGCGATCATCGCCGTGGCGCCTCTTGCGGTTGCCTTGCCGCCCTCGGGCGATGACGCCAAACAGGCGGTGGAGTCTTCACCGCGCCACGGGGAGTACGTATTCTTCCCCATGCCGGACAGCGACGCGAAACTCCGCACGTGGGTGTCGTATCCGGAGCGGTCGGACAAAGCGCCGGTGGTGATCGTGATCCACGAGATCTTCGGCATGACGGATTGGATCCGATCGGTGGCGGATGCGCTCGCGGCGGAGGGCTACATTGCCGTTGCGCCGGATCTGATCTCGGGCATGGACGGTGCGGAAGAGAATCCCCGCGAAACCATCGGGCGGTTGGAGGATTCCGATGCCATCAAGCGACTCAATGTCACACTCGACTACGCCCAGAGTCTGCCCGCAGCGGGAGACACCTGCGCGGTCATGGGATTCTGCTGGGGCGGGAAGACCAGCTTCCTGTATGCGACCGCGCAGCCTGAACTCGATGCGGCGATCGTGTATTACGGGACCTCGCCGGAGACCGCGTCGTTGTCGCAGGTGAATGCGCCTGTGCTGGGCCTGTATGGAGAGAACGATGCGCGCGTGAATTCGACGATCGGCGAGGCCGAGGACGAGTTGAAGCGCCTGGGCAAGTCCTTCGACAAGGAGATCTACGAAGGCGCCGGGCACGGATTTCTGCGCCAACAGAGCGGCCAGGATGGAGCGAATCAACAGGCCAGCGAGAAGGCTTGGGAACGAAGCATCGCGTTCCTGAACGAGCATACGGGCGGATAACTAACCCATCTCCCACAAAGGTTTCTCGGAGCGGTCCGCCTCATGGTACTGTTGACGGTGTCGAACGGGCACCATGGGCCGATGTCGTAACGAGGAGGGAGTCGTGGGGAAGCAGTCGAGCGGAGGGAACAAGCCGAAGGTGGTGGCCAACTCCGGTGTGCCGGGAGGCCTTTGGCCGGAGAAAGCGTACAAGAACCTCAACTTCTTGAAGAGTCCGGACGCGCGCGAGATTCGGGTGCTGTGCGAGTTCATGGAGCCGGAAAGCCGGTTCCGCAAGATGCGCGTGAAGGACACCATCGTGTTCTTCGGATCCGCCCGGATTGTTTCCAGCGGCACGGCACAGGCGGAACTTGAGACCGCCGAAGCGGCGATGAAAGGCATGAAACGCGCGCCGAAAGAACTCCAAGACGCCTACTCTCGGGCGCGCCACGCGCGGCATATGTCGCGGTATTACGACGATGCCATGGGGTTGGCGGAGAAACTGACGGCGTGGTCCAAATCGATACCGGGCCGCAAGCGGCGGTTTATCATTTCTTCTGGCGGCGGGCCGGGCATCATGGAAGCGGCCAACCGGGGCGCGGCGCAGGCGGGCGGATATTCCATTGGCCTGAACATCAGCCTGCCCTTCGAGCAAAAGCCGAATCCCTATCAAACGCGGGAACTCTCGTTCGAGTTCCACTATTTCTTTATCCGGAAATTCTGGTTCGCGTATCTGTCGAAGGCGCTGGTGGTGTTTCCGGGCGGGTTTGGAACCTTTGACGAGTTGTTCGAACTGCTCACGCTGATTCAGACGAACAAGACTGCGAAGCAGATGCCGGTGGTTCTTTACGGAAAGGAATTCTGGAAAGAGGTGGTGAACTTCGACGCGCTGGTCAAGTGGGGCATGATCAGCCCGTCCGATCTCGATCTTTATTTTGTGGCGGACGACGTGGATTCCGCCTTCGAATACATCCGAGACGAACTGGTCCGATTGTATTTATGATGGGGGCAGGCCGGACCTGCCCCACGAGCTGCATCGCCTGTGAATGGATATTCGGCGCTA
>CAZWDH010000489.1:0-3077 GCA_964632865.1 uncultured Nitrospiraceae bacterium
TTCGGCTCCGGGACCCACCCGGGGTGGAACCCGGGCGCTACAGTTTCTCAACTACGCCGTGTCCAGCCACAGATCGTTGATTTCCGCCAGGTCCTCGATGGAAAAACTGGTGTTCCCGATGGAGGCGGCGCAGTCGATGATCTGTTCCGGGGTGCGGGCGCCGATGAGGGCGCTGGTGACGCGGGGGTCGCGAAGGGTCCAAGCCAGGGCGCATTGGGCGATGGTTTGTTCGCGCTTCTCGGCGAGGGTCGCGAGCTTTCGGACGCCGCGCACGACTTTCTTCGTGACCTCGTCGGCCTGAAGAAACCCCTCGGGATCGGCGGCGCGGCTGTCTTTGGGAATGGGATTGGCGGGGTCGATGTATTTGTTCGTGAGCCGCCCCTGCGCGAGCGGACTGAACGCGATGACGCCCACGCCGTAGGCGTCCGTATACTCGAGCAGATCGGTTTCGATCCAGCGGTCGAGCATGTTGTAGAGCGGTTGATGAATGGTGATCGGCGTCCACTCGTGTTGCTTCACCAACTCGCAGGATTTCACGAAGAACGCGCCGCGGTAACTGCTCACCCCGGCGTACAGCGCCTTGCCCTGTTTCACGATGAGGTCCAACGCGCCGAGCGTCTCTTCCAACGGCGTATCAGGGTCAGGCCGGTGCGAGTAGAAGATGTCGACGTAGTCCAACCCCATCCGCTTGAGCGACTGGTCCAGGCTGGCGACGAGGTACTTCTTGCTTCCCCACTCGCCGTAGGGACCCGGCCACATGCGGTACCCCGCCTTGGTGGAAATGATGAGTTCGTCGCGGTGCGCCTTAAACTCGTCGCGCAGAATCTTCCCCACCCGCGCCTCCGCACTGCCCGGCTCCGGACCGTAGTTGTTGGCGAGGTCGAAGTGGTTGATGCCGAGGTCAAAGGCGGTCTTCATCATTTCGATACAGGTATCGTGGTCGGCGTGGGTGCCGAAGTTGTGCCACATGCCCAGGGAAATCATGGGCAGCATAAGGCCCGTCCGCCCACAGCGCCGGTACTGCATCCGCTCGTATCGATCCGCTCGAAAAGCCATCGTCATCACTCCTCTTCCGCGTTCACAACCCGTGGTCCTTGCTTGGACAAGCCGGGGACAGGTATTCTTCCACAAAACCGCAGCGCACTGCACGGGGGTCTATCTGTCGTGGGGTTAGACGATTCCCAGTGCAACCGATGGCGGCTCGGATTGTGGGTGAAGCACGGACTGGGTTGTGTACGAGTTCATCAAGATGCTTCTGAATCTTCAAAGAACATCCCCCTTGCTCCCCCTTCAAAGGGGGAATGGATCGCGACGCTTTGCGTCGCGTTTCAGGGATGGGGATGCGTTCAGTTTGGGCCGCGTCGCGCCACTCCTTCCGTTCGCCGCGGATGAGCAAAACTCCCCCTTTGAAGGGGGATCAAGGGGGATGTTCTTCAACCCAGGCCCCGTGACTGCCCTCGCTCAAACTCCCGCAGGTCTGACCAGAGCAACCACACTGGCTATCTTCGCCAGGGCCGACCAAACCGAACACAGACGCGACAACTGCGATGGGCCAAGTTCCCCCTTTGAAGGGGGATCAAGGGGGATGTTCTTCAGCAGAATCCCTCGACCGCGATTGCTGGATCGGCTATCAACATGACACTCGAAACACCAAAGGATGGTCGTCCCTTGAAGTTCATGTTCGCGCCCATGTCGTACATGTTATCCCACGTGTGCCGGTGCGTGGAGATCGGCAAAGTTCTGCGCGACCGCGGTCACGACGTCGTCTTCGCCGTGGAGAACCCGGAGCGGCCCGGCTGGCGCAGCCACGTCGCGGTTAAGAACGGCTTCAAGTGCCATTTCACCCAGGAACAGGACTACGGCTACATCTTCGAGACCTTCGAGAAGGGCGGCTTTCTCGCGGTGGGCCTCGCGCTCTTGCGCCTCGGAAGCTGGACGCCGCTGGACAAGATCTTCGAGGGCTACATCAAAGCCATCGAAGCGGAGCAGCCCGATATCATCGTCGGCGACGCCTCCATCGCGGCCAGCAATGCCGCGTACGTGAAGGGGATACCTGCAGCCGGTATCCAGAACGCCTATGCGGGACAGTTCCTGTCGCCGTGGACCGTTACCGGTCCCGCGATCTTCCTGTGGGACAAAATCCACCTGGAACGCTTCCGGCGTCCCGTCTATAAGAAGTACGGCGTCGAACCGATCAACTCGGTAAAACTGTTGAAATCGATTCCGATGATTTCGCCGGACTTGCCCAACCTATACGACTATCCCGACGACTGGAACTGGAAGATGGTCGGGCCGATTCTGTCCGAACCGCCTACGGAAACGCCGGAGTGGTTCAAGGAACTGGACGACGGCCAGACAAATATCTATTTCTCCCTCGGCACCACGGGCATGCTCGACCCGCTGTTGCGTCGCGTCTACGATGCGTTGGGCAAGCTGCCCTATCGCTTCATCGTAACGACCGGCGGACAGGCCAGCGACGAAACCATCGCGATTGCGCCAGCCAACTTCCGCATCACCGACTATGCGCCAGGCCGCACCATCGTGAAGCACTGCGAAGCCATCATCTTTCACGGCGGCAACAGCACCATGTATCAAGCCCTGGAAGCGGGCCTGCCGATGATCGCCCTGTGGAACCAGCTCGAACAAAAGCTCACCGGCGCCATGATCCAGAAGCGGGGACTCGGCCTCTATCATCAGGCGCGGCACACGACGGCGGATTGGCTGGTCAACGCGATCAAGGAAGTCATGGAAAACCCCAAGTACCGCGAAACCTCGCAAAGCTTCTCGGCAGAGGTCGCAAACGCGGACGGCGCAGCGACCGCGGCGGACGTGCTGGAAGAACTCGCGCGCGCGGGCGAACCCTGCGGGCCCGAGACGATTCGCAAGTGGGCTGACCGCAAGAAATGAGCAGGCTCAGTCGCTACGGAGGCTGGGCATTGATCACCGGAGCGTCCTCTGGTCTGGGACGCGAGTTCGCGCGGCAGATCGCGGCCGAAGGCGTGAACTGCGTCCTCGTCGGGTTGGGACAAGACGCGCTGGATACGCTCACCAACGAGTTGACCGAGAAGCACGGCGTC
>CAZWDH010000490.1:0-3063 GCA_964632865.1 uncultured Nitrospiraceae bacterium
CCTTCGCTTGCGGGTTCAAATATGGGATTGGCCTCATCCTGATGCCACGTGAAGGGATCGGCCGCGTCCGCCCAGGCCTTTCCGATTGCGGCGACGGAGCGATTCGATGCGGAGACGGCAGAGTAGAGCATGATCAGCCGGTCTGGCACCTTGGGATTGGGCAGGATGCAGGGTTCGTTGATCTGTTGCGACATCCAGGCGTGGTCCGTGCGAGCCATGACCATCTCGCCGCGAACGGCGGCCGGCGTTGCGGATTCCTGCGCGATGGCGGTTGTGGCGGCCAAAAGACAAATCGAGAGAATGCGGACGAACACGTGTGCGCGTAGGTTCATCGCTTTACGCTCCCTTTGGGTTTGTGCATCGATTCAAGCCAAATTCACCGTCATACTTCAACCACGGTCATTTGCGTGAGCGGTGGATGTCCGCCGCTCAGTGCCAAATTGGCGCTGCCTACGGTGTGGATGGTATCATTTCGTCAATGCGGGCCCGCGCGGTTCGACGCGCTTCGGGCTGACGACGGCCTTCAGGGGGCGCCCGCAATACCAGGGGGTAACGCGACTTATGGAAGATGTACGACAAGGCTGGCTGGATGGGGACCCGAACCACTGTGGGCGTACCGATCCGCGTCCGAACCGTCCGTTTCGAATCATACTGCTAGGGGCGCCAGGTGCAGGCAAGGGCACGCAGGCCGAGTTGTTGAGCGATCGACTGCAGGCGTGCCAGTTGTCCACGGGCGACGTGTTTCGCGAGGCGCGATGTGCCAGTTCAGTCGCGCTCAGCGCGGTAATGCATGATGCCATGGTAGCCATGGAAGCGGGTAAACTGGTGCCCGATGAAACGGTCATTGATCTGGTGCGGGAGCGCGTCCACTGCTTGATATGCAGTTACGGATTCATCCTGGATGGGTTTCCGCGGACGGTGTCGCAGGCGGAAGCATTGGACGAGATGTTGGCTGACCACGACCTCGGGTTGGATGTTGTGCTCAATTACGACCTGCCTG
Organism: uncultured Nitrospiraceae bacterium; assembly: GCA_964632865.1. Lineage (GTDB taxonomy): Bacteria > Hydrogenedentota > Hydrogenedentia > Hydrogenedentales > SLHB01 > JAHDWY01. The sequence continues at coordinate 1,001 of CAZWDH010000490.1, forward strand.
TGGAAACGGTAATCCAGCGCTTGAGCGGACGGCGGACTTGCCGTTCCTGCAAGACCACGTTTCACGTGGAGACAAAGCCGCCGAAGGTCGAGGGCGTGTGCGACAAGTGCGGGGGCGAATTGTTCCAGCGCGACGATGATACAGCGGAATCCATCCGCGTTCGCTTGAAGGCCTACGAGGAAAGCACCTCGCCGCTCGCCGCGTATTACGATGGCAAGGGATTGCTTTGCACCGTGTCGGCGGAAGGCGAGCCGGATGAGGTGTTCGCCCGGACACTCATCGCATTGGAGGAACGGTTTGGCGCGTTGCCCGCGTAGAATCGTCGTGTTGAAAGGAGTCGTGTGAGATCTTCGCGCGACGGGTTTCTCCTTGGAATCGACGTCGGCACGACCGTATTGAAAGCGGGTGTCTTCGATGGCGCGACAGGCGCGTTGATGTCAGGCGCGTCGCGAAAACTGAATACCAAAACCACGCAGGACGGTGGGCGCGAACAATCGCCCGAAGCCGTCCTGCGTTTGCTGTTTTCCGCACTGCGCGAATTGCGTGGAGCGACGGGCGATCGTTGGACGCGCATTGCAGGAATCGGCATCGCCGCGCAAGGCGGCAGCAGCATCATCGCGGATAGGGATTTCGGACGTGCGCACACCCCCATGGTGCTTTGGAACGACGGACGCACGCGCGACTATGACGCGCGGATCGCCGAGGAAACCTCTCCTGCATATTGGCGCAAGATTGCACGGCGCGATGTGCCACCGGCCGGGCTGGGACGTTTGTTATGGCTGCGCGAAACGCAGGGCGAACTCTTTCACGGCGGCAACATCCATTGCGGGATCGGCGAATACGTGTTGCACCAATTGACCGGTGTGTGGCGGCAGGATGCGGGACATGCGATTCAAATCGGCGGCTACGGTGCGGCGAAAGGCACGGTCGCGCAGGGTCCGCTGGATCTGGTGGAGCTTCCTCTCTCGTTTTTCGCGCCGTTGCGCGACGGGCATGAGACGTCTCCCCTCTCCTCCTCCGTGGCCAAACGTTTAGGATTTAGCGCAGGAATTCCGGTCGCGGGACCTTACATCGATCAAGAAGCGGGATTCCTCGCATCCCTGGGCACGTTGAGGCGGCCGCTGCAATGTTCCCTCGGAACGGCGTGGGTGGGTAACTTCGTGTTGCCGCCGCGGCTTCACGGTGGTTCACCCTATCAACTCGTGCTGCCGAATCCCGCGGGAGACGGCAGGCTCGTGGTACAGCCGTTGCTGTCGGGGAACGCGGCGTGGGACTGGGCGTTGGCATCGTTGATCGGCGGCAAGCCCGTCCACGCGCTCGACCGTGCAGAGAAGATTCTCTCCGAGCAGCCGCTTCCCCCTCGCGGGCTTGCGGTAATCCCCTGGCACGGGCAGCCGAATCCAACGGGAACCGATGCGATCGGCGCGGGTGCGGTAATCGGCATGAACGCGTCGACGTGCCGCGAGGACTTGGTGCGCGCGGTTCACGCGGGTATGGTCTGCGAACTGAGGCGCGTGTTTGATGCAATCGTCCGCCACAAGGTCTGCGACGGCGTCGTGCTCTGCGGAGGCGCAAGCAAGGGTTCGCATTTCCAGCGGCTCATCGCGACGGCTTTTAGCCCGCTCCCCGTGTTTCGGTTGGCGGACGAAGACTATGCGGCAGCGCGCGGCGCGTTGTATGGGTTGCGTAGGAACATCTCGCGCGGCAAAGTGGTTGCATGCAAGCCACTGGCGAAACGCTGGGCGTCGCAGTTCAAATCCTGCTACGACGATTACATCCGCGCGTTCGACCGCGTGTATGGGAACATTCCCGCGGGCAAGGCTTTTTCCATCGATAAGGAGACCACATGAACGCGACACCGCGCGTCGGCCTGCTACCGCTTTATCTTGCGCTCTATGACGAGCGCATGCCGGAACTGCGCGCCGAGTTTGAGCCATTCATTCAGGACGTTGTGGACGGGTTTGCCGCGCGTGGTGTCGAGGTTCATCGTGCAGAAGTGTGCCGCGTACAGAATGAAGTCGCGTCCGCGCTTGGATCGTTCGACGAGGCCGATGTCGATCTGA
>CAZWDH010000491.1:0-3016 GCA_964632865.1 uncultured Nitrospiraceae bacterium
GAACGTGCAGCCCCGCCGTGTTCCAGAAATTGCGCGAAACAGTTCGATACCGCCGGAGCGAAGGATGAAAGCTTTGGTCTGGATATAACAGCCTGGGACCCACGGCGACGCAATCGGGATGTTGATCGAGAAAGTTCGCGAGCGTGTCCACCGCGCCGGCCGTAAGCTCGGCGTCGGAGTTGAGAAAGAGTATGTACGGCGCATCGCCCGCGGCCATGCCACGATTGTTGGCGGGGCCGAACCCGATGTTGCGATCCAGCTCGATCAGATGCGCCCGCGGGGCCACCCGCCTTACCATGTCCGCCGAGCCGTCGGTACTGGCGTTGTCGACCACGATAGTGCGGACTCGTTTGAAGTTCCGGCACGTCGCCGCAATGGAGCGCAGGCAGGTGGCGAGAATGTCCCGCGTGTTGTAGCTGACGACGACGATATCGACGTTCATGGGTCGCGGCGCATCACGAGTCGGCTTTGGCCCGTTTCAGGAGTTCGCGCACGTCCAGGATTTCCCGGGCCTGCATGCGGTAGACACTCATGACGTAGCCGTCCTCGATCTCCTCGCCGACCTCAAGTTTGCCGAAGGCCGCGATCGGGAGATCGGAATAATACTTCGCGGGCTGGTCCGCCATGGAGACCATGACCCACTCGTTCATGCCGGGCGGAACGCCGAAGCAGCAGAACATCTGATTCTGCGTGAGAGCGAAGGACTTGACGTTTCCAGTGTTGTCCACCTCGACAGGCACCATGAACCCGACAATGACGACGTCCTTCTCATCGAGTTTCTTGATGGGCTGCGGGATCTGATCCTTCAGCGGTTTCGTAGGGTCGGGGCTCGCCAGGAGCGCATCCGGATCCGGCACGTCGTATTCAAAGCTGCCAAGCGCATTGAAGGTCACTTTCAGGTACTTGCCGTCTCGCGTCTTTTCAAACTTGAAAGGGTCCTTCTTGGAATCGCCTTCCATCTGTTGCAACAGGTCCAGCGACTCCTGGGGCAGCGCACGACCCAACGGTTTCACATCGGGCAGGCCACCGGGAGTGGAGGGATCTTCTTCCAGCGGAGCGTCGAGCGGCGCCCCTTTGATTTCATTTGGATCATCCTGTGCGCCCGCTACCGGCGCGGCAAATACGAATCCTGTTGCGATGACGACCGCGCACGCCCAGGCGCGCGATATGGCGGTGCAATTCCAGAGTTTCATGACTGCCCAATCCCTTCCCTAGCGCAGGTTTCAGTATAGCGAATTCCGCGCCAGATTCGCGCTATTCCTCATTTCCGTCGGGGAAACGAAAATGGATATCGCGAAATTCCACACCCCGAACGGTCAGCACTGGCATGCTTCCGCGAAAACGATCCAATTGCTTCAGGTTGTCCGATTGCCCGCGAAACTCGGACGTCTCCCCCACCGTTTCACCGGTCAACACGTTGGCGTACGCTTCGAGCCGCACAGAAAACGGATCTCCCGTCTCCGGTTGCACAGCAATCTCCAGTTCGGGCGCGCTCACACGCACAGGATTCGCCGCCTCACCGTCCAGCACGTAAGCCGTCATCGAACCCGCAGCCGCATCGACAACGAGTTCAATGTGCGCGACGTGGTCGCCGAGAGCAATCAGCGTGCCGCCATGAGGCGCTTCGTGATGATGGTGGACGTGATCGTGGTCCGGCGACTGGGCGCTCGACGTTGCGTCAGTTGGTTGAGGCGTATCCGCACCCGAACCACAGCCCGCGCACAGGAACGCGAAGACTGTGGTCATGGTCGCTATAGAAAGGAGCTTGGCTATTTCGGACATATCCTATCTCCTCGTGCGTCAGGAAGACGGCGTCAAGTTTGTCGCCACATCCGTGGTATAGGCCTTAATCGCCGGGACGATGCCCGCCAACGCGCCTGCGAGCGTAATCCCCACCGGCGTCAGGTATATGGACGGATGGAGCATCCACACATCCAGCACGACACCCGTCTGGCGCCGCACGATGACGGCGGTGGCGGACAGAATGGCGAAGTATACGCCGTATCCAAGTAGCGATCCCAGGAAGGCGATGGCCGCCGATTCCGTCACGATAGCCGAGAAGACGGTGGCCCGCCGGGCGCCCAGGGCGCGCAGGATGGCGAATTCGCGGCGGCGTTCGTTGATGGTGTTGTAGATGCTCGCCAGAATCGCGGCGGTCGCCACGACCACGACGAGGTAGGCCACCAGTTCCAGCACGCGGTTGATCCATCCGATCTTGTCGAACAACTCGGCCATCACCCGCCCGATGGGGTACGCGAGCGTGGCGACCTTCCCCTGCTTGTTGATCGTGAGATCCAGGTCGAACCCGGTCTTTGGGTTCCTGAACTTCAACATGACCGCGCTGACTTCTTTGTGTTCGTCCGGGATGGCCGTCCGCGCTTGGGGCTGGTACGTCTCCCCTGCTCCGCGCAGGACATGCCCGCTCATACGGAAGATGCCTTCGATAGGAATCCAGATGACTCGGTCCGATGGCGAGTTGGTTGGTTCAAGGATGCCGACGACCGTGTACTCTTCCGCGTGTTGCGCCGTTTCGCTGAAGGTCAGCCCATGATACGGTTGGATGATGTCGCCGGGTTTGAGGCCGATCTGTTCCGCTGCGAAGCTGCCGACCACCGCTTCCCGGCGGGTTGGGTCAAAGAACCGGCCACCCTCCTCCACCTGGAAGCGCTCGCCTTCGCGATATTGAAAATCGGTGAAGAGGTCCTTCGTGGTGCCCACGATGCGGTAGCCGAAATAGTTGTCGCCGGTTGCGTAGGGGATGGCGAGTTCGATTCGTCGGTCTTCCTTCAACGTGGTGTACATGGACCACGGAATGTTGCCCGGGGAGGTCTCGAGATGGAACACGGTATTGAGCACCAATTGCAGTTGGCTTCCCCGCGCGCCAAGCACGGCGTCGAAGCCGGCGGGCCCGCCCGTGAACGCCCGATAGGTTTGCGCCTGGATGCTGAACACACTCATGACAAGCCCGGCGGCCAGCGCGGTGGCGATCAACGTGACGGCCGTGGAGAGGGCGTGC
>CAZWDH010000492.1:0-2995 GCA_964632865.1 uncultured Nitrospiraceae bacterium
CGGCGCTGCAATACAAACACCCGGCAGCTCGCTTCAGATTCCGACTTCGACCCTTGCCGATGCGCATTGAATTGCGGTAGTACGCGTGCATCGTTTCCCGCGGAAAAACTGAAGGAGCCTTGTCATGGAGATTCCCGTCTACCAGGTCGATGCGTTTACCTCCGTCCCTTTTCGCGGAAACCCCGCGGCAATATGCCCCTTGAATGATTGGATTGATGACGGACTATTGCAGCGTATCGCGGCAGAGAACAACCTTTCGGAAACCGCCTACTTCGTGAAGACCGGGGACGGGTACGAACTCCGCTGGTTCACCCCCACCACGGAAGTCGACCTCTGCGGCCACGCCACGCTCGCGTCCGCGCACGTGTTGTTCACGGAATTGGGCCACAAAGCGCCCGAAATCGCGTTCGAGACCAAGAGCGGCCGTCTCGTCGTGAAGCAAAGCGATGGACGCTACGAGATGGATTTCCCCAGCCGAAAGCCCGCACCCTTCGAGGCACCCACGGGGGTCCTTCAAGCAGTCGGCGTGGATGCGGAAGAAGTCCTGGCGTTTCGCAATCTCGTCATGATTGTGACGAGCGAGGACCAGGTTCGCGCGGCAGAACCGGACTTCGGACTGCTGAAAGGTCAGGACATCTTCGCGGCGATGGTCACAGCCAAGGGATCGGGCTGCGACTTCGTATCCCGTTTCTTCGCACCGGCGCAAGGCATCGACGAGGACCCCGTCACCGGAGCGGCCCACTGTACGTTGACCCCCTACTGGGCGGAAAAGCTCGGAAAGAAGACGCTCTTCGCGCGGCAGGTGTCCAATCGGAGCGGCGAAATCTGGTGCGAAGATCGCGGCGGCCGAGTCATGCTCGGCGGCGCAGCCGTCACCGTGCTAAAGGGAACGATCTATACGGGTTGATCGCCACCCAACAAATCCCAGGCGGACCAAATCGGCCCACGCCGGTCAGTGTCCGTCTGTGCCGGTCCGTGTACGTCGGCTTACCCCCAAGATCCCCGCAACCGCTCCCACGCCGCGTCGTCGGCGCAGACCTCCGGGATCCCGATATCCGCCACGACCACGCTACCGAGGTATTCCTCGGCGGCCGAGTTCTCGAAGCCCTTTTTGGGGTGCTGCAAGGTCACGGTCGTCGCCGCGTGGACGCAACAGCCCCCGATCTCGCCCGTGTCGGCGTTCAGGCCCGAGGGCAAATCGACGGCAATGGTCTTCACTGCGGGCCAGGACTGGATTGCCGTTTTGAAAGGCTCGCGAACTTCCCCTTTAACGCCCGTACCCAACATGGCATCCACGAGGTATGCGCAATCGGCGAGGTTGTCCAGTGCCGCGACGACATCGCGCGGTTGCACCGCCACGCGTACGAACCCACCCAGGCGACGGTAGACATCCAGAAAGGTCCGGGCGTCCCCTTTGACGTCTTCGGGATCGCTCAACATCACCACCCGGGTGTCGAACCCGGCCAGCAGCGCCAATCGCGCCACGACATATCCGTCGCCGCCGTTGTTGCCCTTTCCGCAGACGACGCCGACCGGCCCCTTGTCGACCTCGCGGAAGACGGCGGTTCCGGCGTTGTTCATCAGCACGGCCCCGGGAATCCCGAGGTCTTCGATGCAGCGGCGGTCGGCTTCGCGCATCTGTTTGGTTGTCAAGGTTCGCAACGTTCTGCCCTCCCCGGCGTCCGGCGACGCCTTGATCCACCGTACACCCCATTGATTTGCGCGCGCAAGGCTCATTACGCTGAAGGCATGGAAAGGTTGTCCACCATGTGGCTTCGCCGGCGAAACTGCGCCTGGCTCTGCCTCACCGTTTTCATCTCGGCATTGACGGGCTGCACCCATACGGCGGAGTCGCCCGCAGCGCCTGATACCCCTGCGGAACCGGTCTCGGAACTCGCGCGGCTGGAGGCGGCGATCCAGAACTCACCCGACGATGCGGAGGCCCACTACGATCTCGGCAACGCCTACTTCGATCTCGGGCGGTATCTGGAAGCGGCGCAGGCGTACCGCCGAGCCATCGAACTGCGGCCCGACTACGCCGCGGCGTACTGCAACCTTGGCCTGGCGCAACGACGGACGGGGCACGTCCGCGACGCGGTCGAGTCCTACCACACCGCGCTGCAATACGATCCCGACGACGCCACGACGATACGCAATCTCGTCGCGGCCTTGCGCGAAACAGGTGATCTGGAGTCCGCGGCGACCCAACTTGCGCGGCTGGCGGAACTCGAACCCGAGGACGTGCTCGTCTGGTCCCAGTACGGCAACCTCCAGTTTCAGCTCGGCCACTTCGAGGAAGCCGCCGACGCCTTCATGCACGTCATCGAACTCGACCCCGGCATGTCGAGCGACTACTACAACCTCGGCCTGTGCTACCTCGAACTCGAGAAATACGATTCCGCCCTGACCACCTGGCTCACCGCCCTCGCATACAACCCTGACAACGCCTCCGCCCGCAAAGGCCTCGCCGTCGCCTACTGGCGCCGCGGCGACTACGAACAAGCCTGGAAAGCCGTCGTGGACTGCCAGACCCGCGGCATCCCCCTCGACCCGCTCTTCATCGAACAATTGCAGCAGGACTCCGGGCAAGTCGGACCGTCGCCGTAGAGGAGAAGTTGAACTCGATGGATGCCAACAAGGAGCATGGGCGTCCCGCCCGTGAACCGGCAGACTCGAGAAGAAGGAATAGTCACGATGGATGCCGACAAGGAGCATGGGTGTCTCGCCCGTGAATTCTTCGATTAGGCGTAGCGCGTGGTGCGACGCAAGTTCCTTGAGAATTGTTGTAGACTGTTGACACGGGCGGGACGCCCGTGCTCCTTGGGGCGACGCATATGTTGGTAACAGCCGCCTTCGCTTGGGGTAGAATCACATGAAGGGGTCTGCCTACCGGGGTGCTTGGGAGGCAGCGTCTTGAGCCAGGTCAAACCATCGTTCACGAACCGTGCGAAGCTTCGCGTAGTATCGGGGTGCGTCATGCGTAAGTACTTACCTT
>CAZWDH010000493.1:0-2985 GCA_964632865.1 uncultured Nitrospiraceae bacterium
CACTTCATCCGCGCCAAGACCGACGCGCTGTTCATCGGGCCACCTGGCGTCGGCACTATGCCGGGTCCCGGACTATGCCGGGTGGCGTGGCGTTTCTCCTCTGAACGAACGCCGTTCGACCCGGCATAGTCCGGTGGTTATTGAGGGACGTTTCGGTGGCGGCGCCTTTGCGGTATTACCGGTGAATGACTCCGTCATTAACTTCTCCCGTGGTTTGCGGGGTCCGCATATCTGGCGGTCCCCTGCGTGCGCATATCGCACCGTATCGAGCGAAGCTGGAAGAGCTGGGCTATTCCTCCTCGATGATATTGTGGCGCCTGCGATTGATCGCGAAGTTCGACCTGTGGTTGCTGCGGCGTCAGCAACGGCTGTGGCGGCTCGATGAACAGACGGTCGATCTGTTCCTCGATCGATTGCACCGCAAGTTCCCGAGCCTCAGTCGCGGTGCTCCCTCCGCATTACGACTTCTGCTGCAGTTCCTGCGCGATGCTGGTGTGGTTGCGCCGACGCCGACATCGATCGCAAGTAGCCCAGCCGAACGCCTGGCCGATGAGTATCGGCTGTTTTTGCGCGAGGAGAGAGGGTTGGATCACGCCACCATCTATAACTACTCGCGCCATATCGACCGACTCCTCTCCGAGCATTACGGGGTTGGCCGCGTCAATCTGCGCGCCTTGCGTGCAGCCGATATCACGACCTTTGTGCGGGAGCAGGCGCCGCAGCGGGGCAGAGGATGGGCCGCACAAATGGTCACAGGCTTGCGGTCGTTTTTTCGGTTCGCCCGATATCGAGGACGGATCGCGACCGACCTTTCTGCGGTGGTCCCGCCTGTTGCCAACTGGGCACTGGCGGGGCTGCCCAAGCATCTCCCGAAAGGGGCAGTGCAGCGCGTGCTGGGCGCTTGTGATCGGTCGACGGTGCGGGGGAAACGTGACTACGCGCTCTTGCTCTTGCTTGCGCGGTTGGGATTGCGGGCGGGTGAAATCGTCGCCCTGCAACTGGACGACATCGATTGGGGGAATGCGGAGCTTGCCGTACGTTCGAAGAAGGGGGCCGGTTGGGCGAAGCTCCCGCTTCCGGACGATGTCGGCCGGGCGGTGGCGCGGTATCTGGCTGTGCGACCACGGAGCGCGTACCGCAACGTTTTTGTCCGCAATTACGCTCCCTACACACCGTTCGTCGCCTCCGGTCCCGTCTCGGTTCTGGTGAGAAAGGCCATCGAGAAGGCCGGAGTGAAATCCGCCCGAACCGGTGCGCATGTCTTCCGACATACGCTGGCGACCGAGATGCTGCGCCGTGGGGCATCGTTGGATGAAATCGGGCGGGTGCTTCGGCATCGGGATGCCGACTCCACCGCGATCTATGCGAAGGTGGATACCGATGCTTTGCGTCAACTGGCCTTGCCGTGGCCAGGAGGTGCTCGATGAACGCGATGCAAAAACACCTATGTTCATTTCCCAGGAATAAGTGTAAACATAGCATCGATTCGTTTAAACGCATCGCGATAATCGTACGTCTCGTCGGCACAGTGAACGATCGCGATTCTCTGAAGTTCTAGTCCTGGCGACTTGACCATAATCCGCGATGACAATGTAGGGTCGTCAATAAACTCATTTGTGTCGATCCCATCTACCCATCCCGCTCCCCATCTTGATACTAAAGTGCTCTTGATCCTTCCATCGGGTTGGACCTCTCTACTTACGGCTCCATGAGGCACTGTTACCACCCCGCTGGGCTTCGCACTGTTTCGTGAAATTTCCTCCAGACGTGCTTCAATCTGATCTACACCGCTAACAACAACCAACTCGATAACAACCGCCCCTTTCCGATCCTTTTGAAAGCGTTCAATGTCCTTCTCGAACTCCACCCTGACTGTTGACTCGGATTAGCCACCGGACATCGATGTATTGTCTGGTCATGGGGGCAATTGCGGTCGGATGACATTTGGCGGTGGGGTCCGGGGAGCTATTTCTATATATGCAAGGATCCCGTCAATGAAAACAAAAGCGTAAGGGAACTTATTCTCAAGCTGTGGAATGTAGTAGTTGATTCTCCTCGTGCTAGTCCTGTTTGGGCCTATATACCTGACATCCTGGTCGTCGGAATCAAAGTTAGGATATCTTGCGATCAGTGCCGAGGGTGTTCGACAAATTTCAATGTCTGGCAATTCACCGTCCCAAAGCCCAAATCTCTCCGCCTCCTTACACTCCCCAATGAGGATTCTAATTCCCGTAATCTTTAGCTTATCAGGCGCATCCGAATCGCCCAGATCGCCGCTTCCTCCGAATTTCGTTTCCGTAGCGGCGAAGACCAGCCCTTTCCCCCCAAATTGCTCCGCAGTCTCACGCCGGTTTCTGCGCCCTGCAGAGTGAACTTCCTGCTTTCGAAAATATAGCTTCAATCCACATCGGTGCACTAGCTCACGAAATTCAGGGCTGGTTGTTTCTTTCCCATACGCCTTGAGAATTTCCGCAAGGGATGGCCGGTCGATCGATGCGCTCTCCTTCGCAAGCCCGAAAGGGAGGGCTGCACAGAGCAACAATGTAAGTGTTATTCCGATCTTTGTGCTATTCACAATGAAATCCATTCTAAGAGATAGGGCGAAGATGCCGCCCGCGCGCAGAGGATTGACAAATCAATCCGAGCCCGGACGGACTGGGCGGACAATTATGGCACCTGGTGGCATTGCGCGTGGATTGCCGTTATCGTCCACACGATTGGGGCCGGGTCCGAAATCTGACACGAGAATCGGCAGCCTTCCGTCAGCAAACCAAGTGTAGGTGATAGTCGAAGAACTGGTAAACGACACATCCTTTGGCGCGATACTTCCAACGTCGTTGTGCTGATCTTCATTGTGGAAGAATTGCGCTTGCCTATCAGTCAATCTGCCGGTGACCGGCGTCGAAGAATTGCCCCAAGCCATGTTTACAGTGATAGACCCGGACGAGCCTTTACGTTCTTCGTCGGAAAATAGAGCTGCCAGTC
>CAZWDH010000494.1:0-2970 GCA_964632865.1 uncultured Nitrospiraceae bacterium
TTAGTCCTGTCTAGTGAAGTAGTGGTGTTCCGCGTTTCGATGAATCGACGGGAGTTTATTCGGAAGGCGTCGGTTGCGGTGGATGCGATTGGGTTGGCGGGCGCGGCATCGGGCGCAGAGGTACAGAGACCGCGTGCCGGGGGGAAGCCAAGTTTTCGCGATATGGGTTGGGTGTGGGAAGGTCAGGGAATTGATCCGGGCGTGCCTCCTTCGATTTATGGGCTGGGACAGGGGGCGCGGTACTTTGGTCTCTCGCGGGTCAACTTTCTGTTTCATCCGAATGACCTTCATGCGCTTGAACTTCTCGCTGAGTACGATGAAGTCACGTGCGATATCAGCAAGTGGGGCTGGGTATGGGATGAGAACGGGCGGCCGGTGTGTCAGGCGACGAGCGATCCAGGGACTGTTCTCGCAGAGGGAGAGAAGGTTGCGGAACTGGCGAAACGGTTCAACAACATCAGCGGGGTGTATTGCGACGATTTGTTGGGCTTGATGGAGCGGTTTGACTACGGACCGGAACAGTTCGCGGACATTCGTGCGAGAATTCGGGAGATGAATCCGGCGTTGAAATTATGGTCGGTGGCGTACACGCACGAATTCGAAAAGGCGGATTTTTGGACCGCGATGGCGCCACACATGGATGTGGTGACCTTGTGGATTTGGAAGTCGGAGGACATCGTTCGCATGCCGCGGTACGTGGACGAGTGCCGCGCATTGTTCCCGGACAAGCCCATCGTCATGGGCGTATATCTCCGCGACTACACAAAGGTAGCGCCGATACCGGTGGACACGGTGAAACAACAGATAGAAGGCATCGCGGAATTGGTGGAGCAAGAGAAGTTGGACGGGTATTCCATCCTTGCGGCGGTGCTCATCGACGGTCACCGGGAACAAGCGGATACGGTGCGCGACTTCATCGCGGCGCACGAAGGGTGAAAACGAAACGGGCGGGATGTTCTCCCGCCCGTGATTGCGCTTGTGTCGCTCCGTTACATACCGCTCAGTTCGCGGTAGTAGAGTTCTTTCGCTTCGACGGTCATGCCCGGATTGTGGCACTGGATGGCGAAGTAGCCTTTGTCGTACTCGCTGTCTTGATGGGTCGTGACCAACTGGTCGTTCACCCAGATCTGTACCGTGTCGCCGACGGCTTTGACGCGCATGGAGAACCACTCGCCGTCCTTCGTCAACAACTCGGAAGCTTTGCCCACAGGCGTGCCGGGTTTCCACAACCAGCCAGTGTAGGCATCGTGGGTGTTGCAGATCTGCGCTTCGTAGCCGCGCGGGTAGTCGTCGGGATTGTCAGCGGGCGGGTTGGCACGGAAGTAGAGTCCGCTGTTTGCAGACTTACCCTGGCTGGTGATGCGAAAGACGCCTTTGACCTCGAGGTCGGTGAGTTCGGGTGCGGCGTAGATGTGACCCTGGCCAGCTTCTGACTGTCCAATGAGCACGCCTTCTTCGAACTTCCACGTGGCGCCGCCGCGGGGCGTCCAGCCGTCGAGGTTTGTGCCGTTGAGCAAGGGCGTCCAAGGGGCGTCCTTGGCCGCGGCGTCTTGTTGGACGGCCACGGATTCCGTTTCGGTGGTTTGGCACGAGACGAGGGTCATCGCGAGTGCGAGGGCGAGAATGCAGGTCGTTAGCGGTTTCATGAGGTGTGACTCCTTCCTTCCGGAACATCCCCCTAATCCCCCTTCTAAGGGGGGACTTTTCGCGGAGGATTCTCGCGGACAATCGAACAAAACGAAGACTCAGGGCAATAGCGTATCGTTCTATGGAGGAGCGTTCAACTGCGTGCTTACGTGGAGACGCCGTGGTGCGCAGAAGATGGACCCCCGCGTTCGCGAGGGTGACGAGTTGGCGGTACGCCTGGTGTTGGAGAAGCACGCGGGGTCGCGTGTACACCCGGTCAGTCGCATCTGGTCAATCGTAATTGATTCCGCGGTTGGCGTTCTGTTCCAATGATCGGGCGGCAGGAATTCGCTTCGGCGGATGGCGCCCCCCCTTGCTTAAGGCCTTCCCCCTCTTGAAGGTTCTCGTATGGACTTGACGAGAGTACTGGAGTCGCCCCATGCGTTGCATGCGGCTTCTTCGCATTTGCCGATCAGCCTGGGGTTGCTTGGGGTTCCGTTAATCCTTCTGGCAATCGTTGCGCCTAAGAAATGGCCCGGCATACGTTTGTTCACGGGCGCGTATTTTCTCGTCGCGGGACTGGCGGGGTTGGCCGCGTCCATGGCGGGCAATCATGCGGCGTCGGGACTGGTGGCGCTTGGAAGCTCCGAGATTGAGCAGGTGGTGGCCCAGCATCGATTGCTGGGATACGCGGTCGCCGCGATCGGGTTCGGTACGTCGATTCTATTCTTCGCCAGCCATTTTGGACCGCGCGTTGCGGGACGGTATCTGGCGGGGCTCGCGGGGGTGGGCGGCTTCGCGGTGGCGGCAGCGGTGTTGTTTGCGGGGTCCAGCGGGGGGCGTTTGGTTTACGGGTATGGGATCGGGACGCCGGTGATGGGCGCGGATGGCGTGTCGGGGGCGACGCCGGTCGTCGGGGGCTATGTGGTATCGGCCGCGGCGATTGCGCCAGCGGTCGCGCCGGTGAACGACGAATCGTTGAATGCCATTTACACACCGAAGACGCTGCCGATCGATTCCGCTGCGGCGGCGGGGGTGTCGTACATGAGGGACATCGCACCTCTTCTGGAGAGCCGGTGTGTGGAGTGTCATGGCGGCGACGATGCCGAGGCGGGGCTTGATCTCAGCAGTCACGCGGGGATTCTCGCTGGGGGCGATTATGCGGGGCCCGCGGTGATTCCGGGGGCGCCGGATAATAGTCCGATGGTGTTTCACATTCGTGGGATCTATGAGCCGAAGATGCCGAAGGACGGGGAGGAATTGGCGGAGGAAGAATTGCATGCGATCCGGATGTGGATCGCGGCGGGGGCCCGGGGGGAGTAGGGAATTGCGGATTGCGGAATG
>CAZWDH010000495.1:0-2959 GCA_964632865.1 uncultured Nitrospiraceae bacterium
ATCCCCCTTCAAAGGGGGAATTGTTCGCGGTGCTTCGCGCTGCGTATTGGTAGACACCGCCACAACAGAAATATCGGAATAGAAGAAGCGTTTCATGCCTGCCGACTCGCGCATGCAGATTCCCCCTTCGAAGGGGGACACAGGGGGATGTGGTGTGAGGGCCGAATTTGGGGATCGCGGCAGAGATGCGTTCGTCGACTACGCGATGATGTCGTGGACGACGTTTCCGTAGACGTCGGTGAGGCGGTAATCGCGGCCCGCGTAGCGGTAGGTCAATTTCTCGTGGTCGATGCCCATGAGGTGCAGGATGGTTGCGTGCAGGTCGTGGACGTGCACCTTGTTCTCCACCGCGTGCCAGCCGTAATCGTCGGTCGCGCCGTAGGTCAGGCCGCCGCGCACCCCGCCCCCCGCCATCCACATGGTGAATCCGAAGGGATGATGCTCGCGGCCGTTGTCGCCTTCCGCGGTGGGTGTGCGCCCGAACTCGCCCCCCCAGAGGACGAGCGTGTCTTCCAGCAACCCTCGCGCTTTGAGATCCTTCAATAGACCCGCGATGGGTTTGTCAGTAGAGGCGCAGTTCATGGGCAATTCTTCGCGCAAAGAACCGTGCTGATCCCAGAGCTGGCAACTGCTGCGCTTGGACGTCTGCGTATGGTAGACCTGCACGCAGCGCACCCCGCGTTCGATCATGCGCCGCGCCATGAGACACTGCTTGCCGAAGATCTCCGTCACGGGATTGTCCAGCCCGTAGAGTTCCCGCGTTGCAGGAGATTCGCCGTCCAATGCGAATGCTTCTGGCGCTTCGGTCTGCATGCGATACGCGAGTTCGAAGGACTCTATTCGGGCGCTTAGCCGGGAGTCTTCCTCACGTGACGCGGCGTGTTGCCGGTTCAGTTCTCTTAACGCGTCAAGTTGCATCCGCTGGGTTTGCCGATCGAAGCGGTCGTTGCTCAGGTCCGCGATCGGTTCGTCCAAATTGGCGACCAGGGTGCCCTGATACGCGGCGGGCAGAAAACTGGAACTCCACAGCGGCGCGCCTTGCGCCGGTTGGGCGGGACTCAACACGACGAACCCGGGCAGATTCTGGTTTTCGCTACCGAGTCCGTAGAGCAGCCAGGACCCCAAGCTCGGCCGGGAGAAGGTCTGCTCTCCGGTGTTCATCTGCAGGCAGGCGCCGTTGTGATTGATGTTGTCGGCCACCATGGAACGAATGACGCAGAGGTCGTCGGCGCAGGTCGCGAGGTGCGGGAGCAGTTCGCTGATTTCCATGCCGGAGTCGCCGTGTTTGGCGAACTGCCACGGCGAACCGAGCAGGTTGCCCGTCTTGGTGCGTTCGAGGGCAGGTTTCTCGAAGGGCAGGGGCTTGCCTGTTTCGGTCAGTAGGCGCGGTTTCGGATCGAAGAGATCGACGTGCGAGGGACCGCCGGACATGAACAGAAAGATGATGCGCTTGGCGCGCGGAACCAGATGCGCGGAATGGGGTGTTATGGCCGAAGCGGTCGTATCAAACAGGCCGGCCAGCCCGAGCATGCCAAAGCCGTTCGCGAAGGTGCGAAGCGCCTCGCGCCGGGACAACGTAATCGGATGTTTGCTATTCACGTGCAGCGTACCTCAAGACCGATGCAATCAGGATAGCACAAAATCGGGCAAACGTAGCACAGGCGTCCTCGCCTGCAAAAGACCTTGGCGAAGAATGCAGGCGGGGACGTCTGCGCTACATGATTCTGAATCACTTCTTTAGTCGACAAAATAGAACTCGTTCGTGCTCAACAGCACTTGGGCGTAGGCTGCGATTGCGTCCTTCGATGCGAAGCCAAGACCTGTCAATGCCGTTTGACCAACTTCAAATTCCTCGTCCGTGGGTGCACGCGCGAAAAGCCGCAGATAGAGTTCAGCGACGACCGCGCCTTCGGTCGTGAAGTCCATCTCCTCGGCCAAGGCCTGTGCCTGATCGAGCATGAATTCGTTGTTCAAGGTAAACAGCGCCTGGGGCACCACGATGGACTGGTTTCGCTCCGGCGTCACGGCGGTGGGATCGGCGCCGTCAAAGAGCATGGTATAGGTACTGATGTTAGAGCGTACCGTGCGCAGGTAAAGCGTGCGGCGCGGCGTGGCCATCTCCACATACGCTGGGCCACCGGGCGTCAAGTCAAGTTGATTCGTGACGAAGAGAATGCTGTCGCGCAACGTCTCCGCATCCAGCCTCCGCCGGTTCATGCGAGCAAGATAGCGATTGTCAGGATCTTGCGTGATACTTTCACGTGATCCGATACTCGATTGTTGATAGGTGGCCGAATTCAGGATGTCTCGATGCACGGCTTTAATGCTCCATCCGGATTCGATCAGGCGTCGCGCGAGGTAATCGAGCAACTCGGGATGTGTGGGGGCTTCTCCCTGCACGCCGAAATCGCCGGGCGTGCGGACGAGTCCTTCGCCGAAGTGGTGTTGCCAGATGCGATTGACCATGACGCGCGCCGTCAGTGCGGCACAGTCATCCGTTACCCAGTCCGCGAGATCACGGCGGCCACTCCCATCGGAAACGGGACGAGGTGACGAGTCGGACAGTACCGCCGGCATTTGGCGTGGCACGAGATCGCCGAGAGTCGTGTACGAGCCTCGGCGATGAACGTGGACATCGTGGATGCCTTCGTGCTCGGTGCCGGGCACGCCGCCTTCCTGAATGCCCACGGCGTAGTCGAGGGGCGCGGGAGTCTGTGATTCGAGTTCGCGGAGGTCGGCTTCGATGGCCGCGCGGCGCGAGCCGGCGGAGGGCGGAAGCGTCGGGAGCCAGAAGGGTCCCTGGTCTGACAAGAGCGCCGCGATGGCGTCGCCGGAATTTGCCAGAACGGCCGCTTCCACGTTCTTCGCGGCTTCTTCGAGCCCTTCGAGACCGCGACGGCCCGCTTCCACCTCTTCCAAGGCCGTCCACCACGGCGCGACGAGGATCGCGTCCCAGGGC
>CAZWDH010000496.1:0-2893 GCA_964632865.1 uncultured Nitrospiraceae bacterium
CGCCTTCGTCACGCAGGATCTATTCGAAAAGTCATTCCCTGCGCTGGTGGCCATCGTAGTGGCCATGTTGGTGGGGTACTTCCTGGCACGGTACATTCTGTTGTGGTATCCCGTGAGCGACCGAACCGTCGAGATTTATCTCACCACGACCTTGGTGCTGGTGTTCGGCTACGTGGGAATATGGCTCGGCCTGTCCCGCGCCACCCATTGGGATACGCTGATTAAGGCTGTGCACCGGCGCGAATTCGAGCGGGGCAACCCGAAACTCGTGGATACGAGCGTCATCATCGACGGGCGCATTGCAGAGGTTTGCCAGACCGGTTTCGTCGAGGGGACGCTCATCGTTCCACGTTTCGTGCTCAAGGAACTCCAGAATATCGCCGATTCCGCCGACGAGTTGCGGCGAGTTCGCGGGCGCCGCGGTCTGGACATACTCAAGCAGTTGCAGCAGCCGGACAGCAGGGTTGTCGTAGAGGTCATCGAAGACGATCCGCCGGGTATTCAGGAAGTGGACGGCAAGCTAATTCATTTGGCTCGGGAGTTCCACGCAAAGATTCTCACAAACGACCTTAACCTAAACAAGGTCGCGCAGATCGACGGTATCGAAGTGCTTAACCTCAACGATCTTGCGAACGCGCTCAAGCCTGCCCTGCTCCCCGACGAGCAGTTGCATGTCAAGATTGTCAAGGAGGGCAAAGAGGCCTTGCAGGGCGTCGGCTATCTCGACGACGGCACCATGGTGGTCGTGGACGGAGGCAAGGAGTTCGTGGGAAAGGAAGTCATGGCGCTCGTAACAAGCGTGCTCCAGACCACGGCCGGCCGCATGATCTTTGGCAAGCTCCAGCGCGTTGTCACCTGACATCGGGGGTCGCGTGGAACGTGTACAGCTCCTGATTCCCGCTGCCGGCATGGGGCTTCGCCTCGGCGCCGGCGGACCCAAAGCTCTCATCCATCTCGCTGGGAAGCCGCTTCTGGTCCATACGCTGGAGCGATTCGATAGGCTGGGACTTGCCGACGGGGCGATAATCGTCGGACCGGGGGCCTGTAGGAGTCAGTTTTTCCAAGTTCTGAGCGCCGCGTATCCCAATCGCGCATTCCAGTGGGCGGACGGCGGCGCGGAACGCCAGTTGTCCGTTGCGAACGGGTTGAACGCTCTCGCTGCCGACACCGAGATTGTCGTGATCCACGACGCGGCGCGTCCCTTCGTGCCGGAAGAAGCCATCCGGGCATCCATTGACGCCGCCCGCGAATACGGCGCGGCCACGGTCGCCATTCGCGCCATCGATACCGTGCTCGTTGGCGATGCGGACGAGTTCCTGTTGGAAACCCCGAATCGCGCGCGCCTGTGGGCATGTCAGACTCCGCAGACGTTTCACGTGGCGGTCATTCGCGAGGCTCACCACCGAGCCAGCCGCGAAGACCATCTCGGCACGGATGACGCCACCTTGGTCCAGCGGACCGGCGGCCGGGTCAAGTTGGTGAACGGGTCTCCGCTGAACTTCAAAGTGACGACTCCGGAAGACTTCGCGCTCGCCGAACGCGTCATTGAAGGAGGGCTCGCGTGATTCGCGTAGGGGGCACTGACACCGTCTTTCGCATAGTGCGTTCGGTGCCGATACGCAGTAAGTGAATTTGAGGACAGGTAGGGTACTTCGTGTCGCTTTTCGCGCGCGAAGCACGGTGTCTGTCCCCGTAACGACGGTCTCGACAGAAGGAGCGCCATAGTGATTCGCGTAGGATTGGGTTACGACCTGCACCGCCTGGAAGAAGGCCGGAAACTGATTCTCGGCGGCGTTCTCGTGCCTTACGATGTGGGCCTCGCTGGCCACTCCGATGCCGACGTGTTGGCCCATGCGATTACCGACGCCCTTCTTGGCGCGGCCGCCCTCGGCAACATCGGCCAGCACTTCCCCGACACCGATCCCCGCTACAAGGACGCCGACAGTATGGAACTCCTTCGCAACGTTGTCGGCATGGTCAACGAACGCGGCTACCACATCGTGAATGTCGACAGCAATGTCGTCGCCCAACAGCCCAAACTCAATCCGCACATCGACGCCATCCGCGCATCCCTCGCGGCCTGCCTTGGTCTTCCACTCGACGCGGTCTCTGTGAAGGCCAAGACCAATGAACGCGTTGGCCCTGAAGGCCGCGGCGAAGCCATTAGCGCCCAAGCCATCGTGCTGCTGGGCAAAGGCACGTAGCCCGCATGCTTCACCCGAGTCCACTGCATTCCGCGCTCATTGAGGGGGGGAGGTTTGAATCTGAAAACGGCGGTCGAGCCCGTACTACGCCTTTAACGCACGGAAGTCCCGTGGTGTACCGGAGTTGTGGGTTTCACCATCGCGGTGAATGCCCGTTCAGCCAGGGCGAGCTATCGCGAAAGCTACATCCAATTGATTCGAGAACGAGTACGATGAATGTGAGATCGAAGTTCAATTGCCGTTTTCAAGGTTGAATCGCGGGCTGGATGCCGGGTTCGACCCCTTACTCGTTTGCAGAAGAATTGACAGCGTGCACGCCGGTGAATAAAGTGGTACAGATCCGCGGGTGACGCTTGGCCGGACGCGCTAGGCACACCGCGTGTGCATGGAGCCGGGTTGATGCAGAAGCGCCTCATCGCGCTCCGAACCGGGGTTTCCCGAAATCCCAGGGCAATGCGCCCTTAGTGGGGAGAAGTATTCATGGCGAAGAAAATGGAACCGGGTCCAATTGCGTATTTCGAGGGCGACTACGTCCCCATCGAAAAGGCAAACGTCAGTATTCTGACCCATTCCTTTAATTATGGGACGGCACTTTTCGAGGGGATTCGCGGCTACCATCGCCCGGACGACAACAATATCCTCATTTTTCGGTTGAAGGAACACGTGGACCGGTTCGTGCGTAATTTCTC
>CAZWDH010000497.1:0-2855 GCA_964632865.1 uncultured Nitrospiraceae bacterium
AGGGAAAAGACACCACACGGACGGCATCACTGGACAGCACGGTTCCCCAGGGAAGTGCGTGGGTCGCAACGGCGACAGACGTGTTCCGATTGGTCGCACTGAGCTCCGTGCGCGTCTCGTCCAGCAATTGCTGGACATACCCATACGCCAGCAGGCTGCTCACCGCTCCGATGGTCCCCCCCAGACCGACCACGAGGAACGCCCGTTGCCGAGATGTCAGCGCCATCTGTATGCCTCCCTCGATACAACGTTGCCGCCTGCTGAATCCCGGAACATGCGCTCTCCCAGATTGCCGCTGCGATGTTCATCCGGCTTTCGCCCGACCGGGAAGGCGGCAGGGGGCCACCGTCTCCAGGCCCTTCATGCAATCTGTCAGGAGATCAACGACAGATCGCCTCGCCACCACAGAGTCAGTGTCGTCCCGAGCGCGATCACGATACCGTACCGGAGCAATGGTTCTGGACCGGTCGACGTTGCAGAGGGCGCCGGACAACCGGTGAGCGCGATCGTCAGACAACCTGCATAGACGGTGCGCACCGTCGTCCGCCATCCCCAGTGCCGACAACTGACGCCTAGTGCATAGAGCCCGCCGAACAGGGCAATGGGCACGGCAGCCTGCATCACGCCGAACGGTCCTAAGCAGCTTCCGACCGCGCCAAGAAGTTTCACGTCTCCGGCCCCCATTCCGCCGCATGCATAGACCCCGATCAGCAGAGCGATGCCGACACAGCACCCGGCCAAACTAGCGGCCAGGCCGCTCAGGCCATTGTGTGCGGTCTGCAAGATGATGCCGCCGCTTACACCTGTCATCGTGAGCCAATTCGGAATCAGACCCCTCGCTGCATCGCTGAGCGCCCCGAGGACCACCACGACCAGAACGAATAGCATCATGTCCATCGTCGCCTCGAAGGGAGATATGGCACGGCCATGGGTTCAGCGAATCAGACCGGCCAATCGCGTGAACATGTTCCTGATATTGCCACCGAGCGTAAACGCTGCCGTGGCGATGACCACAGCGATCGCAGATGCGATCAATGCATACTCAATGGCCGCCGCACCGTCTTCTTCGTGGAAAAATCGTCGCATGGCATTCAGCATGACACTCTCTCCTAATTAAAAAGAACCAGATTTTGTAGGCAGGTCACCGGCGCCTACCCCTTCCTACTCATGTATCGGAGGAATACCCGTCACACTTAAGCCCAGCCGCTCTGTTTTCGATAGTCGTCAGTCCCAGCTATAAATTGCCTCCACACAATTGCCAGCGCCATGGAATGTCACCTTCTGACATAGTGCGCGGACGAGCGCGAGCCCACGACCGAACATCGAATCATTCGTGGACAACGGTGCGGCGGGATGGGTAGCATCGAATCCCGCCCCGCTGTCCTCAACACGCACCATCAATCGGGCCCCGCTCGCAGATGGAGCATGCGTTAAGGAGATCTGCACATAGCCCTCTTGCAATGCGGCCAGGCGTCGGTCGCGCTCCTGGTAATAGGCGTCAAATCCATCGGGCGAAGTTTTCAGATTCGATTGGATTCCCAGTACGCCATGATCGATTGCATTCGAGAGGAGTTCCGTCAACACGGTGAAGAAGCGCTCCCGGTGGCGGGCATGACCTGGTAGCAGGCTCACCAGCTGCATCAAGTCCGGTAGCGGATCCTCCGTCCGCATTGCGTCAGGCCCCAATCGAACCTCGATGTGCCAAGGAAACTGACACGAACGCTCCCGTGATGGCGGATTAGCCCCTACTGCGGATCGTTCGAGAACGATGTCGCACGGCACATCGACCACCGTAATATCGTCTTCTTGGACGCCTCCATCGGCGAAGGCCGTGAGCGCAGCCACGAGTGCCTCGAAGGTATGCGACGCCGGACCTTGCGTGACAGCTTCATGGACCCGAGGTTCACCGAACAGCTCCCCCGATGGGCTGCGCGTTTCGATCACGCCGTCCGTATACAGAATCATTTGGTCGCCCGGCTGTATGTCATAGCTTTCTAGATTCGGCATGAACTCTTCGGCATGCAGCACTCCTAGGGGAGGATGTTGCGATGCCCATTGCAACCGAACCCCCGCACTCGGGTTGATGACCAAGACCGGTGGAAGCCCGCCGTTCCACACCGATGCCCGGCCGCGGACCGGATCGATTTCGATTGCGCTGGCTGCACAGAAGATTCCGATCGGCATCGTGTGGTTCAACTTGCGGTTGATCTCCCGTAAAATATCCCCTAGCGCATGCCCTCGTTCGGTCATTCGATAAAACACGTCGGCCAACGGTAATGCGCCGATTGCGGAGGACAAACCATGGCCTGTGAAGTCGCCCACGAGGACATGAAGAATACCGGTCGGAGTCGTCCCGGCTAATACGAGATCGCCGCCAAGGATGGCCGCAGGTGCCACATGGTAGTCGATGCCCATTCGCTCCATGCAGGGAGTCGCCAGGATTTTTGCACGAATCTCATTGGCCACCTCAATTTCGCAGAACGAGCGGTCTCGGTACGATTCAAGTTCCTGCTTCTGTTCCGTGACTCGCGCGTGGAGTTCCTGCACGCGCGACCAAGCTGAGAGCTTCGCCCGCAGGAGGGGCAGGCTATACGGTTTTGTGAGCACGTCGTCTCCCCCGGAGGCAAGACATTCGGTCAGACCTTTTTCATCTGTCACGGCCGTCAAAAAAATAACCGGCACGAAGCGCGTGCCGGATCGTTGTTTGATCAGTAAAGTTGCCTCTTTGCCGTCCATTTCCGGCATCATTAAGTCCATAATGATCAAATCTGGTTGTTCTTTTTCAAATTGGGCGACAGCTTGTTTTCCATCCGCGACCAAGACCACACTATGACCGTCCTTACAAAGCTGCATCT
>CAZWDH010000498.1:0-2847 GCA_964632865.1 uncultured Nitrospiraceae bacterium
GACGCCTGGCGGAAGGCGATTCGGTGAGACTGGAAATGTCTCCCTTCGACATGTCGAAAGGGCGCATTTTGTTTTTGTAGAAGAAAATAGAATTTAAAAATGAAAGTTCGCGCATCAGTCAAAAAGCTTTGCGAGAATTGCAAAATCGTAAGGCGTAAGGGCGTCATTCGGGTCATTTGCTCCAACGCACGCCACAAACAACGTCAAGGTTAAGCTTATATGGCACGTATCATCGGTGTTGAAATCCCCGGCGAAAAGCGCATCGACATTGCGCTCCGCTACATCTACGGCATTGGCCCTGTCAATGCCAAGGTCATCCTCGCCAATGCTGGCATCGACCCCAGCATCCGTGCGAAGGACCTGAACGAGCAGCAGCTTTCCCAGATTGTGCACGCGATTCAGGAAGGGAAATACGTGATTGAGGGCGACCTTCGCCGCGAACACGGTCTGAATTTGAAGCGCCTCCAGGCGATCAAGTGCTACCGGGGCATCCGCCACCTTCGCGGTCTCCCCGTCCGTGGTCAACGCACCGGCACCAATGCCCGTACCCGCAAAGGTCCTCGGAAGACCGTCGGTGTGCAGCGCAATCCGAACGCCAAAGCAGGCATTCACTAATTGATTTTTTATGGCTGACGAAACGAAACCGAAGAAGACCGAGGCAAAAAAGGAGGCCAAGCCCGCGAAGGCTTCCGCTGAAAAGACGGCCAAGGCTGCCGATCCGGCGGCTGAAGCTGCGAAGGCAACTGCTGGGGCTCCGGCAGCGCCTGCTGGTCCGGTTGCCGGCTCCGCTCCAACGGCGGCTGAACTGCTTGGTGATGATCCGAATGCGAAGAAGATCATCAAGGCCAAGGGTTCCAAGAACATTGCCATCGGCATCGCGACCATTCTCGCGACGTTCAACAATACCCAGGTCGCCATCACCGACATGCAGGGCAATGTGATCGGCTGGTCAAGCGCCGGTCGCGTCGGTTTCAAAGGCTCCCGCAAGAGCACGGCCTTTGCTGCGCAACAGGTCGCTCAGGATGCGGCTCGTCAGGCGATGTCTCACGGCATGCGCGAAGTGGAAGTTCGCGTGAAGGGCCCGGGATCGGGTCGCGAATCGGCCATCCGCGCACTCCAGGCCATCGGGCTCGAAATCAGCGTCATCAAGGACGTTACTCCGGTTCCGCACAACGGTTGCCGTCCGCGCAAGAAGCGCCGCGTCTAGTCAACACCAACAGGCATTTCGATAGAATTTTATGGCTCGTTATACAGGTCCCCGCGTTCGTATCAGCCGCCGCTTTGGTGTCCCGATTTTCGGCCCCACCAAGTATCTCGAACGCCGCAACTACGGCCCCGGTGTCCATGGTCCGAAGTCCCGTCGCAAATCGACGGAGTACGGCCTCGGTCTTCTCGAGAAGCAGAAGCTCCGCTATTACTACGGTTTGCTCGAGCGCCAGTTCCGCGGCGTTTACGAGAAGGCGCTGCGCCGCCGTGGTGTCACGGGCGAGCAGATGCTCCAGATTCTTGAGACCCGCCTGGACAACGTTGTTTACCAGCTTGGTTTCGCGCTGACTCGTGCCGCGGCCCGCCAGATGGTGAGCCACGGCCACGTGAAGGTGAACGGCCGCAAGGTCTCCATTCCGTCCTACGCCCTGCGCGTGAACGACGCCATCGAAGTGCGCGACAACAGCCGCGCCCGTCAGATGGCGACCAAGAACATGGAATCCTCCACCAGCCGTGCCATTCCGGACTGGTTGTCGTTGAACCGCGAAGCGTTCAAGGGCGTCGTGATGCGCATCCCGTCCCGTGACGAGATCCAGCCGATCGCCAATGAGCAGGCGGTTGTCGAATTTTATTCCCGCTAAACCCAGCTGCTCCTGAGTGGGAGCAGAATGCAATTATACGGACCAACCCTCGCTGCGGGAATAAACACCTGAGGGCGGGTCAGATTAAAATTGCGAACCAATACATATGCCAGTACGTCTCGGTCGGTTTGAAATGCCCAAGCGTCTGCAGAAGGATGAAGCTTCTGCCACGCCCACCTATGCCAAGTTTGTTGCCGAACCGTTTGAAACCGGTTACGGCCACACCATTGGCAATTCCCTTCGCCGCGTGTTGCTCTCCTCGCTCGAAGGCGCAGCCATCACTTCCGTCAAGATTGACGGGGCGATGCACGAGTTCACCACTGTCGATGGCGTCGTCGAAGACGTCACCGAAATCGTGTTGAACCTCAAGAAGGTCCTTTTCAAGTGCCATGTCCGCGAGCCGCAAACGTTGCTGCTCTCCGCGAACAAGGATGGTCAGGTGTTCGCTGGCGACATTCAGCTCAATCAGAACACCGAGCTGGTGAACCCCAAGCAGCTTATCTGCACTCTCGACAAGAAGAAGAAGTTCGAGATGGAGCTGGAAGTGAAAGTGGGTCGTGGATTCTGCCCCGGTGACGAAAACAAGAAAGTCGACCAGCCGATCGGTGTGATCGCCATCGACTCGCTCTTCTCCCCGGTTACCCGCGTGCGTTACTTCGTGGAAAATGCCCGTGTCGGTCAGCGCACGGACTACGATCGTCTCGTGATCGAGTTGTGGACGGATGGCCGCATTTCGCCGGACGACGCCCTGACTCAGGCCAGCGCCATCCTCCAGCATCATCTGGACGTGTTCGTTGGTTACGACAAGAACGCGATTGAGTTCGAAGAAGCGGAGAGCAAGCAGGACGATGACAAGTCCAAGATGAAGAAGCTGCTCAACATGAGCGTGAACGAGATCGAGTTGAGCGTCCGCGCCGCGAACTGCCTCAACAACGCCAACATCACCACCGTTGGTCAGCTTGCCATGAAGAGCGAGCAGGAGATGTTGAAGTATCGCAAC
>CAZWDH010000499.1:0-2843 GCA_964632865.1 uncultured Nitrospiraceae bacterium
GCCATAACCGGAGCGGGACGTTGTCGTTTGCCGACGGGCACGCGGAGAACTGGAAATGGAATTGGCGAAAGCAGTTCGCCAAGAAAGAGAGCTATTGGAAACGAGCTGAGAACGAGGCCGACTTGGCGGACCTGAGGCGGTTGCAGGAACACATTCTTCAGGTGTCGGGCGATTACCGGCCACAACCGTGAGGCTGACCGATTTGGACAACCGCGAATGGACGCAAATGGACGCGAATCACAACAAATGGGCAGCCGTCAACGGCGTTCCATGGCGGAAGACGACATAGCATTATGAACACGGGAACCATGGAATTCACGGTGAACCGGGACGGTTTCGAACACTTCGCCCAGCATTGGTTCGTGCGGATTGCCATGGGCGTGTTATGGAGGGGGTTTCAGTGGCATCCATCAACCGGCGTCTCCTGAAGATCAAGAGAATTCTTCGGAATATCAAAAGAAAGCGAGCCACTTTCGCAGTCTCAATCGAAGTACATGTAGAACGCCGAAGAATTGGGGGCATCCAATGACCTTGGGATGCCGGGCGCGCATGAAAATCTTGCTGAACATAATCGTTACTTGGTTAATGCTTGCAGCACGCATGGACAACGGCGACAGGACTTGCTCCAGAGCTGGTGAGAGCACCCTCTCCCGCGCAGTTCCAGCAATTCTGGCCCACGCACGTTCGGGATTCCTGCTCATCCTCTTGTTTGGGTGTATGTCCGATTATGGCAAGACACGTGCAGAACCTTACGTCGAGCTGTCCGCGGAGGTTGATTACTTCCTCATTTCGCAGCGTATTTCCACAAATGCCACAGTATCAGCTGAGACCCGCCGCACAAATGAATGGACCATCAAGATGACCTGCGTGGTCGGAATAGACGAGTGGGAAATACATGGACCCTTCGACGTCAATGGCAACAGGCACTGGTACTTCGACGGAACCAATGTATGCCTTGGCTTAAGAATGACCAGACCGCTATCAGACGTAGTTCCCGAACTCGCAACGAACACGTCACTACAGGGCTTCTTCGCGCAGCGACCTAGCCCGACCAATCAGACGGTTCACATTTACCATGCACCTGAAGGTTACTTACCGGGCCGCTTTGCCGCGAATGTCGCATGGTTGGCGTTCTGTTCCGGGACCTATCTCAAGAGGGAGGATCGACGCGTGCCTCTACCATTGATCGATCTGCGTTCATCAGTCGGCAGTTTTGCATACCGGGACGAAACATCGCTGTTTGATGATGGCTTGAGCCTTCCACGTTCCGTAGTCCTCTATCGTGATCGAGAACCTACCGAAACCAACAATGTCCATCCCAATGCAGCCGGAGAAGAACTCAACAGGGCAAAGTTCCGCTACCGTGTCCTGGAAATCACGAATGTTGCTTCGTGGACATTTCCACTCGAGTTTGAGTTTGCCGCGGACAGTGCAACCGAACATTTGAACACGATGCTGATGGGAGGAGGCCGAGGCAGAATTCTATCCATTGGAATCTCACCACGGCCCCCTGGTGTGTTTGATTCCAAGCTTCATCAAACGGTGGCTGATTTTCGCTTTGTTGATGAAGGGCCGAAGAAGGTCATGGGTATGACTTATCTGTGGACTAATGGTTTTGTTCCGCAAACAAACGACCCGACACTCCGCGCCGCATTCGCCGCCAGAGTGGCGAGCGCACCAAATGCTGGTGCTGATCGCTCAATACTAGCTCGCATCTTTGTGGGGCTTCTTGGGTTTCTCGTCATTGGAGCTCCAGTGATAGGCGTTCTGATAAGGCGGAGTATGAGAAATGAACGGAACGGACACACTCTATGAGGACTAACAATGAGAACGCACGAGGCGCCAGGGCATTCTACAAGGTCGTATGTTACCTTAGTGTGGTGATTATGCTCCTTGTTGTAAGCGTGGCAACTCTACTCGGATCGACCCACCAAATGGCGGGGTATAAGTGCAGGTGGGTAGGGCAGGCGGATCGAAGTTGGGATCGTGGTCTCCCGAAACTTGACAATTGCAAGCAACTCACCTTGAGCTCATGCAGGTATCAGGAGATATGTGCGGCCTTTGACGCACCCGATGGCTACTACTGTTGGAACTGCGTAGGCAGCAGCGCGTACTGTCTGTGCACATGTGATTATGAGATGACTTTTCCTGCATACTTGGGCATAAAGGATTGGGAGGGCGATGGCAAGGGAGGATGTACTGTTGGTTATGCGAATCCACAGTTGCCTAATGGTGAGTGCTTTTGCTGGTATAACGCAATTATTGGAGGTCAGGGGACTTTGCATGTCTGTCACTTGTAGCGTGTTTACAGGTGTTGGCTCAGCCTGCCCTCGATGGGAAATAGCCGCCAGTATCCTATCGAAGTAGCCGGCAGATTCCGCGAAGGTAAAGGTGAATATCTTGACGAAGGAATTCAGCCCATTCCCAGCGAGCCTTTAAATGATTAGGCACAATGCCTTTTAGGAATTCAGGCATAAATGTCGGCGACGGAGTATTCAATAGCTCCGTTGCGATAGGAATTCTTGCGCAAGCGTGGCCAGCTACTGACCGGCTGGCGCAACGCTCGCGGGCAGGATCTCTTGCGCCGTGGAGGAATGGCCGCTTCGGCGATGCGTCGCAAGGCTCGCTCTTCCGCCTTGGGTATGTCCAATCGCCCGGCACCTTCGTTTGTACGGGGGACGATGCCACGGTGTCGCGGCGCGACGGGAAATCGACCGGGGTGGCCCGGAGCCGGAGCTACGCGATGAACGGCAACTTCGGCGGCCGGGGGCAGGAAGCGCAACTGGTATTCTGGCGGGAGAATCTCTCCTACGATCCGACGAAGGTGTTCGTGTTCATCGACG
>CAZWDH010000500.1:0-2840 GCA_964632865.1 uncultured Nitrospiraceae bacterium
TCGAAGGCATTGCCCATGTGCAGGCGGACTTCCTCATCCTTCGGCGTGTGCTCGATGCGGTCCTCGCCCGCGAACTGCAACATGCCCTCGGAGTCTTCCTGGTACACGCGCATGGTACCCGCGGGGAGCGGAATACCAAGCTGGTTTTCTTTCTCGTTCTGGAATACCAAATACACGCCCACGTTTTCGTGGTCCAAAGGCGCCATCTTCTGGCTGTAGTACGACTCGTTGCCGCGGTACTCGTACTGCTTCCCCGCGGTCACCCCTTCCGCCGTAAGCAGGCTGACCTGTTTGGACTGGTTCTGCTTGATCGTCGTCCGCCTGGGAAGTGAATACAAGTGATACTCGGCGAACGACTCTTGCACCATCTTCGCCTTCATCATTCGGGCTTCAGCACCAAATTGCCCTCCGCCGCCGCCAAATCCTCCGGTCGGTTGCACGATGTTCACGTCGCCCGCCACGAGCTTCAGTTTTGCGTCCGTGTACGTCGCGCCAGACTGGTTGTTCAAGGTGACCCAGCCCTCCAGATCGAGCGACGTATCGTCCTTCGCCAGCGTGATCACGTAGTCCGCCTGCCAGGAAAGCCCCCCCGTCAGGTAGGTCGCCTCGATCGTGTGGTCGGTCCCTTCGTTATCGAGTAACCAGATCAGCGATGGCCGCGCAATCAGGTTCTCGGGAATCTCGGGCAGCACGACCTGTCCCGGATAGCCCAGGTAAATCTCATTGCCGACCTTGTATATGGGACCTTCGTTCACGCTCAGCAACTCGGCCTCGGTCTTGCCCACCGCGATGTCGTTGTCGAAGTTGATGAGCGTGACCTCTTCGCCCACGTACTTCTCCATCAACTTGGACGGGCTGATGAGATCGTATTCGTAGTTCTGCTCAAGAATATGGAGCGTCCCCGGTGCGGACGTCGATTTCAGGCTCACCGTCTCCGGACGGATCTGCTGCGCCACGTCGGCGAAACGCAATTCCTGTTCGCCGGGCATGAGCTTGATCGCCCGCGTGTCCCGCACGAGCGCAAGATTGTTGTTGTACACCGTGACCGCCACGTCCTGCTGATCGGCCAGCGTGGTCTCAGGCCCGATACCGGCGTCTTTCAGCGGATCGTTCAGCGCGAAGGAATCGTTTTGCGCGATACGGAAACCACTATCCACTTGAACGTTTTGCAGTTCCGCGGATACAGCGGCCGCAGCGACAACCACACCCCAATACACAAGAGCACGTTTCATCTTCTTGCACCTCCAAGAACGCGCGCTAATACTTGACGCGCACGCGATAGCTTACCGTAACTTCCCCGTCCTTCGGTACCGGAACCGAGAACACCGCCGTACGCGCGTCTTTCTTCGTAAAGTCGTGGGACTTGCTCAGGATTTCCCAATCCGAGGGCATGGGCTCCACGATGTCGACCACGATATCGCTTTCTTTGTGGTTCCGGATCGTCACGTCGAAGGCCGCTTCGTATACGTCGTTCCCGTAGACGCGGTAGTCGGTCTGAACCCGCTCGCCGATGACGTCGAAGGCGTCGCCCATGCGCAGCGTGACGGTCTCGTCTTTCGGCGTATGCTCGATGCGATCCTCGCCCGCGAACTGCAGCATACCTTCGCTGTCTTCCTGATAGATCCGCATCACGCCCGCCGGCAGCGGAATGCCCAAGGCATTCTCTTCTTCGTTCTCGAACTCCAGAAACACGCCCACGTGCTCCTCGCCCGTCGGCGGAACCTGCTGACTGTAGAAATACTCCTGACCCCGGTACTCATACTTCTTTGTACACACGACACCCTCGCCATCCAGCAAGGCCAACTGTTTCGACTGGTTTTGCTTGATGGTCGTGCGCCGCGGCATCGTGTACAGATGATACTCGGCAAAGGCCTCCTCCTGCGGCATGGGTGGCGGAGCGGCCGCAGGCATCGCACCATTGAATGCCCTGTCCAACATCACCATTTCCTCGCGAACGACGTTCACATCGCCCGCGACCAACTTCAACTTCGCATTGGTGTACGTCGCACCGGATTGGTTGTTCATCGTCACCCAACCTGCCAGGTCGAGCGACCGATCGTCTTTCGCGAGCGTCACCACATAATCCGCCTGCCAACTCACGCCGTTGGTCAGATACGTGACTTCGAGGGTCTGCTCGCCTTGCTCGTTCGCCAGCATCCAGATCAACGACGGCTTCGCAATCAGGTTTTCCGGAATCTCCGGCAGTACTACATTTCCCGGATGACCCAGGTAGATCTCGTTGCCCACCTTGTATACCGGACCTTCGTTAATACTCAGCAGTTCTGCGGGCGTGCGGCCCAGGTTGATCTCGTTGTTGAAATTCTGGAGAAACACCTGCTTGCCCACGTACTTCTCCATCAGCTTCGATGGGCTGATGAGGTCGTATTCATAATTCTGTTCGAGGATCGATACGGATCCCGGCGCCGACGCCGACTGCAAACTCACCGTCTCCGGCCGGATCTGCTGCGCCACGTCCATGAACTGCAAATGCAACTCGCCCGTGGGAATGGTCAGCTTCCGCGTATCCCGCACGAGCGCCAGCCCGTTGTTGTACGCCGTCACCGCCACGTCCGTCTGTTCCGCCAACGACGTCTCAACCTGCGCCGGCTCCTGGCCCGTGGCATTGAACGCGTGCATCATCAAAAGCACTGACGCAATCAGAAGGCATCTAACCAGGGTAGGCGTCCTATGGCTCGACATCCCCCTTGATCCCCCTTCAAAGGGGGAATTCCGCACAACTCTTCGTGTTGTGTTCAATGTCAGCGAGAACCTCCGGTTAGTGCAAGTTGCGCAGCATACACCCTTAAGCGCCGGTGGGACCAATTCCCCCTTTGAAGGGG
>CAZWDH010000501.1:0-2836 GCA_964632865.1 uncultured Nitrospiraceae bacterium
ACCGCCGCGCTGTTTGCGGCGTGGGTCATCTCGTACGGGATGCCCTCTTTCTCAATCTGCTTGAGCACCTGGCGAAACTGGCGAACCTGATTCGCCGTGAAGGGGTCCCGCGCGTTCTCCGCAATGGGAAAGTGCGTGCACACCGCCTCGATGTCGATGTGCGAGATTCTCGTGAGCCGCATCATTTCCGACACGGCATCGTCCATGGAAAATCCCTGGCGGCCCATGCCGGTGTCGATTTTGCAGTGAATAGGAACAACCCGGTTGGCGCGGCGCGCGAGTTCCCCGACCCGCTCGGCAACGGCCACGTCGGAAATCGTGAGCCGCAAGTCGTACTCGACGGCCGCGGTCAGCACGTCCTCGGTCGGCTGAACCAGCACGAGGATGGGCGCATCGATCCCCGCATCCCGCAATTCGACCGCCTCCTTGACGGTCGCGACCCCAAGCATTTGCACGCCTTCCATGACGGCTCGCTTCGCGATCGGCACTGCGCCATGACCGTAGGCATTCCCTTTTACGACGGCGATGATTCCGCACTCTTTGGGGATCATGGAACGTACCACGCCCAGGTTTCTGCCGTAGGCATTAACGTCGACAAACGCGCGGGACGAACAGGATACCTTCATGCGGAGCTTCCCAAGTGCAATTGTTTCCAATTCGCGCGGAGAAATTGGGCGCCGGAGTATACGGTATACGTGGCCACGGCAACGATGGCCCAATACGAGATCGCATACAGATAACCGTGGAATACCAAGGTCGGCGCTGGCGCCCACTTGACGGCGGCATGCTCCACGACAATGAAGAAAAGGAATACAAACACGTACACCATCTGAAGTACGGCCTTCGCTTTGCCGTAGTTATTCGCGGCAATCACCACGCCTTCACTCGCCGACAGGGATCGGACGCCGGTCACGACGAACTCCCGGGCGAGGATGGCAACAACCGTCCATCCGGGGATATGAAGCGCCGGTTCGGTCGGGGCCGCCGCCGAAGGAATGGTCATCATCATGACGAATCCCGCGGCGAGCAGAACCTTGTCGGCCACGGGATCGAGCAATTTGCCGAAGTTGGTCACGAGGTTTCGCGCGCGCGCAATTTTCCCATCGTAATAATCTGTAATGGCGGCGGCGGTAAACACAAGGTATCCGATGGCAAACGCGATCCAGTGGTGAAAGGAGAGGAGGGCGACGAAGATCGGCACCATGATCACCCGCGCGAGCGTGAGCTGGTTGGGCAGGTTCAACGCGCTTTGGCGCATGTGACCATCCGCGCTGGTTTGGTCTGTAGCTTGCGTAACGATGGGGTCTACTCCCGATTCCCGGATTCGCACGAAGGAACCGCATTTGGCGGCACGCCAAATACGCTCCCCGATCATACCAGATGAACCTGCGGGTTGCATGTCGGTAATATTAGAGAAACGCGCGGGAAATGGATCGGATGGCGAGTGTATGCTCCGGCAGTGGAAAGGGCAGGCGTCCCTCAAGGATTCCGCTACGGCTCAATCCGCTACTCGGAAGTGACCGTCTCCGGAACGTGCAGCTCCTCAGTCGTACCGGCGAGGGCCCGCTGATCCGCGGGGCTCGCGTTCGGCCGGACCACCACGGCATAGGCGAACCAGCATAGCCCGAGCACCAGGCAAACCGTCCCCCAGGCGACAAGTTCGCTCACCCACTTGGGACGCGGCGCGCCTTTGACCGGCGCCGTCGTTCGGCGCAGGAAACGGGTCGTGGGCCGCACGCAGGCCTGATAGGTATCGACAAAACGATTGGGGCCAATTTCAAGAAATTGGCAGTACGTCTTCAAAAACCCTACAGTATAGCACGCCGAAGGCAATCCGTGCACATCGCCCGTCTCCAAGGATTGGATGACGTGGATCGGCACCCGGATCTTCCGGTAGACATCGTCTACGGAATACCCTAGTTCCTCTCGGCGCGCGCGTAGCTCTGATCCGGGAAAGGTCGACTCGTTCATGCAACCTCGTCGTTCGGAGCGACACTGACAAGAATCTCTCGTGCCTTACTCCCGCTGTGTGGTCCCACGATTCCCCGCATTTCCATCATGTCTATCAATCGCGCAGCTCTAGTATACCCTACTCGGAGCCGTCTTTGCACCATAGAAATTGAGGCCTGTCCCGTTTCTAACACAACCCGTACGGCATCGTCGAACAATTCGTCGTCTTGGTCGTCAATTTCCTCCACCTGGTCCCTGGTCTTCCCGAAATTCTCGATTTCGTCCCGATACTGGGGCGGGGCTTGCGTCTTCAGGTAGGCGATCAGGCCGTTCATTTCCTGGTCGCTCACGAACGCGCCCTGAATGCGGGCGGGCTTCGATTGCCCCGCCGGCAGGTACAACATGTCGCCTTTTCCGATGAGGCGCTCCGCGCCAATCTCGTCGAGGATGCAGCGCGAGTCCACCCGCGATGACACCTGGAACGAGATGCGGCAGGGGAAATTCGCCTTGATGACGCCCGTCAACACGTCCACCGAGGGGCGCTGTGTCGCGATGATCAGGTGGATGCCCACCGCCCGCGCCAACTGGGCCAACCGCGCGATGGCGTCTTCCACCTCCGCCCGCGCCAGCATCATCAGGTCCGCCAACTCGTCGATCACGCACACGATGTACGGCAGCTTGCGGATGGACTGGACCGATTCGCCGCTCTGTCCGCTCTCCTCTTCGCCATCCGTCACCAGTTCGATCTCGCCGTTTTCGACGCTCTCGTTATACACGTCGATGTTCCGCACGCGCAGGTGCTGGAACAGGCGGTACCGCTCGTCCATCTCTGTGATGAGCCACTGCAAGGCGGACGCGGCTTTCTTCGCGTCCGTTACGACGGGAG
>CAZWDH010000502.1:0-2835 GCA_964632865.1 uncultured Nitrospiraceae bacterium
TCCGAATCTGGTATAGTTCCAGAAGTCGTGGAATTACCACCCTCCCGAGAACCTGGAAATGCACAAATCGTCAATTCCCGCTATCCTGCGAACTGCTTTCGCCCTGGCACTCGCCATGCTGTTCCTGTACCTCGTTACCGTGCAGGCGGAAGCGATGAACCCCTGGATGGAGTCGACGTTCGCCAAGGGCGTCTATCGCGTCACCTTCTTCGTGCGCCTGCCTGCCGCCATTGTGGGGTCGGCGTTCTTTCCTCTCGACGCCTCACACCATTGGCCACGCGGCCTGACCATCTTCTCCTGCGCCGGCGCGCCGATCTTCTGGTACGGTGTCTGGCGAGGACTCCGCGCCGCAGTCCGCGCCGGCTCGCGCCGGTTTTCCGTGCCGACAGCGGCGGAGCCAGTTCAAGCCGGCGACGCTGATTTAACCCGGCGCGTCTTTCTTGGCCGTATGGCCCTGGGTGCGGGAATCGTGGTTCCGGGCGGTACTGGAACCTACGGTGTGTTGCTGGAACCGCAAGACCTCCAGATCCGGCGGTACGCGATTCCCATCAACGATCTGCCGTCATCATTATCCGGATTGCGCATTGCCCATGTCTCGGACCTGCACTACGGCCCCTGCATTACCCTCCAATACTTGCGGCGCGCGCTCGGCGTTGTCGCGGAGCTGAATCCGGATTTCGTAATCCTCACGGGCGATTACACGCAGAAGACCTGGAAAGCCATTGAACCGGGTATCGAGTTGCTGGGTGCGCTTCAACCAAAGTACGGCATGGCGGCCGTGCTCGGGAACCACGACTACTGGGAAGGACCGGATATCACGGTCCGCGCGATGGAACGGCTCGGCATCCCGGTCCTGACCAACAAGAATCGTTTTCTGACGCCGGAAGGCCTGGGGGAGCGTTGCGTCCCCGGGCGATCGCTATGCATCGCCGGTATCGACGACCTCTGGGAAGGAACGCCTTCCATCGATGAGGCATTGGCCGGCGTCCCGCACGACGTGCCGAGACTGGTGCTCTCCCACAATCCGGATTGCGCCGAACACGCGCCGCCCGGATTCCGCGTGGACCTCATGTGCTCCGGGCATACCCACGGTGGCCAAGTGCAGTTTCCGCTCGTTGGCGCGCCCATCGTGCCCAGCGCATACGGACAGAAGTACGTGGGCGGACTCTGCGCAGGCCCTCGTTTCCCGGTGCTCGTGTCGCGCGGCGTCGGTATGGCCATGTTTCCCGTGCGCCTCGGCGTTCCGCCGGAAGTGGGACTCATCACCCTCGAACGAGCCTAACCGCGCGAGCCCTACTCGTCGGGATACATCTCCGGCCGCAAGCCGATGTTGACGATGCTGCACGCGTTAATGGCGTTCAGTCCGCGGCCCTTGGCTTCTTCCAACACTTCGGCATCTTCCGATCCCGGGTTAAAGAACAACTCGCCCGGATTGACGGCCTGGATGTCGTCAAGCATGGTCTTACCGACGGCCGGCGGCACATACATCGACACACGGTCCAGCGGCACCGGCACTTCCTTGATGGACTTGTACGCCTTGATCCCTTCGACTTCGTCGGCTTTCGCGTTCACGGGATAGACGGTCCAGCCGCCGTCCCGAAACGCGCGCACCGCCTTGTTCCCGTACTTCTTCCGATCCGTTGACGCGCCGATAATGGCAATGGTTTTGCTCATGGTCTAAACATCCTCGTGGGGTTAAGATTCTGCGCCAGCCGGGCTCGCCATTGCAGATCCGCCGGCAGCCTCTTCAATACTCGTTTTCACATAGTTTGCGATATCTTCCGCGGGTTCATCGACCAGCATGCGCCGAAAGGCCGGCAGCGTGACAAGACCGACCGTGTTGTTTGTCACATCGATGGTCATGGACAGGTGTATCGGCAGCGTGCCTTGTTCGTCCGATCCGTCGAAGTGGGTCGAACCCGAATCTTCCAGCGTGATTTCGGAAGTGTAGGAACAATATTTCGCGGCGAACTGTACCTCGGCGTTTGCGTAAAAGGGAGACCAGAACGATTGCTTGTTTTCTACGCCCGCCAACAGCAACGGGTAGTCGTCGGATCCCGGATCGTTGTTCAGCAGATACACCTCAAACCCGGCCTCCTCCAGATGCCGCCTCAAGGCTGCGGCCAGCGCACTCCCGATTCCAACCCGATCCTCCACGTGCAGCATGACGCGCGTGACGTCCGTCGTGTGTGTGGCATCGGGCTTCCTCGAACTGGCGCGCGTCATCTGTGACGAGGCACCCGTCTTGGAGCGGGCCACGTGAAAATTGGCAGTCAAGGTCAACAATCCAAACACCGCCAACACAACGACCAGGATCGACCACTTGATGCGCTTCATTGGTGCGTATTATCCCAAAAGTTTAGCCTCTATGACCCGAGGCGAGCCTAGTCTCCCGCGACCGCAAAGCGCAACTGTTCCTTTCAACGGAATTTCCCGCTATTGCGATCCGTAAGAAATCGACAACTCGACGCGGCCGGTTAAACCGGAGAGATCGATGACTCCCTGAGTGACATCGAAACCCGCGTGCGACTTTCCATCAACGAGTACAGCGTCGATGGTGTGGCCACGGGGGACTCTCGTCTTCAGATAGATGTGCTGTGCCCGGTTGCGGCTGGGGAGGAAAACTTCCGCATCAATTCGACCTTCCAAAAGGTGCGATTTCAACGTGTAGCTCACCGGGCCGAAGCACGTCGGCGCGTTGGTGACCTGGATGGTTTTGCCGTCCTCTAACCACTCGCGCGGGGTGGCATGGGCCAAGTACAGATTCTCGGGCATGCCGGTCTCCCGGTTGAACGATTCACGGACGAGCATCAGCCGCAACGGAAGCAGAAATGC
>CAZWDH010000503.1:0-2830 GCA_964632865.1 uncultured Nitrospiraceae bacterium
AGCGACAACCCCAACGAGTTTGTTGTGTATCCCGCCATGCCTGAAAAGGACGGTACGGAAACCACATACCGTTGCGACTTCACAGAGGCATTCCGCACCGTGGTCAATAACGCGGAATTGAAGGACGTTACCCCCCACGTGTTGCGGCATACGTTCGCGAGTCAATTAGCTATCGCGGGAGTGAGTCTCTACAAGGTATCAACCTGGCTTGGGCATGCGAGCATTGTCACGACGCAGATCTACGCGCACCTAAGCCCCGATGACGACGATATCAACCGCATGGGGTAAATCGTTTGGGGCCGGATATGAGGGAACAATCTATGGGTGCGACACGTAAAGACAAAGCCTTGCTCAGTAAATCGGCAGTGGCGCGGCTGCTCGGGGTAGGGGGCGATTCCGTCAATGCGCTGATTCGGGCCGGGCATATCGAAACGCGCATCATACCGGGCCAGAAACGGGCCAAGGTGACATTGCATTCCGTCCAGCGGTACATTGAACAACCGCCCGAACCCGCGACGGCGGACGAATTCTTTCGACAATGGCGAAACTGTTGACACGGATTGCGGGCGGGTTGGCAAGCTGTTTTTGGCGAAGTCCGGGCCGAGGCAGGGCGGAAGGCATCCCGCGCGCGCGGTAGGTAGACTAAGTTATGCAAATTTGCGCGTAGAGAGTTGGAGTGTACGAGAATCTTACGAACCAGGCATTCTTACGTTCAGATTAAGCCTTGGCGTACGAGAAGTTCTCTATGTTTCTTCTTCAGATGGCGAGAACTGGAGGCACCCTTAAGGATGCGAACAAGAAGATCTTTCGATACGGGACAGTTTGGATACAAAACACCCACACTAAATCCGCGATCAAGTTTTTCTTGGGAGCAAGACGTAGCATGTTGGAAAATTATGAATGACTTCCATTTAATGAAAGGGTGATCGCCATACTCTAGAATACAGGAATTATCCGGGTACGGGTCCCCATCGAAGGTAGTCGGATTTACGAGCAGTATTTGTTCGGGATCCTTATTGGGGTCAGAAAGAACAATGTGCAGGTGACGTGGACACCCAATATCGGGTATGTGTCTGTTTGTGAATGTATCCCCCAGTCTGACAGTCACAGCTATTCAGAGGCTTTCCCACATCCGGGCGATACACATTTCTTCGTCGCGTCGAGCCTCAATTTCACGAATCTGATGACCGCGAGAAACTGACTTCAGAACGTCCGCAAGTGGGATTTGCATGGAGGAAACCCCAGGATCATTGTTGATCCATTCATTGAATTCATGTGTGAGTTTGGAGAGTTGAAATTCATTCAGCGAACCGTACTGCTCAAAGACCCGGCGCAGGATCGCTTCGTCGTGAGGGGATAACTCATCGTCCCGAACATCTTGCACGAGGCAAAGATCATGACCGTCCCGTTTGAAATGTGAGCACCACAGATCTTCATCCTCGTCAAGCTCGACGGGCCAATCATCTGCATTTGTCTTGCAGAGGTCATAGATTCGAGTAAGCACTGGCCCGTGCTTCATCGCCCATGGTTCGTCCCCCGTCACAGGAAATCCTACTTCTCGCAAGCTCTCACGGTCTGCGATATAGAGCAGCTTAAGCAGCTTCATGACGTTCATGCGATCCGCGTTTCCCTGGCGGATCATGAATGCGGCGACCTGAATCGCTTTGTGTATGTCGAATTGGAATGCCATCTGTCTGTATCGGTTTGGGTTTACATGGTCACAGCGACACTTTTTTGTCACTTGATACAAAAAATTATACCACAAGGGAAGAAAGTTTTTTCAAGAAAGTTTGAAACGTATCGTGCAAAAGGAATTACGGACCCGTAAGTCGTTCTAATAGCGATACTTCGGGGCAGTCGGTTCCCTGCTGTACCTTGAAGTTCACAATATCAACATATTGCGCACGGAAGGCAAAGGTGATACGCTATTCTCAGTTGAATTGGCCGGGGATAGAGTTCGCGACTCGAAAGCGGCAACCGTGGCCGTTTCCCCGGCTCTCATTTCCACGGGCAAGAAACGGACTTGCATCATGCCTACCGAATCGGAAATCACCCAGGCGCGGGACTGCGCCACGGACTGCGCCGCAATCATCGATGGGATCGCTTTGTATCTCGCGATGGGCGGTCGAATGGACGTTACCGAATTCGACACGGGGCTTGAACGGCACTATCAGGACTTGCTACGGGCCGCAAACGGACTCCGGCGGGCGCTCCAGGCGGACGGCGTTCTAACGGCTCTGGAAGTCGCGTCTACGGGCGAGTGCATCGAAGCCAATGGCAAGCCATATGCTGCCTATGCGCGGGCCACGTTGCAGCATGTTGGCCGGGCACTGGACGTTCTCAGGCCGGAAGGTTTTCACGTATACCCCGGCTGGTGTGAACTACTCTTTGTAGCCTATCGGGAATGCGATGACGATCCCGAGGGCCGGGACCTATGGTGTCTTCGCGACGAGGATTATCCAGCGTATTTCGAGGCCGTGCGGAAATCTAGTCTTGCCATGATGCCCGAGGGCTGGACGGAACGGATCTCGCGGGAATCTGCGGGCGCGTTGGCAGAATTGAAGGTAGGGGCCAATCAATATCAGTGGACAAGCACCGACGCTGCGCGATACTACGTCCAGCAGATTGGGAAGTCTGTCACATTCGCAAGTGCAAAAGTCATGGTCAACCGTTGGTGCGAAGAAGGTAGTTTGAAGCACATTGGTGAAGGCCGTGCGCGGCGTATCGACCCGGAAGCTATGGGCGCTCTGGTTTTGGAAAAACGGAATGCTATCGATGGCCGCCAAGATAGACGAAAAAAACACGCCCCCGCGTTAACTGAGATGTTAAC
>CAZWDH010000504.1:0-2803 GCA_964632865.1 uncultured Nitrospiraceae bacterium
CCGGCCTAGTCGAGAATCACCAGATCGAGAATGTTATCGCATTCCTGTGTGGAGAACTAGGGATGGCAGCCGGTATCTTTATAAAAGCGCGCACCGTTGACCAGGAAGGCGTTGGAGGGCCAGCTATTGGGAATCAGCCCCTCGAAGATATACCCCAGCACTTTCTCCATCGGAAGATAGATCTTCCCGTTGGGAGAGAAAATCAGGCCATACTCGTTCTCCAGGCCAAAAATACGTTGTTGCATGGAACAGCCTCTCGTCCGCAGCTGCTCTCAGAATACACCGTGACGCGCAACGCTTCAACCGAAGCCCGGAATTCCCTTCGGCATTGCGCAACACTCTGACGTGGAGACCCGAAACCGCAGGAAGACGGCCGTCGTGGGAAGGGGGCTCAGCTGAAGAGTTGAGCGATATCGGCGCTGCTCAAGCGTTTGAACTTTCGCCCCTGGCGATTTCTGTCGAGCACGGCCACTTCGAGATTCTCTGAGGGAATCTTCTGCGTGGCGACCTGCTCGAGAGCGGCATGACAACGCCGCAGTCCATCCTTCAATGTCGGCGGTTGCGGACTGGCGTGTTCGCGCAAATACTGCTGCACCGCTTCGGATCGTCCTCCGATCACCGCGAGATTCTTTTCATCCACGATGCTGCCGTCGAAGGAGATTCGGAAAATTTCATTGGCCTGGCCGTTCACCCCGACCTGCACGACCAGTATCTCCACTTCCAGCGGTTTCACATCCGTACTGAAGGCCGTTCCCAGACTCTGCGAATAGGCATTAGAGAGAGTTCTGGCACTCACATCCTCGCGACTGTACATGTAGCCGGTCAGATCAGCGTGACGAATCCCCGCCTTGCGAAGGTGCTCGAATTCGCTGTACCGCCCCGCCCCGGCAAAGGCGATGCGGTCATACACTTCAGACACCTTGTGCAACGACGCGCTGGGGTTATCCGCTGC
The DNA here is from genome assembly GCA_964632865.1 of uncultured Nitrospiraceae bacterium. GTDB lineage: Bacteria > Hydrogenedentota > Hydrogenedentia > Hydrogenedentales > SLHB01 > JAHDWY01. Next base: position 953 of record CAZWDH010000504.1, read on the forward strand.
GAGCAGGATGCCGTCGACATATTCCAATGCAATGATGGAGCGGCCTTTGGCAATGCCCTTTTTGGCATACTCCGCCTTATCCTGCATCATTTGTTCAGGCGAGACGTAGTACGGCAGCGGCATCGACTAGGATCTCCTTCGCTCTGCGAGTATGGTGTCGTACAAGGCGCGAACTCGGTCTTCCGGCACATCGACGATACCGGCGCCACTGACGATTTTGGCCGTCGGGAAAATGCCTCGCACCAAATCCGGTCCGCCGGTTCCGACGTCTTCATCGGCGGCGTTGTATAGCGCCAGCAGGCCGACTCGAAGCGCCTCGTCTTCCTGCAGACCCGGTCGGTAATATTCACGCATCGTGTTGCGTGCGTCCTTGCCGCCGGATCCGATGGCATGGTGGTCGGACTCTTCGTACCGACCGCCTGTAATGTCGTACTTGAAGATGCGCCCTTCCGTCCGATTGAGATCGTAGCCGACATAGAGCGGCATCACGACCAGGCCCTGGAACACCATGGGGAGATTGGCCTTGACCATCTGTCCCAGCTTGTTGGCCTTACCTTCGCAAGACAGCTGCACGCCTTCTAACTTTTCGTAGTGTTCGAGTTCGGTTTGAAACAGTTTGGCCATCTCAATGCAGGGCCCGGCGGCTCCGGCGATCGCCATGGCGGAATAGTCATCGATGCGAAAGACCTTTTCGATGCGCCGGTCGGCGATTTGAAATCCCTCGGTTGCCCGGCGATCACCGGCGATGATCGCCCCGTCCCGATACTTCAACGCCAAGACCGTAGTTCCATGGGGCACCGCCATGGCGCCGGCCCGGCTCAAGTCCACCGGAACGGACGGGCGATGCCCTGAAAGATCCCCGATACCGGGACGTAACCCGGGATGGCATTGGGTGAGAAAATCGAAAAAGCTGGAGCCGTCATGGTATGGGAGCGAAGCGTGATGTGTCATGCAGGTGTCGCAGTCAAGACGAAAGTTTTGCCAGCAATGCCGCGGCGGATTCCGCTTGGGACAGGAGTTCGCCCGTCAACGCCTCAGTGCCGCGCAACGGATCCATCAAGGGAATTCTTTTGATCTTGTTCTGGCCGATATCAAACAGCACGGACGTCCAGCTTGCCCCGTAGACGACATTCGGGTACTTTCGCACGCACTGGCCTCTGAAAAAAGCCCGCGTTCCGGCAGGCGGATTCATTTCCGACCGCGCGATTTCAGGATCCAACACGATCCGTTCAATCATGTGGCTTCGTTCAAGGGTGTAATACAGCCCTTTCTCGGGCCTGATGTCATGATACTGAAAATCCATCAGACGGACGCGCGGATCGTCCCAGCCACAGGATTTGCGATCCATATAGGATTCAATCAAGTAGCGCTTGGCGACCCAGTCCAGTTCACGTACCAACGATCGCGGGTCTCGCTCCAATCGATCGAGCACATCCTCCCAGCGCACCAACACATCCTTCGTCACCTGATTCAACTCGTGGCATGCATAGTATCCTTGCGCAGCTTTCAGGTACGCGCGCTGCACCGCAATGGCCGTGGACGAGGTACCGTCGGCCAGCTTCACGCTTTCCCGGACACGCACGTCCCGGGACACTTGCTTGATCGCGTTGACCGGATCCGCGAGGGCGAGGGTCGGAAGGTCTGCGCCGGCCTCGAGTAACTCCAGCACGATCGACAACGTGCCCACCTTCAGGTAGGTCGACAATTCGGCCATATTGGCATCGCCGACAATGACGTGGAGCCGTCGGTATTTGGCGGAATCACAATGGGGCTCGTCTCGTGTGTTAATAATCGGCCGGCGAACCATGGTGTTGAGGTCGACGAGGGTTTCAAAGAAATCGGCGCGTTGCG
>CAZWDH010000505.1:0-2755 GCA_964632865.1 uncultured Nitrospiraceae bacterium
CCGAAACTCGCCATTCCTCATATACCACGCCTCGACCCACGGCTCGGAATCTCGAACCGTCAGCACCATCAATTGCTCGTCAACCAGATCGTGCCAGTCGTCATCTTGGCCTGGGCAATGCCAGCCGCCAAGAATCGCGTAGATTTCTGATTCCCATGAATTCGTGAAGAGTGGGGGATACTCAGAGCGCCAGATTTTCTCGTACGCTTTAACAAGTTCACGATCCTTAAAATTGTTATTGTAGCGCCACTCACGTTGCCAACCATTTGCTGCCAGCCACTCGCCTACGGCGTCGGAACCGCGAGCGAATACCGCGTCGATAGGGGGTAGCACGTTTGCCAGATGAGCGAAGAGTTCTGTGCCACTTCGAGTCGGCCATGCGGAAACGAAATCGACGCGGCCCCCTACGCAGCCTTCTTCATCACTGAAAACGCATAGGTAATCCCCGATTGAATCAGGCACGCCTGGCACATGGCGTCGATCGACGGTGAGCCAGCGGTGCTCGCCGGACTCTTCCACTTCGTCCTGATTCCGTTCGTACCAGATAGCCGCGGCCGGCCCAGTACCTTCCTCGCGCAGAAAGACACAAGGGCGCTCAAGGCTTCGACCTTCAGCAACAAGTTGCTCGAGTGTCATGTAGATTCTCCCATCCTATGAGTAATTCGTACTGACCAGCATTTGCCTTGCAATTGGAGATTATACCCCGAAGGGTATGTCGCGTACGCGGACCGATTCCGATACGGAAGATTGTATACCGACGCATGCCGAATCATGCGATCTTTGATGTCAGAATGTGAACATGAAGAAAGCGGCGGCAGAATCTGCCGCCGCGATTGATGAACTCCAAGCGCCACTTCCGTTGCGAACGCGCGCTACTCTTTCTCTTCTCCGTTCGCCTCTCCTCGGAACACGATGCGAGTCACGTCGAGAAGGAGCACGACCTTGTCGCCAATTTTGCCGACGCCGTCCAGGTATTCGCAGTGGGTGGACGCGCCCAGCTCGGGCGGCGGCTCGGTCTGTTCAGACGGGATGTTGACGACCTCCGACACGGAGTCCACGATGAGGCCGGTGATCGTTTGCATGCCGTCCAGGTCGACCCGCACGACGACAATACAGGTGCGCTCGGTGTCCTCCTGGGATTCCATTCCAAACTTGCTGCGCAGGTCGACTACCGGAATGACCTTACCGCGCAGATTGACCACGCCCCGCACGAAGTCCGGCGTTTTCGGGATCTTCGTCACCGGCATCATCCCGATAATCTCCTGAATCGTCAGGATGGGGATGCCGCAGATCTCCGATTTCAAATGAAACGTCAGATAGAGCCCGCCCAAGTCGTGGGCAGCGCGTTCATCCAACGTCGCAACTCCAGCATTCAATGTCGCCATGTCACATCTCCCGGGGAGGTTCTTCAGCCCCCTTTGAACTGTCCACGTCCGATCAGAAGTCCGCCATGTCTTCGTCGTCCAATGGGATGACTTCATCCGGGGATTTGACCTTCGATGCCTTGGGCGCATGAACGGCGACCAACTGCCGGGAAGGCGCCGACCGCCGTTCCGAATCAAGCGCTTTCTTCTGCGGCGATCCGTTCTGCCGAACCGGTAGTTTGGTAAGTCCGTTCGAATTCCGTCCACCGACGACGCGCTTCAGTTCTTCGACGCTTTCGAGCACGCTCTCGGCCTGGGCCGAAAGTTCTTCGCTCGCGGCGGCGGCTTCTTCTGAATTGGCCGCGTTGCCCTGGGTGACTTTGTCCATTTGCGCCACGGCGAGATTGATCTGGTCGATCCCTTGCGATTGCTCCGTACTCGCCGCGGAAACCTCCTGGATCAATTGTTCGACTTTTTGGGCGCGGTCAACGATCTCGGCGAGGATCCCGGCAACTTCCGACGATACGGACACGCCATTCTCCGCGTTCTTCTGGGATCCTTCGATGAGGGATGCAGTATTCCGGGCGGCTTCGGCGCAACGTTGCGCGAGATTCCGCACCTCTTCCGCCACCACGGCAAACCCTTTTCCGGCCTCACCGGCGCGGGCGGCTTCCACCGCCGCGTTCAAGGCAAGCAGGTTGGTTTGGAACGCAATCTCGTCGATGGTCTTCATGATCTTCGCCGTTTCGTCCGACGACGTCTTGATCCGCTGAATCGCATCGGACATGCGTTCCGTCGCTTCACGGCCGCGGTCAGCGCCTTCCCGGGCTTCCTGGGCCATGGTACGGGCCTGGCCCGCATTGTCCGCGTTCTGTTTCGTCATGGATGCCATTTCTTCCAGCGACGCGGAGGTTTCTTCCAGGCTCGAAGCCTGTTCGCTGGCGCCCTGGGCCATCTCCTGGCTGGCGCTGGCGACCTGGGTCGCGGCGGAGGACACCTGTTCCGAGCCGCTCGAAAGGCCTGCGATAACCCGGTTGATCGGCCGCGTGATGCTGGTCGTGAGGTAGATGGCAATCAAAATAGCGATAATGGTCGCGACCACGATCCCGATAAGGACCACGATTACCGAAGTGGCGAGTGCGCTATCCGATTCCTCTGATATCCGAATCGTCGCATCGACACCCGCCTTCGCGACCTCTTGAGCAGCCGCCGTGAATGCATCGCCCGTCTTGCCGCGGGCCGCGCCGAGTTCGTCCAGTTTGCGCCAGTTGGCGAGCAGATCGCTCATCGCCTGTTTGTAGTTTTTTGCCGCCGCGTCGACCTCGTCGATGGCTTTCAGGTCGGCCTCGTCGTAGGTGATGGGGCGGAGTTCCGCGAGTTTGCCGTCGATA
>CAZWDH010000506.1:0-2746 GCA_964632865.1 uncultured Nitrospiraceae bacterium
TCGTTGCTGACGTACGAGCCGCAGTGGGGGAGCGACGTTTTCTCGATGTTCCAATCGTTGGTGGAAGGCCGCGAAGTGTGGAAGCACCTGTTGGTGAAGGATATCCCAGAGGATAAGCGCGACGACAACGAATACATCGTGGACCAGCTCGACTGGGAGATGAACGTCGATCCGAATTTCAAGGACAGCCATTACCTCGAACCCATCGCCGACGGCGATACGGAAAGCTCCGGCTATGTGGATCGCTGGGTCGTCTACGGCGACGTGCGCGGGGAGCAGTTGTTCAGCGCGAAGGAACTGACCGTCGCCCCGGGCGCGAAGGTCACCATCAAGGACAACGGCGCGTCCGGCGTTATCCTCATGCAGGGCCGCGGCAAGATCGGCAACCTGCCCTTCGAATGTCCGCAGCAGATCCGTTTCGGCGAGATGACCGAAGACGAAGTCTTCATCACCGAAGCGCGCGCGAAGGAAGGGTACACCGTCGAAAACCTCGGCAAGGAATGCCCGCTGGTCATGCTCCGCTACTTCGGACCCCACGTGAACCCGCAAGCGCCGAAGGTCGGGGATTACAAAAAGTAATCCGGCATTCCTCAGCCCTAGTTGACATCGAATTTGAGCCGAGCGCATTTGGATAAGGAGAAGATTCATGAGCCCATCGAAGAACACGTATCCGAAGCTCCATAACGCCGCGTGGCCGGGGCTGGTCGGCAAGGGGGACGATTCGGAGCCGCCTATCGGGTTGGACAAGATGATCGAGCTGACCGCGGCCGCCGAGGTGGACGGGGTCAAGTTTGACGGCATGGACCTGTTCCTGTCGGACCCGCATATCAGTATCGATCTCGATGCGGACGGCGTGAAGAAGCTGGCCGACACGTTCCAATCGAAAGGACTCGCCATCGGTTCGCTGGTGGCGCCGGTATGGCCGCCGACGGGTGGCGGGTCGACCATGGGCAGCGACGAGGAGCGCGGCCTATTCCTGACGCAGGTGCGCAAGGCCTGCGGCATCGCGAAGCAACTCCGTGAAACCGGCGCGCGCCCCTATGGCGTGATCCGCATCGATTCGGCCTGCGGCGTTGGCGACTGGGCGGCGAATCCCTCCGAAAACACGAAGACGATCGCGGATACGTTCCGCGAAGCCTGCACCATCGCCGAGGATCACGGCGAACGCCTCGCCGCCGAAGGCGAAATCTGCTGGGGCGGCATGCACTCGTGGAAAGAGATGATCAAGCTGCTCGAAGCGGTTGACCGTCCGAAGACGCTCGGGTTCCAGGCGGACATGGCGCACACGCTCCTGTACACGCTGGGCGCCAACGCGCCGGAAGATGCCATCCTGCCGGAGGGCTATGACTGGAGCGACCAGGGCAGGCTCGACGCGGCGTTGAAAACGCTGACCGATGCGTTGCGTCCGTGGACCATCGATTTCCACATCGCGCAGAACGACGCGACCGTGTTCGGTTCGGGGTCCCATGACAAGACGGGCCGTCATTGCCTGCCCAACGATCCCAACGGCAAGCTGGACATCGTGAAGCACGCGGGTTTCTGGATGCGCGGTGCGGACGGCGAACCGACGAAAGCGTTCCAACACATCTGCTGGGACGGCTGCATGTTCCCGAACGCGGTCATGATGAAACCCGGCACGTGGAACGACATCCTCGCAGTCATGGCCAAAGTCCGCGACGCCCACGGCTGGTAGAGATAGAAACATCTGTCCGCAGATTGCGCAGATGACCGCAGATAAAATGTGATGCGCGTGCAAGGGAATCGGGTACGACCTGAAGGGTCGAAACATGACAGCCCAGGGCAGAGCGTAGCGCCGCCCTGGGTGTCGAGGCCCTTGTAGGTATGAGCGCTGAAAGCGCGAAACATGCGCGAATTCGACTCTCTATGAAAAGGTCCTTTTCGCGGGTATTGTCTCGCACCTTCAGTGCTCAGTTATAAAAACACGACCCAGGGCGTCGCTTCGCTTTGCCCTGGGCTGTCATGTAGCGGACCTTCAGTCCGAAGAATGTAATGCAGGACGTCGCGTTCATCTCGATTCGAGAGTTGCTTTATACGCTTTAGGTGCGATTGAACCAAAGCAGGTCCGCAGAATCTACATGTGGTATCTTGTGGACAATAATCCGGGGAGAAACGTTATGGCGAAAAAGAAACTGAATGTGGCCATGATTGGCTATGGGTTTATGGGCCGGGCCCATTCGAATGCGTATTGTAAGGTTAATCACTTTTTCGATCTGGAATATCAGCCGGTCTTGAAGGTTGCGTGCGCGCGGAATGCGGACCAGATCAAGGCCTTTGCCGACAACTGGGGCTACGAGTCCACGGAGACGGACTGGCGCAAGGTCATCGAACGCAAGGATGTCGACGCCATCGACATCTGCACGCCGAACAACTTGCACAAGGACATCGCCATCGCGGCGGCCGAAGCCGGCAAGATGATCCTCTGCGAGAAACCGCTCGCCATGAACGGCCCGGAAGGCGAAGAGATGTGCAAGGCGGTCGAAAAGGCCAAGGTGCCGAACACGGTCTGGTATAACTACCGGCGCGTTCCGGCCGTCACCCTTGCCAAGCAACTCATTGACGAGGGACGTCTCGGCAGGATCTTTCATTACCGCGCGGTGTTCCTACAGGATTGGACGATTTCTGCGGAACTGCCGCAGGGCGGCCAAGGCCTCTGGCGTCTGGACGCGGCGGCGGCGGGCAGCGGCGTGACGGGCGACTTGCTCGCCCACTGCATCGACACCGCGAT
>CAZWDH010000507.1:0-2739 GCA_964632865.1 uncultured Nitrospiraceae bacterium
CTGTGCTCGATCCTCTGCCGCTCGAGATCGATGGTTTCTTTTCGTTCAAAGAGCGTTGAGAGTTCCTCCACAAGTTCTGGCCGACCGCTCTTATGGGCTTTGAGGAGCAGTCGCCAGTCACTTTCTTTTGAGTTTCCGGTTCCTACCATTTGTGGTTCTCCACCATTCATTTCATCGTGCAGATGATCTCCATGTGTTGTGCTTTCGGCAGCACGGGCCCCAGGCCGAAAGCCTTCTTCCGCGATCTGCGCAGTTTCGAGTAGTTCGTCTACAAGAACCGCCAATCGTCCCAGGTTGGCGGGGGTGGGCGTATTTTGGCCCCGTTCAAAATTCCCGACGGTGTTCGGCGACCAATTTAGCCGTTCAGCAATGTCCCGCTGCTGAAGGTTGTTGCGTAACCGCGCCTGCCGACACCGGTACCGAAGCCGGTCTATTTCGTCGTCCGTCCATTTACTTTTTGTGGCAACCATGGCGCACCCCCGATTGTCTTTCAACACAAACTATACTCCACAACTGCCCTAATTGGCAATAGTTAGGCATACAAAGATCGTGCACGATATTGTTATTGACAGACACAATCTCATGCTGTATATTATGCACGGACACAATTTGAGAGGAAGATTGTCGATGGCAGAGCTGCGCGGACACAAGTTAGTCAAGCATCTGATCAAGGAGCAAGGGCTAACGCTGCAACAGGTTCACGAGCGGACCTGTGACGAGTTTGGCGTCAATGGAATTGCGGTTCCGGACCTAAGCCGTATCCAAAACGGACGGAGTCTCATTGGCCCAATCTGGGCGTTCAAACTGGCCAGGGCCTTCCAACTGAGTCCGTCATGCTTCATCGAGAGATTATGACCGTCCGCGACGTAATGGAGCTGTGTCAAGTGAGCCGGGACACCGTAGATGCGTGGATGCGGGGTACGCGGGACGGGAGGCGGCTGAAGCACGTGAGGGTGGGCCGGGTGATCCGCATTCGTTCGGAATGGTTGGACGAGTTTCTAACCCCGGTAGAGCCACCGGCTATGCCGGAAGCATCGGAGGCGCGGCGTATCGCGCGGGGATTGGGGTTGTGATGGACTACATCATCATTGGCGTTGTCGGGGTGCTTTGCTACCTGTGGGGGCGCAACCGTGGCCGTCTGGCCGAACGCGAGCGTCAGGAACGCGAGCGGACCGATTGGTACGGCATATGACGACGCCACGGTTCCACTTCGATAGCGAAACCCACACCTACACGATTGATGGACGCCCGGTTCCGTCGGTCACTGAGGTCATGGCCGACGTGATCCCCGGCTGGCACGCGGGCGAGTGGTATCTCCAACGTGGTCAAGCCGTCCATGCGTGCGCGGCGCTGATCGCTATGGATCGGGAATTCGATCACGACGCGCGGATTACTGGCCAAGTGGAAGCGTGTCGAAAGTTCTTCCGGGATACGCAGCCGTGGATCGAGTTGTGCGAGTATCGTCTTTTCTCACAAGCCCATCAGTTCGGGGGCACTCTTGACTTGATGGTTCGTGCGATGGACGGCATTCGACTACCCCGCCGGAATACGGGCCCCATCATCATCGACTACAAAGCCGCTCTGACGGATGCGGTACCGATCCAGCTAGCGGCCTATGCAGCTCTCATCAAACAGAACTTCCCTCAATACCAAAACGTGCGCTATGGCATCGGCGTCGAGTTGCGCGACAACGGCACCTACAAATGGTCGGAGGTGTACGACCTTCAGCGCCACACGCACGAATGGCGGTCGATACTCACGGCGTACCGTGTGCGGCGCCGGGTTGGGATAGAGGCAATGAAGGAACCTGGGAACGTGGAGGAACCATCGCATGTCTGAATCGACCGACGTAACCGTGTACGAGGGCCAGGACGAAGTGCAGAAGGAGATTCAACCGATCGTGGCGCGGGCGACCCAGGTCACGATCTCGGACCAAGCCAGCCGCAATGCGGCAATCGAATTGGGCAAAGAGATCGTCTCGGGCCGCAAGAAGGTCACGGAATTTTTCAAGCCGTTGAAACAGGCGCAGGACCGCGCGAAAAAGGCCATCCTGGACCGCGAGAAGGAGTTGCTCGAACCGCTACAGCAAGCGGAGGACGCCGTCAAGCGGACCATCATTGCTTTCGACCGGGCACAGGAAGAAATCCGGCGGAAGGAGCAGGCGCGGCTGCAAGCCGAGGCGGACGCGAAGGCAGCGGCAGAGCGTGAACGGGCTCTCAAGGCCGCTGAGAAGCTGAAGACGGACGATCTGCGAGAGCAGCGGATTGCGGAGGCCGAAACCATCGTTGCGCCGACCGTGGTTGTCGCGCCCGCGGTGGTGAAGTCGAAGGGGGAGGCCACTGTGAAGCGGTGGAAAGCGCGAGTGGTGAATTTCAAACAGTTGGTCATTGTGGCCGCTCAAGGCAATCCGATGGCCCTCGCACTCCTTGAATTCAACCAGACGGCCGCGAACAAACAGGCGACGGCCACCAAGGACAACCTGATCATCCCCGGAGTGGAGTTTTACGCCGAGGAATCGCTGGCACTGAGGACGTGATCGGACATTTGAATCTTGCGCTTGGGAAGCAGCCGTGACCAATCGGCGAATCGAAGCCCTAGTGAAGAACGCGATACGCACGGGTGAACCGGCAATCGTAGTCCCACGGCCCTGCGATAGTACTGCGCGAGGGTCCGGATACGAATCGAAGCGATCCGGTGAAGAAAGTGAAGCGCGTCGACGGTGAGAATCCGTCGCCCAAG
>CAZWDH010000508.1:0-2733 GCA_964632865.1 uncultured Nitrospiraceae bacterium
CGGCGTGACGGTCGGCGGCGTGCGACCCAAGTCGAATTGCGCGGACAATTCCGGCGCGGTTTCCATCGCCCCCGGGAGCGGCTGAATGCCGGTCAGGTGCGGGTTCTGGCGTGGTTCAGGCCAGTCGCCCGGGGACGCTTCGATCGGTAACGACACCGTCAGAGCGGCACCTGCAATGCCGACCGTCAAGATGAACCGGCGCAGGAATCGCCGGACGCGGACTCCACCGGTGCCCTCAGGTGTCTGGTCCATGTTCAATGCCTCCTGGATAACGAACAGAGGCATGATACCCGCACCGCAGGATCCAGCGCCATACCGGTTGATAGCGCAGGCCAACCGGAATCGGTACAGTATCGTCAGGGATTTTGAGGCGTTGGATGTTGACACGTAGTTGAGGTTTCATGAACGCGATGCATCTTCTGATGGGGTTGATAGTCCCTGCCTTGCTTGCCGCCGGTGCGGAATCGCCGGTGCTTATTGCCGAGTGGCTGGCGCCGCGCGAAGACGTCGCGCAGGTCCGAGACTCGGCTGGCCGGGGGCCTGACATGGCGCTTCGCGGCGTTCCGGTGCTCCATCGCGAGGAGGATCTCGTGGAGCATCCTCATCTGTACTTCGACGGGGACGATTCCTACGCGGTCGTGAACGCCTCGGCGGCGTTGAATCCAGAGCAACTCACGGTGACGCTGTGGTTCCGTGCAGAAGGCGGCGTCATCGATTCCCAAATACCGCTGCTCGTCAAATCGCTCCCCAGCCACAATGACCCCTGGTACCAGTACGGGTTGTTCCTCATGGACAGCGCAGACCATCCGCAGTCCGTCATTTTCTATGCGAGCGCCGGCGGCCGGTCTGTCGTCGTGGAGGCTCGGGACGCGAACTACGGTACCAATTGGAACCACGTGGCGGCCACCTTCGACGGTACATCCGCGCGCCTATACCTGAATGGCCAGGAAGCCGCAGTGGTAGAGACTGAAACCGCGCCGCTTGACGCGTACGACACACCGTTGCTCTTGGGCGCGTACGCGAACGTTCCCAAGACACCGGGCAACTGTTTCCGCGGCGCGATCGCGTCGGTCTGCCTCTACGACTGGGCGCTGGATGCGGAGAGCATCTCGGCCGAATACCGGGAGACGAAGTCGGCTTATCCCGACCGGCGAGAAACGATGGACGAGGAGTCAGACTACGCGCGTCGGCTGAATGCGGCGCTTCGCGAAGGCCGGGACATCTGGGGCGAGGCACTGATCGAGCAAGGCGGCGCCACGTACGACTCGATCAAAGATTACCTTCGACCCTTATTCTATTCGACGGGATACACGAACGAGACACTCGGTGTTCACAATCTGCTCTGGGGCCTCGATGGCGGCGAACCGCCGTACCTCATTCCTTTGGCCGATGGAAGCCGCATCGCCGCGGACCGGTACGACAACGCGAATGATCTGAAGATCTTCGTCGGTTCGGCCGGGGCTGAACTTTTCGGCAGCAATCTGGATCGACTGGAGCCCCCTTGCCTCGCCGACGGGTACTACCCCATCCTGCAAACGGCCTACACGGACGCCGATGGCAACCGGTATACGCAAGAATCTTTCGCAGCGCCGATGGATGGGGTGGACGGGTTGTGCGCATTCCTCCGAATAGCCGTCCATCGAGCAGCGAACGATGGCGCGCCCCTCCTGCGGTTCGTGCGCGGCAATGACGATTCCGGTCTCGTTGCGTCGCAACCCTTGATCGAAGAAGGACAGGAGTCGCACTGGGTCGCGGACCCTGGAGACTCGGTCTGCACCGTGGTCTGGCATCCCTCCCAACCGCTCGCTCCCGTGGGTACCGATGCGCTGTACGACCGCAAGAGGAAGGAATGGAAAACCTACTGGGATGGATTGCTGGCTGAAGGCGCGCAGTTCATCGTGCCAGAGAACCTCGTCATGGATGCACAGCGCAACCTGCTCGTCCAGAATCTGATTATGCGGTGGCGCTACAGCCTCGGCGCGGTGGTCTATCACAACTCGTTCTATCAACCGGAAAGCAGCGACGCGGTCGCAACGCTCGGATTGTACGGCTTTCCCGAGGCCTACCGGGACGGTTTGGAGTATCTCGTCGATCAAACGAAAGGCGCGGCCTACTACGCGAACTGGGAACGCGGCGAGAAACTGACGCACGCCGCCCATTACTATCACCTCACGCGGGACCGCGCGTTCGTCGAGCGGCTAACGCCGCAGTACGAGGCGTTCTGCGAAGAGTTTCGCAGACAGATCGCGGTCGATCCCAACGGGCTCCTGCAGAAGGAGCGGCAGTGCGGCGACATCCCGCAGGTGTCGTACTTCGTCTGGCACCAAGTGCTCGGATGGCGCGGTTTGCGGGACATGGCCGTCGTCTGGCAGCAAATTGGACGCGAGGATCTGCATGATCGGTACGCTCCGATCGCGCAAGGATTAAAGGAGGCAATCACGCGCGCCATGGCGGAGTCGCAGGTGGCCATGCCGGACGGCACGCTGTTCATTCCACGCATGCTGCTGGAGGACGCGCCGGTCGAAGCGCCCGTGACGGAAACGCGACTGGGCAGCTATTGGAATCTGTGCATGCCCTACGCCTTCGCTTCCGGTTTCTGGGATCCCCAAGGCGAGGATATGGACCGGATTGTGGGCTTCATGCGCAATCACGGATCGTTTCTTCTTGGACTGTTGCGGTTCAATTACTATCCGACGCCGATTGGCTCGTACCGAGCCGGCGGCCTGCCCGGGT
>CAZWDH010000509.1:0-2726 GCA_964632865.1 uncultured Nitrospiraceae bacterium
ATGACGGCGGAAAAGTCGTTCGTGGTTAGTCGCGTCGCGCCCGGCACGGCGGTTACTCGGGTGGTGTAGAAGCGATCCAGATAGGTATTGACCGGACCGGGAATCAGGACACAGTTGGTCGTGGCGAGAATGGGGCCGCCGAAGGATTCAAACTCCATGCGCTGTTTCTGCCACGCGCCGCCGTAGTTGCCGGCGAGGTGGGGATACTTTTTCAATTCGGGATACATGTGGGCAGGGAGCATTTCCCCGTGGGTGTAGACCTTGATGCCGGTGTCCTTGGTCTGTTCGAGCAAGTCTTTCAGATCGACCATGTCGTGACCGGTAACGAGGATTCCGGGTCCTTCCTGGATGCCTTCTTTCACCTCGGCCGGTTGCGGAGTGCCAAAGGTTTCCACGTGGCCGTCGTTGAGCAGTTGCATGGTTTTCAGGTTCATGCGCCCGCATTCGAGTACCAGCTCCAGAAGGGATTCGATGTCGAAGTTGACGTTGGTGACCGTCGCGAACAGGGCTTCCTCGACGAAAGCATCGATCTCGGAATCCGTCTTGCCGAGACGCCGCGCGTGATGCTTGTAGGCGCACATGCCCTTAAGTCCATAGAGCAGGATCTTCTGCAAGGACTCCATGTCGGGATTCTTCCCGCACAAACCCGATTCGGTGCAAGCGACACCATCAGCCGTTTGTTCACACTGGTCGCAGTACATCAAAGACATGGCTCCCGTCCTTTCTACGATACGGTTGTAAGATTAGTTTTGAAAACGGCGCCCCACCACGTCGCGCGCCCGTGCGCAGGCGGGGTGGGGGCGGAATGCCGATTCGGACGATATCGTGGTCAGGGAACGACCGAGATGGAAGCGACGGAAGAGGCGACGAGCGCCCATAACCATCCCAAGACAAACACGAGCCCGAACACCCAGCCTACCTGCAAGAGAGGCAGGGGTTTTTCCTGCTTGTTAATATTTTCCATTTCAATGTCCCCTCTTGGTCCGCGACTGTGATCGTCTGGCGCGTTGGCATTCTCGCTGACGAAAGACGAACAGCACGAATCATGCCATTGATGTGCATGTTTTGTTTTTGATTCAACAACTCTCTGGTAGTCAATAGGTTAACGGGAATAGGCGTAGCGCCGGATAACGTCGGAAAGTCTTGCGCGAGTACATGTGTGCTCGGAGCATAAGTGCGCAGGGATTGAGCTGGGCAGTAGCAGGACTTCAATCGACAGTTTGCCCGTTGCAGTCAAAACATCCGCGTGGCATAGTTTTACCTCAACCCCGGGGGCGGTCCATGCGCGCATCATCCAAATCAGTTCAAGAGCTGGAGTCCGCGCTAGCTTCGATTCCATTGATGGACCCGCACACCCACCTCGACGCGGCGCACCTATCGGCGCGGGGCCTGGATGACATTCTGCTATATCACATGGCCGTGAGCGATCTGTTCGCGGCGGGCTGTCCCAACGGCGCGCGGGTCCCGGAGGATCGAACGGAGGACGAAGCGCGGGGACGCGTACTCGAAGCCTTGCCGTATCTGCCCAAGGCCCGAAACACGGCCATGGCCTGGGGGGTGCGGATCATCCTGGGAGACCTGTACGACTGGCACGAACCGGTCACGGTGGAGAACTGGGAACGGATCGATACGCTGATTCGCGAGCGCGCGGCGGACCCGGCTTGGCCGCGGGAGATCCTGAAGCGGGCCGGCATCGTGCGGACCGGCACGGAACTGTGGCGTGGCCGCGACGGAGCGGCGGACGATATCCTGCAGTACTCGCTGGAGTGGGCGTTCTTTGCGCGGACGCAGTGGGGGCAACTGGATATCCCGCTGTACGAGTTGGAACGCGCGTGGAATGCGACGGAACCGGGGGTGCCGATCCCGGTGACCTTTGACCGCGCATCGGCGCCGCCGTTGGACCGGACGATTCGCTCGGTGGAGGATGTAGACGCGGCGGTCGCGCATTACTGTGACCTGATTCCCTACGGCAAGGTGATGGCGACGGCCCAGCATCTGTCGACGGACATCGACTACGCGGATCCCGCTGCGGATGCGTTGCACAAGGCTTTGCGCAACCGGGCGAGCGCGGGAGCTGCCGAACGCGATGTATACGCAAGTTATGTCCTGCGACGGTTCCTGGCGGAGTTATCGAAGCGCGGTGATCAGATCGTGTTCCAGTTTTCCCTCGGCGCGGAGCCCTTACCCCATGAATCGGCGGCGCGGCTGAATCAACGGACCATCGCGCAACTGGGCGAGCTGGTCGCAGGTTTTCCGGATGTACGGTTCATGTGTTTTCTCGCCAGCCGCGATGGCAACCAGTCCTTGTGCACGCTCGCGCGCGAACTGCCCAATCTCTCCCTCGCCGGATATTGGTGGCACAACTTCTATCCCGGCGCCATCCGGCAGGTGATCGAAGAGCGCCTCGACATGCTGCCGATGAACAAACAGATCGGGTTCTTCAGCGACGCCTACTGCGCGGAATGGTCCTACGCCAAGGCGGTGATGGTGCGCAAGCTGCTGGCGGAAGTGTTGGCGGGCAAAGTTGCGCTGGGACAATACAACCGCGACGACGCGCTCAGCATCGCGAAGGGGATTTTGCATGATTCGTCATGTCAATTGCTGGCGATGGAAGGTGTTCGAGGTGCCACGGGCTTCCAGCCCGTGCGTCTCGAAGAGAAAGCCTGTGATCTGTCCGGGGAGTCGTGTGTAAGCGAAGACTTGACACGCCGCGCCGGGCAGGATGC
>CAZWDH010000510.1:0-2717 GCA_964632865.1 uncultured Nitrospiraceae bacterium
CATGAGGAACTTTCAATTTCCGATGCGTTGTCAAGCGTGAGGGCGATTGCGTTGAGTTCTTGCAGCGCGGCGTTTAGTTCGCTCATTGCGTCTGTGATCAACTCCTCGGGTTCGTCCCCGTTCTCGCCACCATTCGCTTCCTCGTCCCGAATCCACTTGAAGCCGTCAAGCTTAAAGTCTCGGTCTCGCACTTCATCGATGTGGAACTTACGCCAGCGGTCTTCCTCCGAGTCAGACGGCTTTCGCTTAGCTTTGCCGTTCGGATCGTTGCCGAAGCACTTCTCAAATTCGGCAAAGTGTTCGGGGGTAAGCGGACGGTCCTTTTTGGTGATGCCGGGGACATTACTTCGAGCGTCGTATATCCACGTGTTTTCGGTGGGGTACCCCTTGGTGAAAAAGACGACGTTAGCTTTGACACCTTGGCTGTAAGGGGTGAATGTCCCACGCGGCAGGCGCAGTACCGTGTGAAGATCACAGTCTTCGGCAAGAATCTTGAAGACTTCGCCAGCCTTATCCGCGAAGAGGCAATTATCGGGTAAGACTACCGCTGCGCGGCCCCCAGGCTTGAGCACGGTGAGCACATGCTGTACGAAGTTCAATTGCTTGTTTGACGTGCTAATGGTGAAGTCATCACGTTCCGGGGCCTGGTTCGCGCCTCTTACGCCGAATGGTGGATTGGTAAGGATTACGTCAAACCGCTCGCCCGTTGGTGGGTCATAAATGGTATCCCCAAGAACAATGTGCGGTTCGATACCGTGGAGGTAAAGGTTCATCAGCGCCATGCGGCGGGGCTGCTCGCCAATGTCCTGACCGTGGTACGTCTTGGTCCGAATCCGCTTACCGGTTTCCCGATCAAGCGCCGCGCCCGTTTGTTCCATGAGCCACTCGTAGGCACAGACCAAAAAGCCGCCCGTACCGCAAGCAGGATCACAAATTGTAAACTCTTTATGGCCACGCGGGTCGGGTTTCACGCACCGGACAATGCTCTGAATCAACACGCGCGGGGTGAAAAGCTGACCCGCACCTTTCTTGCCTTCACTCGCTGCCTTCTCAAGTAACCCTTCATAGGTCGCGGCCTTCACATCAATGTCCAGCGAGGTCCAGTCTATTTCATCGATGCTGTTGATAAGTTGGTTCAGGCTCGCGGGCTTGGTGAATCGGGATTGCGCTCCTGCGAAAATGTCCCCCAATAGCCCCTTCGTCTTTCCTAGCGCACGAAGGAGATCAACATAGGTATCAATCAGCCCCGTGCCGGTTGCTCTTTTGAGGTCTTGCCAGGCGCAACCTTTCGGAAGCCTAATTTCCTTCTCATCGGCCATTTTGAGGAAGAGCAAGTAGGTTATTTGCTCGACGTATTCCGTGTAGCCAATGCCATCATGCCGAAGCGTATGGCAAAAGCCCCAAAGCTTGCCTACTACATCCAAGGTGCGCTCGCTCCTTCCTATCCCAAGCGGTTAAACGCTAGGCGGCAATGGACTGGTTTATGGCCCGAAGAAAATCATCGAGATTACCCTCGAAAACTTCGTTGGCCCGCCGCCATCCTCCGGCCCTCGTGAAGATTGGGAGTTCCTCGAAGTCTTCTCGGGATACGGACAGATTGTGTACCAAATGTTCGTGTATCCGGTCCAGCCAGCGCTGTTGATCGGGGGTGAATACTTTACCCTCACATAGACGGCTGAGAACGGCCTCGACACGTTCCTCAGCGGTCAGAAGCGGCTCGGTCTCTTTTGCCGCGCGTTTCACCATCGATATGATGTCCACTAGGGCCTTGTGGTAGTGGAATTCGTGAGCACGTTGAAGGTTATTCACGCTAAACCGCTCCGGCGTAGACGCGAGTTTGAGTTTTAGTTCGCCCAGGGCTTCCGAACTCCATTCCTGTGGCCGTCCCAAGAGAATTCCAATAGCCTCAATCTGTGCGGGATTGTCCCGGACGAAGCGCGAGAAGGCTTCAAGGTAATCTTCCGGTTTATACACGTTTCCGAGTTCGTCACGAATCAGGGTGCGTGACGTTACCGTGTCCTCCGTCTCGTACGCAACCACGAAGGTCCGTTTGGCTCGGGGATAGTTTATGAGCAGGTCTTGGAAGTCCTTGTTTCGAAGCAGGCTCATCGTTCCGGTAGAATCGTCTCGAAGCCGTCGCGGAAGCTCGCTGGCATAACGGCGAAGGTCTCCCCCGTCGATATAGGCGGCAAAAAGCTCCCGCGCTTCGCCCGACATGGATTTATCGATACGTTGAAGACGTTTCACCAGACACCGGATGCTGTAGTCGCGATCCCGGTTGTTCCAGATGTTTTCGATGATTTCGGGAATGGTTAGCGTGGCACGTTCCGGCGGCTCGGCGGTGA
The DNA here is from genome assembly GCA_964632865.1 of uncultured Nitrospiraceae bacterium. GTDB lineage: Bacteria > Hydrogenedentota > Hydrogenedentia > Hydrogenedentales > SLHB01 > JAHDWY01. Next base: position 2,346 of record CAZWDH010000510.1, read on the forward strand.
TTCCCGTACTCTGTTTGAAATACTCGATCAGGGTTCCGTCGAAACAGTCAAAGACCGTGAAATGGGACTTGTCGGGGTGCTTCTCGCCTTTGCGCGTGCCGCGTCCCATCATTTGTTCAAAAAGAATGCGGGATTTTACGGGTCGAAGAAACACGATGTATTCCAGGTCGGGAATGTCTACGCCAGTGCTGAGCAAGTCAACCGTGACTGCGATGCCTGGATTTGGCCGATTGCGAAATTCCCGGATTCGCTGCAAGGGGCGGTCAACCCGTCCGGTAATCTTCTGGACAAACGAGTCGCCCCGCCCGAAAACATCCCGGCAAATATCGACAAGGCTGTCCGCATGGGACGTATGGGGCAAGTCATTGCTTG
>CAZWDH010000511.1:0-2684 GCA_964632865.1 uncultured Nitrospiraceae bacterium
CGACACTATTCGGGTAAATTCTTCCCCGGGCGACATGCTACCAAAGGGCTCGGGTAAAAGCAAGTATCAGCGGAGTTACGCAAATTACGAAATAAGGCTCATCTCGCGCAACAAGGTGAGCCATTTCTGTCTTCTTTCGAGATGATTAGTCTCTAAACAGTACAGAGTCTTCTTTTCAGATACCTACGTTCGAATAACACGCAGGAACTCTTCCGGCGCCACAACTCCTTGCTTTACTTTCAAACGGCAGCGGTCTGCCATCGTTTTAAGTTTAGCAGTTTTAACTATTTTCTCAGTTGATTCGTCCGCTGCGATCATTCTCCGAATCTCGGGGTTGACCTCGAGGATTTCAAAGATCCCCGTGCGGCCCTTATTCCCAGTATGATAGCAATTGTCGCAGCCCTTACCCCGATAAAGCTTCTTCGTGTTTTCGGGGAGCCGAAGCGATTTTAGTAAGGGTTTGGTAGGCGTGAACGGAGTACGGCAGTCGGGACAGATCTTTCGGACAAGGCGTTGGGCTACAACGCATGTCAAGGCACTGGCAATAAGATACGAAGGTATCTGCATATTTCTAAGCGTCGTAATGGCTTCCGGACCATCGTTGGTGTGTAATGTGCTGAATACCAAGTGCCCGGTCATAGCGGCGCGAATTGCGATGCGAGCGGTCTCGCTGTCCCGAATTTCACCCACGAGTAGAACGTCTATGTCTTGACGCAATGCGGCACGCAGGGTATTGGCAAAGGTAACCTCGATATCCGTGTCAATTTGGACTTGGTTGATACCGGACATCTGGTACTCGACGGGGTCTTCGAGCGTCACAATGCTTTCAGTGAGCACGTTCTTCTGGTTAAGGGCTGCGTACAACGTAGTGGTTTTTCCACTGCCGGTTGGCCCTGTAACCAGAATCATTCCATAGGGTTGCTGGATGACGCGAGTAACCGTCTCTTCATCATCCGGTTCTAAACCCAGATCTTTGATTCCCGCAAGGACGGATGATTGGTCCAAAAGCCGGAGGACGACACGTTCGCCCAAATAGGTTGGAAGCGTTGCGACGCGAAGGTCGAAGTCCCGATCCTTGGTTTCGATGCTGATGTGCCCATCCTGGGGCCGGCGGACCTCTGTTATGTCGAGGTCGGACATGATCTTAATGCGGGAAACGACGGCGTTTTCGATTTCCGGAGCGATACTCATGACGTCATGGAGAACCCCATCGATGCGGTAACGCACACGCATTTCGGGTTCCTGCGGATCGAGGTGGATATCTGTGGCGCCGGAATTTACGGCGCCCTCGATGATCGTTGAGACGAGTTTAATGACCGGGGTACCCTCGGCCATTCGAGCAATCTCATCAAATCGGCGTTTATCGGGGGTCGTTTCCGCAGTAGCCACGATTTTTGACTCCTCTTTTGGTTTGGCGCTCTTCTTTTCCTTGGTTTCCTTGGCCGATCCAACGGCGGGTGCCGGTTTTTGAGCCTTCGTCTTTAGCGGTCTCTTCTCAGGAGCCTGGGATTTCCTCTTACTACCCGATCCATAACGGGTCTGGATCTCGTTCTTGATATCTTCGCTATCGGTGAGGATAGGATAGACGCGTTTCCCCAGGATTATTCCCAGATCGCCAAGACTGTCCTTTACCTGCGGGTTCACGATCAGGACCGTCAACTTGTCTCCCTCGAGAGACACCGGGACCATCTGGTACTTCTTGGCAATGCTCTCCGGTACGGCGTCCAGCGCTGCGTGGGAACTTGGTGTTTCACTCAGGTCGGCGAACTCGAGTCCGTATTGTCTGCTCAGCGCGATGGCTATAGCGCGGCTGGTAATGACGCCGCGATCTTTGAGGACCTTACCCAGCAGACGGCCTGTACGTTTCTGTTCCTCGAGGGCCTCATTCAACTGCTTCTCGGTAATGGCCTTAATCTTGACCAACGTATGACCGAGCGTCTGATCCTCTTCCCGGACGCTCTTGGGGTGAAACTCATGGCGCAAGGTTTGGTCGAGGGTGTCGAAGGATATCTTGCCGATCTGCAGTAACGACCGGTACCAAGGTACCCCCGTAGCGCGTTCCCGGGCCTGGGCTTCGGCAAGGTCTTCCCGTGTAATGATCTCGTCTTTCACCAAAGCGTCGCCGAGCTTGGCCTGTTTTTGCTCCTCCGCCATAAATGCAGTTCCTCCCTAGCATTGCCTGTACTTCCAGAAAAGATTGCGCGTGAACGGAGTCCATTATAGGATGCGGCTCCCCATTGGTAAAGCATTTTTCGCACTCATGCCAAAATTGTAGAATGAGACGCGCCGCCGGGATTGCCCAAGAATGTACTGAACTCATACACTGAGGTTAAGCAGACCTGCACGGACATACACGCACGAGAGACATGGACGGCAACCCGAACGACGACACCCTTGCGAACTCCGCGCTTACCGAACGCAGGCTCACGTTCTTTCACGGGGCAGCTTTCAGGACTATCAGATGCCGTTATTTCGTCTAACCGCCGATATCGTGTTTCCACCACCGCAATTGGCGATCGAAGACGGCCTGCTTGCCGTGGGTGGGGATCTCAGCGTGGAGCGCCTGTTGCTGGCCTATCAGTCGGGGATCTTCCCGTGGTTTTCCGAGGGCGATCCGCTGTTGTGGTGGTCGCCCGATCCGCGCATGGTCCTCTTTCCGGGTGAACTGCACGTGTCGCGCAGTC
>CAZWDH010000512.1:0-2656 GCA_964632865.1 uncultured Nitrospiraceae bacterium
CACCTCGACCGTGCTCGGGAGTTTCCTCGAGGAAGACGCCGCCCGCATGGAGTTCCTCAGCTTGATTGGACGTCAGGTTACCTAAGCCAAGTGATCTGCGTTACTTCGTCTGCCAACGATCGCCGACGTCCAACACACTCGCCGGACCGGTTCCATTGAGCCATTCCCGTGCCGCGGCGTCATCGCGCAGGGTTGCATCCCAGAAGGCTGTGCTGAGGGCAAGGATGGCGCGGTGATGGTTCGGGTTTCGCGGATTCGAGTTGTCGGGCAGCGCGCGGTCGGTGAATGCGGAATGCTCGGCGCCGTTCAAGACGACTTCATACTTGCCACCCGGAGGCAGCGCGGGATAGACCGCCAATCGCGATGCCAGATCGATGCCGCCAATCCTTGCGACGTCGTTTGTGCCGGTCATTAGCATCCATGGGATTGCCACCTGGCCGAAGGCCTGCTCCGGCTTGCCTCGCCGCGGACTGCTGGGGCTGAAGGCAATGGCGGCCTTGATACGCGGGTCGGTGAATGCCTGATTGCCCCGCGCGGTCGTTTGCCCACTGACGGCTTGCGTCGTGATGGCGCCGAACGAATGCCCGGACATGCCGACGCGGCTTAAGTCCAAGCGACCCGCCAAGGGATGATCGGGGCTTTGATTCCACGCGTCGAGTTGATTGATTACAGCGGGCACGTCCTTCACACGGAGTAGGTAATTCTCCAGGTTTGCTGCATCCTGTAACGCCGCCATACGAACTCCCGGCTTTTCCTTCTGCCAGACCGACGTGTCGCTTCCCGGATGTTGCAGGAACACGCACACGTATCCGCGCTTCGACCAGTGTTCGCCGAGATACATGCAGCCGTCGCGGGAACCGCCCAGTCCGTGGCTGAACAGGATCACCGGCGTGAGTGCGTCGCCCGCCGGCAGATAGACCCGTATAGGAATTTCCCGCTGTCGTTCTTCATCGTGTGCGTCGAGATCGAGGTGGTCGGGTTGATGATCGACAACGGCCAACGGATCGTAGGCAAGCTGCGCATGCACTGCGAGCGCCGCTATTGCACAAAGCATGATGGCGGCGCACAAGACGCGGAGAAGTGTCTGGCGATTCATCGTGTGCTTCCTTCTGGTAACGATTGTGTTGGGTAACCGCTGCCTATGAAACACCGGAAAGAGCCAGATGGTTACTCATCGGGATGGCCGGCATCAACGCAAAGGTCGGGTCGTTGTAATGCGCCGCGTAGAGTCCTATGATGTGACACCGTTGCGCGCCATGGCGTAGCGAAAAGGTCCACAGTAGCAAGGGTGCGAGAGGATACAACGTGGGGTTAGAGGTGGGGACAGGCAACGAAAAGCGATCGTCTCGACCCATTATCGTCATGCTCCTGATCGGCGTTGTCCTGGGGATCACCATGCGTTGGGTGTTCCCGGGGGCGGATCCGCCCTTGTCACGCCAGACCGGCGCGTACTGGTGGGACGAGGTCTGGTCCATCGGCGCGCGGAACGGCGCCTTGTTCGGTTCCTGGCAGCAGGACGAGTACAACCCGTGGACGGTTTGTCCGCTGCACACGGCGCTCGTGCAAGGCTTCCTCGAACTCTTCGGCGTCAACGCCTTCGGGCTCCGATTCCTGGCCATGGCCGGCGGGACTCTTTCGATCGCCTTGGCGTTTGTGCAGGCGCGCCTGCTGGGATTATCGGCCCGCGCGGGGTTGATAGCCGCGTTTTTTGTTGCCACATCGTGGACCCTCCTCGGGTTCAGCCGGAGCATGACGCTCGAACCGTCGATCATGATCTTCGTGCACCTGTCCAGCACGCTGGCCCTGTTGGGGGAACGAAGCGGCCGGCCTCGCCTTGCGTGGTACGCCTTGGCCGGCGCCGCGGGCGGATGCGCGGTCCTCTGTAAGACCTCCGCGGCGGTGTACGTGCTGACCATGTCGTTGTTCCTGATCGCGGGACCACTCGCAAATGGTGAGGCGCAACGCTGGCGTCAGCGAATCGCGCGGACGCTGGTGTTTGGCATCGCGTCTCTGGCCGCCTTTGGCGCAGGGTTTCTCCTCTGGACGCGCGAGTGGAAAGACACCTTCGTCAGCATCGCCTTCGACACGATGCTCTACGGCCGCGCCGGGACGACCCTCGGCATGCGATTCTACAAGGCGATCACCTGGCTTGATTCCCAGGCCTTTCTGTCGTCCCCGGCGCTGATTGTCGCGATTTTGCTCGTGCTGCCCGTGCTCGTACGCGTAGCTCGTGCGCAATCGGGAATCATTCCACCCATACAGCGTTTCGGATTCTGGCCTGCGCTGATCAACGTGATACTCGGTATCGCGGTCCTCATCAATGTCGACGTGCCCGCGCGGCGTGTGGTCTACCTGAACCTCTTTCTCGCGCTCCTCGCCGCCATTGCCGTGGATTGGCTTCGGCCGCGCGACGGTGACGACGGCGCGCCAACCGCATCACCCAACAGTCTGATTTGGACCCTTGGCGCGTTCGTGGTCGCCGGTCTCGTCCTGTCCGCCTGGCTTGTCTCGCCCCACGGCGGCATGCTCTCGTTCGTTGATCCCGCGTTCGCGTCGCGCATCCTTTTCACCATGCAGACGAAGATCGCGGACAAGGCCGCGTGGCTGCTACTCGGTCTGGTGATCGCCGCTGCGTTGTACCGATGGCGCGAAGCCC
>CAZWDH010000513.1:0-2632 GCA_964632865.1 uncultured Nitrospiraceae bacterium
GGCGATTCCACGTCCATGCGCGGGACAATGAGCAAGGCGCAGCAGATCAGGCACGACGTCAGCACCCAGTACATGACGCGGCGCGCTCCCCACACATCGGAAAGCCAGCCGCCCAGCGCCCGGATGACCCCGGAGGGGAGACTGAAGATCGCGGTCATGAGGCCGGCGGTAGCGAGGGGCATGGTGTACACGTTCACGTAGTACGGCACCAGCCATTGTGCAAGCGCCACGAATCCGCCGAATACGAGGAAGTAGTACAACCCAAAACGCCAGACACGGACGTGACGTAAGGGCGAAAGCCGGTCCCAAAAACTTTGAATGTGGGAGTCGTCCACTTTGCGCGAATGAGTAAACATGACGAAAACGACCGTCATGATGACGAGGCTCATGGCGTAAATCTTCGGCATTTGCCGCCAAGCCTCGAGATTCTCCCCTCCTTGAGTAAGCCCGTTCAGGAGCGTAGGCGCCCCCATGGCGGTCAACGCGGCGCCAGCGTTTCCGGCGCCGAAAATACCAAGTGCCGTACCCTGGCGCCCCTGTTTGAACCAGACCGAGGTGTAGGCAATCCCGACGGCGAATGACGTGCCTGCCAATCCAAAACCCAGGCTGAGCAGGAAGAACGTGCCGTAACTGTCTGCCGTGCTCAAGAAATACATGGGAATGGCCGAAAGCAGCATCACGGCTGCGAACACGGGCCGTCCGCCAAACTTGTCTGTAAGGATTCCCACGGGAAGGCGCAGCACCGAGCCGCTGAGCACGGGAATGCCAATGAGCCAGCCAATCTGCGACTCGGTCCAGTCAAACACCCGGTTCTCGACAAGAAACGTCACGAGGACGCCGTTCACCATCCAGCACGCAAAGCAAACGGTAAAGGCCACCGTGTTCAGCAGCAGAACACCGAATCCCCGTCTCTGCTCAGACATCGTGTATATCCCCCCGTTACACGAATGACGCTACGCCAGGTCTCGCGGCGCCGGCCGATACCAACGAACCACTTGTGGTTTTCGCCACAGATACGGATTGGGCACGACCAGGATGTGCACGAGCCGCGTGAATGGAAAAAGCCCAATCACGATGAACGCGTTCAAGATGTGGAGTTTCACAAGAACGGGCATGCCCGAGATGTAGGTCAGGTCGGGCTGGAAGCGAAACAGCGACCACAAGTACGGCGTCAGATTGGTCGCAAACCAGGACGATCCCCAAGGATGATACACGGCCAACGCGATTCCCGAGACTACCTGCGTGAACAGGAGCACGTACAGAATTGCGTCAACGCGGCTGGTTACCTTCCGGAGCTTGGAATTGGTGAATCGCCGCGCGATCATTTCCGTCAAGCCGATTAGCGTCAGGATTCCGAAGATGAGCCCAGTCACTTCCAGAATGTAGAGCCGTAACGGATGACTGTTCCAGAGTAAGATGCTGCGCGGTACGAGAAATGCAATCAGATGTCCCGCAAATACGACCAGGATTCCGTAGTGAAACGGCACCAACGCCCAAAAGTGCCGTTTGTTTTCGAGGAGCTGGGAAGAAAGGCTGGAAAAGCTGAACGTCTGCGCCCGGTACCGTTGAATGCTTACCAGCAGAAAGGTGAACAAAACCAGGTACGGAAGGGCCACAAACAGCACTACATCCAATGAATTAAACAAGAGCGCCATCGGGTGCCTCCTTCGTAATCTCGCAATACTGCTTGGCCAGCAGATGAAATACCGCATCCATCAACGGCCGGTACGGGCAGGTTTCCTTCACCGCTTGACAGGTCTTCTCCAATGCCGGCAACACGCAGGAACGCGCAAAGTCTTCCGCCTTATCTGGCTCCATCCGGCTCAGTACGCGCAGCACGTTCGTGAGATGATCCGGCAGCTCGTGCGATTCCTCGACTCCGAGCCGCTTCATCTCCTGACGCACCTTGACCAGGAACAGCCCCCGGTTGTAGTCCTCGCCAAACAGCTGCCAGCCAAGATCAAGGGTGCAGGTGGGGTTCATGTCAAAAGTCTGGATGTAGACCTCTTCCAGCTCCGCAATCGAAAGCCCGGCGATACGGCCGTGGAAATCACGAACGCTTGCGCCCAAAGCCGGGTCAAATTCCGACAGCGCGTCGACGGATGCACGGATAAGCCCATGCAGTTCGTGAGCGGGATAGTCGACAAGCTGTGCGACGGTCTCGACGGTATTCGAAAAGGAGTTCATCACAATCCTCTCCGCGGTCCGCTCAAAAATCCAAAGCCAGCAGACTGCTTCTGTTCATGCGGGTCCTTGAGCGCTTCGATGGCCTGCTCGCGGTACATGGGCGGAATCACGAATCGCTGTTCGAAGGTGCAAAGCGACGTGAGTTCATAGATGGCCATCGCTTCTTTGACGGTACAGTCTGCTTCGCGAAGCATGCGCTCCGCAGTTTCGAGGTCAACATCACCCACCGTCACCGCGCGGCGGTACCAGCGCACCGCTTTCTGTTTGCGGAGCGCGTAGGCGACTTTGCCTTCCTGCCCGCAGCCAAACAGATTGGCCAGAAACTTCATGGGGACCCGCGCCTCGTCGATGTCATGGAAAAGGTTGTCGCTGACACTGTTGAGCGCGCCGGTATCCTGGCGGTTGGCCATCACGGGCGCCATGGGCGGCACGTAAAACAACATGG
>CAZWDH010000514.1:0-2629 GCA_964632865.1 uncultured Nitrospiraceae bacterium
TCCACATGCACCTCTACACCAATCCCGCGCAGGGCTATTTGCCCGACGGGTTGGTCGCGACCGCGAACGATCTCTTCGACCAGGCCGAGGCGGCGGTTCAGGACGATGCCGAGTTGCTGGAACGCGTTCGCGTGGCGCGCATGCCGGTCACCTACGCGCGCATCTTCCCGCGCAACGGTTACACGCTCGAGAACGGCAAGCTGCGTTTTCTCGGTGATATGGCCAACCTGGAAGAAACCACTGGTTTCATCGATCGCATGAAGGCGCACGGCTTCGAGACGATTCGCGAATGGGGAGGCGACCCGCAGCAACTGACGATGTGGGCCTTCGCGGGAATGATGGGCGTGCCCTATGAACGTATCGAGAACGAGCATCTCATGGTAGATGTCTTATCCGCCTTTGGCGGCCGCGCACTGCGGATCATACATCGGGACTCCGCGGAATGCGTCACCGCGTACAACACGACGCGCACCCTGTTCTTCCCCTTTGCGGGCGGCGAGGAAACCCGGATGGGGACCACCTTTGAAGCAACCCGGGGAACCTCCCTCGTGCCGTTCACGATGGAAGAACAACGCGACGACAGCATTTCGCTTGTCGCGGATTTCCAGGACATCACATTGCGCCGCATCCTGACGCTGGAACCTGGCGCGGCGGTGTTAACCGTAACCAACGAGGTCGAGAATCGAAGCGACAAGCCTACGGTCATCCTCATTCGGAGCCACCTGGAACTCGACCTTGGCAGCCTCATGCGGACGGAAGTCGCGTTCGTCAGCAAGGCCGGTGAATCGGTCGCGCGCGGTATGCAACCGATCGTCGACGGCCTCCGCGAAGGCGAAGCCTATCGAGATCTGAATGCTCCCAACGGCGCTTGGACGCTTACCGGAAGCAAAGGATTGCAGGTGACGCAACGCTTCGACCCCGATCAGGTGGACTACACGTGGCTATGCGCCTATCCGGCATCGCTAGAAGTGCTCGAATCCGAAGTGTGGGCGCGGAGCGTTACGCTGCCGCCGGGCGAGACCATGACATTCACCACCGCACTGGACGTCGGATACGAGAGCCCAACCCAATAGTCGAGACGGGATCGCCCCGGAACGCCTATGCGTCCCGGGGCGAAGCGTATCAGTCCAAACTCGTTACTTCGCGTTGTACGCTTTCTCGAAATCGTCCACCAGTTCACGAAGCGCCGTCACGTTCGCAAGATCCGTCGTCTGTTTGCACTTCATCGCGGTAACAAGCATTTTGTGGCACAACGTCAGATGATTCACATAAGTCTCGTTCGCTGCCGCATCGCCGCTCTCGGGCGTCTTGATGCGCTGCTGAAGGAAATAGTAGGTGATGATCTCGGCGAACTCATCGGAATGATCTTCCTTGTTCATCACCCAGCGCACGAGTTGGTTCGCGTGTTCGCCCGCTTCGGATGACAGCTCGTTGATCTGGTTCATGGACTTCTCAATCGTCGTAATGTGTTCGCGCAGTTCCGTAAAGCGCGCGGGGTCATCATAGATCCCGCAGGGGATCTGACAGTGCGCAAACGTCACTTGTGGAATCCACATCACTGCCGCGATAGCGACCGCTCCTAGTGACACCGCCGCGCCCAATACCTTTTTGCGATTCGTCATTCCAGGCTCCTCCTTCGTTGAATCGGTTACAGCTAGTCCGGCCGAAGGCCGATGGTGATGAACAAGATCCGAGCTTTTAGAACACCATACCGCGGGCCTTTATTCAAGATAACATCCGCGGGTGCTTCCCGGCGACGGTCCGGGTGCCACCGGTTGCCGCTCATCACAGCCCTGCATTACAATCGGATTCCGGTGACCAGGACGCTCCTCATCCACGAAAGAAGGCGGTATGAACGAGAAATCCCCCGAATCCGTGTGGAATTTGATGAATCTCTTTTTCCGTGCCCACCCCTGGCACGGCGTGTCCATCGGCGAACAAGCGCCCGAGATCGTGACGGTGTACGTGGAGATGACTCCCACCGACAACGTCAAGTATGAACTCGATAAGGAAAGCGGCCTCCTCAAGGTGGATCGCCCGCAACGGTATTCCAGCGTCTGCCCCACCCTGTACGGATTCGTACCGCAAACCTATTCCGGCGACTCGTCCGCGGCGTTCTGCCGGGAGAAAACCGGGCGCAACGATATCGTCGGCGACAGCGATCCCCTCGACATCTGCGTGCTATCGGAAAAGCCCATCCGCAAGAGCAACGTATTGCTGCGCGCCGTACCCATTGGCGGCCTGCGCATGCTCGACGGGAATGAGGCCGACGACAAGATCATCGCCGCAATGGTGGACGATGAGACTTTTGGCGAAATGCGCAGGATCGAGGAGTGTCCTTCGCGGCTCGTGGATCGCATGCGCCACTACTTTCTCACGTACAAGCAAGCGCCGGATGCGGTGGACAAGGTCTGCGAAATCACCCATATCTATGGCCGCGAGGAAGCGCAGGAGGTCATTCGCCGCGCCCAGGAGGATTACCGCCGGAGCTATCCGGACATGGCTTCCAAACTGGCCGCCGTGCTGCACGGGTAACTGCCCCCCTAAAAAGGAGGTGGCGACCAGCGGGAAGGAGCCAGGGCCGCTGGTCGCCGAGGTGCAGTGTGGGTGTGGTGAGCTAGTTTAACGG
>CAZWDH010000515.1:0-2552 GCA_964632865.1 uncultured Nitrospiraceae bacterium
AAGAATCTGCTAGAATACGGCCAAGACTATATGGCGGTAGGGGATTACGACACCGCCGAAGACATCTTCGAGGCCGTGCAGCGGTTGGGCCAGCAGGCGGAGGAAGGGGCATCTTTCTCTCAAGAGCAGTTAGCCGGTCTAGACATGCAAGCGGCCGCAATCGATGTGTTGGAAGAGCTTTACACGGCAATTGAATCGACTGAGGGAATCGATCAGCTTGCAACGCAGACGCGCGACCTTGTCGCAAGCATTGACCAGCTGAGCGGGTTTTTCGACGCGCTGGATCAACTGTTCTTCAGCGAGGAAAGCTCCGATTTCTTCAACATGATTTCCGGGTGGATTCTGGAGTCCGGAGACCTCGCGCTCTTCGACTACCTCGAGGAGATGGGGATCTCCCTCACCGGCGCCCAGTAGGCAGATACTGCGTTCGCCGATGTCACCACCCACAAGGGGTTGCTTATTGCGATCAATTCGTTCACAATAAGGGGTACAGACAAGCTTATTGTTTGGACCAAGCGGATTGGGAAATGGTTTCCAACCAATAACAAGACGGAAGGAGAAGGGAGGTGAGTCGCCATATGAAGCATGTGAAGGTGCTGTCAACCGAAAAGCCCGTGCGCGCCGAGCAGGTCGCGTGGGTCGAGTTCAAGAACATTTTTGGGCCGTTGAAGTTGCGTCCGGAGCAACAGAATTGGCTCGTCGCATTGATCGACAATGCGCTGCAGCGATAAGCAGATCGAGTGGGTACATATGCGGAAGGAGAGATGGAGAGGATAGCTCCTGTATCTATCCATTCCAACGCCTCCGCGAACGAAGCTCCTGTTCACAACAACTTGGAGCGTTACAGCCCATAGCTTTGTGCAATGGGGGTGTTTCGCGAAAGGGTCAAAGAAAATGAAACACGTTCGCAAGATATCGAAGAACGCGCCAGTGACCGCGTGGTGGTTCGGCTGGTTCGGAAAAGGCGGTGAGCTGAAAGGAAGCGGCGCCAAGGCTGCTTACATCAATCAGCTTTGGTTCACCAACGGCTCCTTGGATCCCCGAGACGTGTAGCACGCCCGCATACCGTGTGCTCCGCATGGTGCGGAGACAGTAACGTTCAGGTTCGTCCTGCACGCGCGGGGCGGCGGGGTTCTAAATTGCGTTTCAACCGGGATACAAACCTTAAGGAGGTTTAAGGATCATGAAGCACATCGGTCGCGTTTCGAAGGCGCTTCCGGCTACCGCCTATCAGGTGCCGAGAAACTATTTTGACATCATGAGCTGGACCGACATCGTCGTCGTCATCGGCCTTACCATGGAGAAGTGGTGGGGTTGGCTGTTCGGCGGTTACCTGCTGCCCGAAGGGCTGCTGGGCGACCGGAACGGCAACGGCGTCATCGACGGCCAGTAAGATCTCGAATTCAACGTGGTGGATGTGCGCAACCCGCGCACACCCCCGTCAGAAGTGGTGGCGGACCACAGCGATATGCTGCGGTCCGTCGTTTTTTTACCGGGCTATTCTTTCGCTAAACACTACGCCTTCGCACTAGAAGCATCATCTTGCCACTCTCCCGTCTTGTTGCCTGCGCTGTCTCTGTTGTCCATGTCGTCCCTACGCCAGCCTTGTCTCCTCCGGAGTCATCCCAACTCAGATTAGCGGCGGCTCTTTCCGCGCTTGGCGTTCCGTTTTCCCGCTTTAGCCTTTACGTTCCCGTTCGGAGCCACGCGCAGTTCCACCAGGTCCCGCGCCGCGCGCACGTGGCGATTCGCAAGGTGCTCGGGGATTTCCAGCGCAAAACGGCTGGTCGTTGTCATTCGTTCGCGCCCATGCCGAACGCGCGACATGGCTTCAAACAGCGTCACGTGACGTTGCCCGCGCGTGAGCGCCACATAGAATAGTCTCCGTTCCTCTTCGATCGACGCCTCGTCCATGCTCTTGTCGTGAGGGAGCAATCCTTCCTCCACGCCCATGATAAACACGAATGGAAACTCCAGCCCCTTCGAGCTGTGGATCGTCATGAGCGACACGGCATCCTTCCGCCGTTCCCGGCTTCCGCGCCCCCTGAAGTCGGACGTATCCAGCGAACTCGTATCCAGAAACCCGCTCAGGGTAGGTTTCGGCGTCGAGCGCTCGTAGTCCGCCATGGCGCCCACCATCGCCTCGATGTTGGCCCAGCGCATATTTGCCTGGTCCGCGGACTTGCTAGTTCGCACCAACTCCGCCCGGTACCCGATGGCGTCCAGCAATTGCAGCAGCGTCGCGGCCAACTGACCCTCGCACTCGCGGAAGCGCCGCCGAAACTCCGTAAGGATCGCAAGAAAACTACGAATGCCTTGTTCCGCCTGCTGCGCCACCTTGCCCCGCGTAAGTGCCTGGGAAAGCCCTTTGCCCAGGCTCAGCGATTCCGCGCGGCACAGATCGTGCACCTCGTGCAACGTCACATCGCCGATACCCCGGCGCGGAACGTTCACGATTCGGAGAAAGGCTGTTTCGTCCCATGGATTCGCGATGGTTCGCAGATACGCCACCACGTCGCGCACCTCGCTGCGCTCAAAGAAGTCCTGCCCGC
>CAZWDH010000516.1:0-2550 GCA_964632865.1 uncultured Nitrospiraceae bacterium
GCGGCGTTTCGGAAAGTCCCGTTGGCGGCCTGATCGGCGATATCCTCGGCGGCGGGAAGTAGGTCGGTGCGACCGGAAAAATAGGGATATTCATTTTCCTTTTGGATCGCTGAGAAGATAGTCCGGCGCGGAGATGAAAATGGTAAGTGGCCCAATTTTTCCGTGTTTAAAGACCCCCCCTCTAACTCCCCCCGTGGACGGGGGGAGAATCTCCACTCTCCGTAATCTTCAGGATTGATTTGGACGCTCCGGAGTGGGCAATAGAATTGGAGATCTTGCTCCCTCCCCGTCCACGGGGAGGGCTGGGGAGGGGGTCTTTAGTGCGATCTTTCCATGATCGGGTTGAAAACGGCCCCACATAAACGCGAGGCAAAAAAGAAAAAAAGCCGGCATCCCTACCTGATGCCGGCCTTCCATCCCAGACAGCCTTGCGCTCTGTCTTTTTAGCTGAGAAGCTCCTTCGCTTTCGCGAGGGGCGCGTCGTATTCCGGTTCCTGCGCCACTTCGGGCACGTATTCGGCGTACTGCACGACGCCGTTCTTGTCCACCACGATAACGGCCCGCTGTTCGAGCCGAAGCTCCTTGATGTGCGTCCCGTAGGCGTCGCCGAAACTCATGTCCCGGTGGTCTGACAAGCAAACAACGTTATCTGCGCCCGCATTCCCGCACCAGCGCTTTTGGGCGAAGGGGAGGTCGGCGCTGATGGTGTAGCAGATGGCGCCGTCGCCAAATTCCGTGATTTTCTCGTTGAATTTGCGGGTTTGGATGTCACAGATGCCCGTGTCCAACGAAGGCACGATGCTGAGGATGCGCACCTTACCCGCGCTGTCGCTTAGACTTACGTCGGACAAGTCGGTTCCGAGTAGTTTGAAATTGGGCGCCTTATCCCCCACCTTCACTTTCGCGCCCAGCACGGTCAAGGGATTTCCTTTGAAGGTCAGTTCTCCGGTCCGTTCGGCCATGGTCAGTCATTCCCCTTTCTGGATATGCAACACCGCTGTAATGACTTGGAATACCGAGGAAACGCGGAGAGGCATTGTGAAATTCCAACGGCTAGCGATTGGCCCAGCCCTGCCACTTTGAGTAGGATGCGGAAATGAATGCTGACGACAGAGGAGCTTGAATATGCCATCAGATATAACTCGCAGAACCTTTGTAAAAACCGGGGCGGTCGCGGCGACCATTGCGGCGGGGCTTGCGCCCGCGCGGGCACAGGGCGCCAACGAGCGCGTTCGCATAGGCGTCATCGGCGTCGGGAACCGGGGCGGCCAGGTTATCAATGCCATCCTGCCTCATGAGGACGCGCAGATCGTCGCGGTATGCGACGTGTATCAGCCGTACCTGGACCAATGGTGCGAGAAGCTGGGACCCGACGTATCCGGGTATAAGGATTTCCGGGAGATCCTGGACCGCGACGACATCGACGCGGTGGCCATCGCCACGCCGGATCACTGGCACGCCATTATGACCATCGAAGCCTGCCGCGCGGGCAAGGATGTCTACGTCGAGAAGCCCATGGCCTACACTATCCGCGAAGGACGCCGCATGGTGGAGGTCGCGCGGGAGACCGACCGCGTGGTGCAGGTGGGCACGCAACGGCGGTCCTCGCCCATGTACGCGGAACTGGGCGAACGCATCCGCAGCGGCGAGTTCGGGCATATCACGGTGTCGAAGGCCTTTCGCCTGAGCAACATGTATCCCGACGGCATGGGCAAGGCGCCGGACAGCGCGCCGCCGCCGGACCTCGACTGGGACCTCTGGCTGGGGCCGCGTCCGGAACGGCCCTTCAATGAAAACATCGCGCCCTACAAGTTCCGCTGGTGGAAGGCGTACTCGTCGCAGACCACGAACTGGGGCGTCCACTACTTCGACCTGTTGCGCTGGCTCGTGGGCGATGAATGGCCCACCTCCATCTGCGCCATGGGCGGCGTGTACGCCGTGAAGGACGAACGCACCATCCCCGACACGATGACGAGCATCTTCGAGTTTCCCGCGGGACGCCTCCTGCAGTTCGGCCAGTACGAGGCCAGCAGCACGAGCGCCATCCCCGGGGAGATCGAGTTGCGCGGCACGCTCGGCACCATCCACGGGCACAGCAAGGGCTACAACGTCACGCCGGAACGGCCGGGGCAGTTCCAGGAATGGGAACGTCCCTTCGAACCCATCGAAGTACAGTCGTCCGATCCCGAGCACACGCAGGCCCACATGCGGAACTTCCTGGACTGCATGAAGACCCGCGAACGGCCGAGGGCCGACGTGGAGATCGGACACGTCTCCACCGCCATCGCCCACCTCGGGAACATCTCCCTATGGACGCGCAGCCGTCTTGAGTGGGATCCCGAAACCGAGCGCATCACCAACAATGAAGAGGCGAACCAGTATCTCGAGTACGAGTACCGCGCGCCCTGGAAACTGGGATAAGCAAAAGCCCGCATCCGTAGCGCCCGGCTTCCACGCCGGGCGAATGCCGCAGCCAAAGACGCCCGCCGTGGATGGCGGGCGCTACCGGGCGAGGGCTCGGTGCGAGAGCAAATGTAGCGCAGGCGTCCC
>CAZWDH010000517.1:0-2535 GCA_964632865.1 uncultured Nitrospiraceae bacterium
ATGGTGCGCATATACCAAAAACCAGAGCCGAGCATAATTCCCCCTTTGAAGGGGGCAAGGGGGATGTTCTTCGACACTACTCGCCGGAGACGTAGGCTTCCGCTTCGATCTCGACCAGCATGTCCGGGTCAATGAGTTTGCTGACTTCGACCATGGTGGTCGCGGGCAACACTTGACCGAAGAACTCGCCATGGGCGCGGCCGACCTCTTCCCACTGCTCGATGTTGGCCAGGTACATCCGCGTGCGGTACACGTCGCCCAGCTTCGCGCCCGCACGGGTCAAGGCCGTCTCGATATTCTTCAGGCATTGGATGGTCTGCGCGTAGGGGTCGCCGATGCCGACCAGCTTGCCATCCGCGCCTGCGCCGGTCGTGCCCGACACGTGCACCATCGCTCCAATCCGGACCGCCCGCGAATATCCGATGACCGGTTCCCACTTCGACCCCGACGAGATGTTTTCCCGCTTCATTGCCCTCTCCTGAATGTTGCCGTGCATAGAAAAAGGCGACTCTGCAACGAGAGCCGCCCTCGAATAGACTGTGGTGCGCGAGGCGGGACTTGAACCCGCAAGCCCTGTCGGGCACTAGATCCTTAGTCTAGCGTGTCTGCCAATTCCACCACCCGCGCATGGAACACCGTATTGTACGAAATTTTGACGTGAGCGATCAACTTGCTGTTCGGCTACCTGGCAGCCCGTCCTCCAGGATGCTGACGAGATAGTTCCCGTACCCGCTCTTCAGCAGAGGTTCGGCGAGGGCGCGGAGTTCGTCGGCGGAGATGAAGCCCATGCGGTAGGCGGCTTCTTCGATGCAGCCGACTTTGAGACCCTGCCGCTCTTCGATGACCTGGACGAATTGACTGGCTTGCATGAGAGAGTCGAAGGTCCCCGTGTCGAGCCAGGCGGTGCCGCGGTCGAGGATGGCCACCTGCAACTTGCCGCGGCGGAGGTACTCCTTGTTCACGTCGGTGATCTCGTATTCGCCGCGCGCGCTAGGCTTCAGGTTCTTGGCGATGTCGATGACCTCGTTGTCGTAGAAGTACAGACCCGGCACGGCGTAGTTGGACTTGGGTTTCGCCGGCTTCTCCTCAATGGAGATCGCCTTGTTGCCGTCGTCAAATTCCACCACGCCGTAGCGCTCCGGGTCGGAGACGTGATACGCGAAGACGACGCCGCCGTCCGGATCTTTGTGGCTCTGCAAGATGTCGTGGAAGCCGGAGCCATAAAAGATATTGTCGCCCAGGACCAATGCCGCGTTGTCGTCGCCCACGAAATCCGCGCCGATAACGAAGGCCTGCGCCAGGCCGTTCGGGACCGCCTGTTCCGCGTAGGACAACGAACAGCCGATCCGTTTTCCGTCGCCCAGGAGGTTCTTGAACAACGGCAGATCGTGGGGCGTCGAGATGATGAGGATCTCGCGAATGCCGGTCATTATCAGGGTCGACAGGGGGTAGTAGATCATGGGTTTGTCGAAAATCGGCATGAGCTGTTTGCTGACCGCGAGCGTGAGCGGATGCAACCGCGTCCCCGATCCGCCTGCGAGAATGATCCCCTTCATGGAACTCTCCCTTGTTAGGTCAATTGTCTCGTGGCGAGTACTCTACCCTCGCCGGCTATTGAACATGTTTTCGTTTGAAGAATCGGTATCGCTATCGGTATCGGGTTCGGTATCGAAAACTATTCCGCGCTTTCCGCTTCGATAGCGATCCCGATAGCGATACCGACGAGGGCCGTCCGTTCGCGATGACGCTGGTCCGGAACGCGGGATTCCGTATAGGTCCCGCGCCCCAACCGACCCCTATCGCTTCGCGATCACGAATACCGCCTCGTCGGCGAGCATGTTCGGCCACATGCGCGCCGTCCACACCAGGCCTTTCCGGTTCAGCGGTAGTTCCCGTTCGATATGGATACTCCGCTCCGCGCAGTACTCGCGGAAGTCCTTGATCGACAGTACGTGCCGGTTCGGGCTGACCCACCACGCGTAGGGCAGGTTCCGCGTCACCGGCGCGCGGCCCATGGCGAGCGTTTTTGCGCGCACCTTCCAGAACCCGAAGTTCGGAAAACTGACGATGCACTTCTTTCCGACGCGCAGCATTTCCTGGAGCACGTAGTCCGGTTTCTTGATGACCTGCAAGGTCATGCTCAGGATGACATAGTCGTAGCTCTGGTCGGGAAGCGTAGGCAGGCCCTTGTCAATATCCGCCTGCACCACAGAGATTCCGCGCCGCACGCAGCTCACGATGTTGCCTTGGGCCAGTTCCATGCCCGCGCCGTCGACGCCCTTGCGCTCGATCAATTGATCCAGCAATTCACCGTCGCCACAGCCGACGTCCAGAACACGGCTGCCTTCGTCGACGAGATCCACGATCATCTCGTAGTCGACGCGGTGCCCTTCGTAAATGCTCTGCGACGCGCTCGACGGCGGCCCGAACTCCGCTTCCGAATCCACCTCATGGGCGATCCCGCGCGTCTTCCGATCCTCGTGACGAACGTGCTGCAGGTAGCCGCCGATGATCTTCTTCATCACGTCGACTTCC
>CAZWDH010000518.1:0-2534 GCA_964632865.1 uncultured Nitrospiraceae bacterium
GAAGCATGGATCGACTGCCCACGAATGCGCAGTACTGCTTCGGCCGGTGGTTTTTAATGTGGGTATCGAATAGGCTCCGCATTCGACCCCCCTCTCCCCCCGAAAGGACCACGGCCCATTGCGATTTTCGGGTGACGATTCTGGCAGATGCTTCGATGCTCGAGGCAAGCCCTAGTCTCGAATAAATCATATTTCCCTCCCTCCTACGGACCCGTGGCTCCGCCCTCGCGGCAAGCTTCCGGAATTGGATTCTCGCATACGCCGGGTTCCCGTTCGGCCCGCGAGAAGCGCCCAGCTTTTGAAGACGTCTTCCCGCAGCGCTGGTGCTACGAAAGGTGGTGGACTTTGGATCTCTGGGATGTGTACCGTTGCAGGCGAACCATCAAGGCTAACTGCCTGCCGCACCTTGGGTCCATGCCAGTTAGCTTGCCATCGCAACGCAAAATGCAGGTAAAGCGTTGGTAAAATTTCGGTAAACATTCTCGCAGCGTGCTCACAGCCAAGCACAGGCCTCACCGATGAGTTCTCCCCGTGTATGCCGTGTTTACTTTAAGCGGAAACGTTGTCAAATGGCGTCCAATAACTACGGGGATGTGAGAATCCGAGCCATCGCAGTAACCGGCCTCACTAATCCCTGCGGTTTACGCAAGAGATATTGAGATTATCGTGGCAGAGGTCGCGAAACATGGTGAGTGGCGCACCACCCCAAAGCACATCACGGCTCAAGGGGCAGGGTGGCGACCTTTCGGTCTTCCTTGAGATTCAATGCGATCGGGAACGTGAACTCGGGTTGTTGCTTGAGTATTGCATATCCAAAGTTGAGCATGGTCTCATTACCGAGTTTGTCGATTTTCGGCGGCTTGATAAACGGATTTGCGATCGTCCCCTTGATGCGGGCGATGTAACCATCGGGCGCTTCCGCCTTCGTGATTGATGCCAGGCTCACCCCCATCCTGGGGGTCATATCGCCCGTACTGAATGAGAGCGTGTTTACCCGGGCGACCCGCTCATTCGATCGGTTCGCGTACTCGTACTGTCCGTCCTTGGGCTCAATGTCATAGAGGCCAATGGTCACAGGACTTTTCCCGCCTCGCGCGTTGAACTGCAGGTTGACTTCGGTAACCGTCTCTGTGGAATCGTGTATCGTTCCTTCGACTTCGATGCGACCGAATCCTTCCCCCTCGAACTTGATGTAATCCATCGCCGTCGTCAGCAACTCGTTTCCCTTCAGTTCCTCCGTGCGTGACGCTATCACCCCTGCCGGGTCGAATGAGTTCTTGTGAAATCCCTTTCCCCGTAACTCAAATTCACAGGCCACGTAGAAGGATTCCGCTCCTATTCTCCGTTCATATGAGATCATACTAACTACTTCATCGTTATTGGCGCTGGTTTGCCGGTCGACATCGGTCAAGGAGATGAGCGGAATAAAGTACATGAAGGCTGAAATTGGATTCTTCGTGTGAGCTTCATTAAGATATGATAACTTGACAGTTGGCCCACGGTTATCATCAACGGAAGTATGGCCTCCGGCACCAGATTCATTGATGGCAGTGTACCCCGCGTTCGTCGGTGGCTCCCCCCCAGCACGTGCGATTAAAAGTAGGGCACAAACGGCCGCAATGACAAATGAACGCTCTACGTGACGGCGTTGCAAGAGCACCCACACATTTCTCGAATAGGGATGCATACATTGCCCCTGGCGCACCCGAACCGCTTAGGCCCAAAGTAGATCGGGACACGTTCCCGGCGGGGTCTACAGTGATCTCGTTGCGAAACAAATCATTTCACGCATAGACTTGTCGACGGCTCGGCCCGCTCGAAACGGAGAAAGCGCCATGTTACGCGCATCGAGCAGGGATCCATGGTCTTACCCTTCCACCGTGGCCGCCACCATGAAGTGGCGGCCTAAGCGATCCGTCTGACACGTCATTGGATCAAAGCGAGAGCGCGGTCACCCGTACGCCGGGACTGCTCCACCGCTGCATTAGAAGCCTCGGGGGATGTGCCCCATGAACATGAGTACCACCACGACCACGAGCACCAGCCCCAATACGCCGCTGGGACCGTAGCCCCAGTTCCGGCTGTAGCCCCATCTGGGCGTGGCGCCCAAGGCCAAAACGACCAATATGATCAGTAATATCAAGCCCATCACAAGCTCCTTTCGTAGCGCTTGGCACTTGGCGCTTCGGTTCTTTTGGCAACTGTGCCCGGCCGTGCCCGTTTCATCACCCGTATTGTGCCGCATTGACGTAAAGTTCAAGCTGGGGAATGGCAAAGCTTTGGTAAACAGCCTCACATTCTACGTGAGGCACCGGGAACAACCCGGCGTGTACCCCAATCACAACGCTCATCGGCGAGCCTGTGCGGTTAGAGGATCGGCTTTAGTGCCACCGGACTCGGCATCGATGACGGTCTGCGCTGGATCGGTCCGATTCTTGTCTGCCGCCCCTTGGGTATCGGACGTTACCGGAGGTAAGCCGACCGCCTTTTCAAACATCGGGGGTTGCTCGTGCGGCCACTGGCACGGATATACG
>CAZWDH010000519.1:0-2485 GCA_964632865.1 uncultured Nitrospiraceae bacterium
TGGTACAGACCGCCGATGACCGCGCCTTCAATGGGTTTCCCTTTCTGGTCCACTACGGCTCCGGTCACCGTGCCAGCCGGGAAGAGTTTCACTCGCGCCGTATCCGTAGCGGAGGCGGGGATAGCAAACAGCGCAACCAAAGGACGCGTTGCATGTTCGGCCAATCCGACGATCGTACCGTCTTCCGGCGCAGAGACGATGTCGAGCTTCGCATATCCTTCCGCATCGGTTGTATGCACGGCGTATTGGAGCGGACGAATCAAGCGAACGACGGCCCCCGGCGTAGGCCGATCCGCTTCATCCAAGACCTGAATGCGATGCGACGGAAGCGGTCTCAGCCAAAAGGTTGGAATGGTGACGGGGACACCTTGCTTAGCGTCCTGAACGGTCAGATAGGGTTTTTCGGGGGGGACGTAGCCGGGAACTGACTGCAAGCGTATTTGGTTTTCCCCTTCCACTCCTGTGAATTGATACGTACCGGAAGGGCCCGTGACAACCGATTCTGCGGGACTGCCAAAAGCGGCAAGTTCGAGGCGTGCGCCTCCGATGGGATTCCCAGTGACGGCGTCCCGCACCTCGCCCGCCAAGGTCGTTGTGCCTGCGACACGAAGGGTTACGCGCTGGGACGGCTCGCGGCCCGACACGGTCAGCTTCTCCCAACCCGGACTGCGAAGCTCCATTCCCGCGGCTTGGTACAAGTAGTACCCAGGATTGAGGCGAACTGAAAACTCTCCAGTGAGATCGGTTCGCGCAATGGCCGTATCGTGAGGGGGCGACGCATTCCCGATGATAATGGATGCGTTGGCAACAGGCTGGCTGCCGTCGCGCGACAGAACGGTGCCTCTCACGGTGACGCCGGGACTCAGCTGGACGCGAACGTTGCGATCGCCCACGGCGATATCCCCCACGCCCGACTGAGCAAATTCGGGATGTCCAATTTTCAGGGTCAGGGTGGCGCCTTGGGGAAGCCGCGAGACGGTAAAGGTGCCGCTCTTGTCGGTTACGGGCTCCTCGAAGCCGAATTCCCCGAGCTTCGACAGGGGAATGCCGACTGGGGGCGAACCCATAATGCCGAAACGGGTGATCCGCGCCCCCGAAACCGGATCGCCCTTCGCGTCCACGACTTTGCCCGCGATCTCGCCCGGCGGGTACAACGCGATGGAGAGTCCGGATACGTTGTCTCCAACCGGTATCTTCTGGCTCAACCCGCTGAACCCATAGCCATCTGCGGTAGCGAAGATGCCAATCAGACCGGGCGGCACGTTGGCGAAAACGAATGCGCCGCTCTGATCTGTTTGGCTGTGCGTCAAAGTGCCGGCAAGACCGGGTTCGAGGAACACGGTCGCTCCGGAAACGGGCTGGCCCCCAGGGCTTACCACTACTCCAGAAACGGTGGAGGAACCAGTGACAATGGCGCCGATGGCCGCGACAATCCCGAGTAGATTCAAAGCAACCTCCTTCATGCCCCCGAAAACACGCATACCTGCAAAATCAAGGACATGGAAAACATACCTGCGCGGAGACGCGCCGATCCACGGGAAGCGGCCGGAAGAACGCGCCGGAGAGTCATCATCTTAGCTTCGCAGCAAAGTCGGTGCAAACCCGTTGCCGGGGCTAAGCCGGCAGGCAATGGCTGGAGTTCAATCGAATGGGTCCACCTGCTCAGACTTCATGTCAGCCCCGTTTGCTGAACGCATCATGTGCGGCCGGACGGCTAGAATTCAGTTCGCGGCGATAGGGTAGCGAGGGCCACCGAGTTAAGACCGAAGGAAGGGAAAGGGGCGTACTGAAAAACGTACAAGTGTATGAAACTCGGGCGGATTCCGTTTTGACTAATGAACTGTAACCACGTACAATCCGTTCGATTTGCAGGGAGTGAGCTATCGTGTATCTTGTTCCAGTGGGGCAACTTGAAGTAGGTCAGGTCGTTGCGCGCGCCGTAACGAACCAGTCCGGAGCCGTGTTGTGTCCGCCGGGCCTGGAGTTGACGCAAGCAATCATCGACCGGCTCGCGTCGGCAGGAGTGGACAACGTAGCCATCGAGGGAAGCGGCGCCAATGCAGATCGCATAAAAGCGCGCCTCGAAGCCTTGGACGCGCGGTTTACGGGGGTCAACGATACGTTGGCACTCGAACTGAAGCAAACCATGGAGAATCGGCTCCGTGCCATGCTCCCCCCCTCTTCCCCATAATCCGTCGCAGCGATTTCGTCACGGCCGCCGTCGAACGCTGTACTGTATATCGATATTTATGTCATCTCGGCGCGAATCGTGGTAAAGTGACGGCGCGTAGTTGATTCGGAGGTAAATCCCGTTGCAGTTGACGCTGGACCAGTTGGAGAAGCGGGTTTTGGCGATGGCGAATCTTCCGACGCTACCGGGAATCCTCACGAAGATCACGCAATTGACGGAGGGGAAGGAATCCGGCGCGTCAGACGTGGCCAAACTGATTTCGACCGACCAGGTTCTTTCCGCAAAGGTGCTGCG
>CAZWDH010000520.1:0-2456 GCA_964632865.1 uncultured Nitrospiraceae bacterium
GAGACGCCTACTACAAGAACAACGATCTCGCCGCCGCCCTCGCTCAATGGGAACTTGTGCTCGAGATGAATCCCAATCGTCCCGGGTTGGCCGAGAAACTTGAAAAGGCCTATCGCGAAGAGTCGGTTGAGTTCAATTTCCGGCAGACCCAGTCCGCGCACTTCCGGGTGAGCTTCGCGCCGGGCACCAGCGGCGGTGACCTGAGCCGGGTGCTTCAGATTCTGGAGCGGGCCTACCGCGACATCGGCAGGAAGTTCGGCGGTGCCTATCCGCCAACGCCGATCCAGGTGATTCTGTATACGGGCGACGACTTTGCCCGGGCGACCTTGCTCGGGGAACACGTCGGCGCCGTGTACGACGGCAAGATTCGCGTGCCGATCGCCGACCGCTCGGGGCAATTCATCTCAGAAGACGAGTTGTGGCGGCGCTTGTACCACGAGTATACCCACGTCGTAATCCGGTTCTGGGCAGGAGACAACGTGCCTTGGTGGCTGAACGAAGGGCTCGCGGAAACGTTCTCGAACGAGGTCTCCAGCGCGGACAGCGCCTTGCTCTACGACGCCTATCAGGCAGGCTTGCTTTTCGCACTCGGGGAAATGGAGGAGAGTCAGTTGAAGCGTCTCGACGCGGATTCCCTCTACCTCGCGTATCGGCAGGCCCATGCGACGGCAAGCTTTCTCTGGAACCGTTACGGTCATCGTGGTATTGCCGGGATCATGGAGCACCTCGCGCAAGGCGAAGCGGGTGAGGACGCGCTCATCGCGACGTGCCGGTTGAACTACGCCACCCTGGAGCGAGAGGTCATCAAGAACCTGGGCCGAACCCTTTCCCAGCGGTAGAATTACCCTCGCCGATCGACCACGAACCGCGATCCCTGTGAATGCTTCGCCGCGTTCTTGACCTCCGATACCCGGCCGAACAATTCGGCAATGTGCTTGACGTGGGATAGCGTCGTATCGACGGCGCCGATGGAACACGTAACCAGGGGATACCTCCTCGGGTTGCCCTGGCGGTCCATGGAATCAATTCCGCCCTGCTTCCGGTCTTCGTCGTCATAAAAGTCGGGCACGATAGAATCGAACGCGGCGATAATCTGTTCGCATGCGGCACTCATCTGGCCCGCAGGGGTGATGAATACGAAATCGTCACCGCCCACATGACCCACATGCGTTCGTTGCCCGTCGATAGACCGCACCGTGTTTACCAGAATCCGCGCAGTCATCCGAATGATCTCGTCGCCCCGTGCGAATCCGTACCGGTCGTTGAAGGATTTGAACCCGTCCAAATCGAGATAGGCAAACGCGAAGGGTTCCGCGGCGCCGAGCCGGCGTTCGGCCTCGTGCCCGATCACCAAATTTCCGGGAAGTCCTGTAAGCGGGTTCGCATTGACATCGCGCATCGCGCGCGACCAGCACAGGTGGATGCGGGCGAGGAGGGCATCACTGTTAATCGGATCGATCACAAAATCGTCGGCCGGTACCGCGATCCAATCGATACCGGACTTCACATCTTCCGGTTTCACCGTAACGATCGCAGGAAGATGCCCGTAGACATTGTCGCTCTTCAACTCGTGGAGCAGGTTTTGCCCGTCCCCCGATGTCATCGACAATGGAAACACCATGCAATGAGGCGGGTCGGCATAAAACGCCCGGCGCGCTTCCTCAGCCGTACGGGCAAGGCGCACGTCGAACCCCGCGACCTTCAAGGTGTCCACAAGCGGCTGGCGGGACTCGGGATCGGGATCCGCGAACAATACCAAGCGTCGCACCGAGTCGGTCATGTATCCTCACTGTCCAGGGCTTGGGCGCCTGCGGCATACTCCATTTCAGATTCGTTGAGCACGTCATCAATATCTGCAGCGGACAAGTTCAGGCGTTCATAGGCGCTGCGGCTAAGACCCGGCATGGAAAGATCGCCTGCGTCGCCGTAGCCCATGCCCCGCGCCAAGTAGTCGGCGACATGAATCGCCGCCGCCACGTCTTCGCCCGCCTTTGCACGATCGGGCTCATGATGGTGGATCAGAGGCTGCGCCAGGCGCGCGGGAAAATGCCATTGGTCGCAAAGCCAGCCGCCCACGCGGGCGTGGGAGATTCCGAATACCTCGTTCTCGGCGAGTCCGATATAGGTATGGTTCTTCTTTGCCAGGTCGACCGCTTTCACGTAGTGACCGGGCGCAACGTAAGCCATGGCGACCTTTCCCAGATCGTGCAGTAGACCTGCGACCATCGCCTCTTCCGGTTCGGGAAGATTCGCGGCCATGGCGAGACGCCGGCTGAGCACGGCGCATCCGAGGCTGTGGTTCCACAAGGCCTTGCCGTCCTCGCCCAGCGTATCGAACACCGCTGTACCCAGAACGAGCCCCTTGATTACGTTGAAGCCCAAAAGCACGACCGCGTGCGTGATGGAGGATATTCGGCCGGGGAATCCGTAGATGGGGGAATTGACCAGACGCAGCA
>CAZWDH010000521.1:0-2447 GCA_964632865.1 uncultured Nitrospiraceae bacterium
AGTCGGGGAATTGCTCTTCGCAACTTGGGGCACGATGTTCGCCACGGAAAAGCTCTCGATCTGTGCCGTCTGGCCCTCCTCGACCGAACCTTGGCTCTTCATGCCATTATTTGGCACCATGTGGCCTCTTTGAATCGCGCGTTCGCCGGACGCCTTCTTTGCCTCGGCGGCGGTCACGCCGTTACCCGCCTTCACCGGAGGAAACCGGGCGTCGAGGGTGACGCTCCGGGCGAGTACCAGCGGCTCTTGAAAGAACTGCCCCGGACGGGCGAAATCTGGGTTGCTTGCCGGCCGTTCACCCGACTCGTCGTTCGCAACCGCTACCGCGTCGATCGTGTAGGCGCCCCAGATCGGTGAGTGGAACTCGACGTCATACTCGGTTGAATACCGCGTGTACCGGAGGACGATGTTCGTGTCGGTGTTCTCGGTGGTGTCGGTCCGCTTCGGCTTCCCGAAGAAGCCCGCGCCGTCGGTCCTGCTCCAACTCCGAGCCCACCAACCCTGCTTGCCTCTTTTCTCGGCGACTGCCGCCGGGCGCGCTTCACCGTCAGCGACCTTCTGGATGTAGCTCGAATCGGCACGCGGGGCGGCTGCGGCATTCGCCACGCGGGGCACGAGGACGCCGATGGCAGCGCCGATCAGGATCGCGAAGGCACGGGGGGAGACGCGGTTCATGGTTTGGTCCGGGCGTGGGAGAATCAAGATTTCACGTCTTGGTTTCGGTATGGGACCGTCGTACGTGGAAAGATCTCGTCATGCCCGCCTGCAGCGGCAGCGCGAACGAACTCACAGTCGCCCACCTGTGACTTCTCGTTCGCTCTTGTGAGTGTCTGGCAGCAAACAAGTGCCACCTTCCTCGGTGGTTGACTCGCTTTCGGCGCTGCTTGTGACTTCGAGGCCCCCTCAATCATGCTTTCTTGGTTTCGCAAAGCACCGCCACCTCAATCGCTCAGAGAGCTACAAGACAAGTTCACTCTGCCTCCGCAGGAGGCAAAGAGGCGGGCAAGGATTCTCGTCATCGATGACGACGCGTTAGCGTTCCCCGTAAACCGCCTTCGAACCGAAGGCTACAACATTCAACACTGGTTGCGGCTCGAGAGTCTACGCAATCTCGAAGAAGGGCAGTTCGATATCATCTTCTTGGATATTCACAACATCTGCACCGCAGACGTATCTGAGACTGGCGGTCTTGGGGTCTTAGAACACTTAAAAAAAGTGAACCCCGCCCAGATTGTTATCGCATTCTCGGGTAAGAAGTTCGACTTGGGACATGAAAAATTCTGGCGTATCGCTGATGACTACCTTGGCAAGCCGATCGACATGCTCAAGGCGAAGGCCTGCATCGACTCGATCCTCAAGGAAAAATTCACACTAGAACACTACTGGGAAAGTCTAGCTACGTTCCTAGGGTCAAACGGCGTCGACGACGCAACGCTCCGCAAGCTGGAAGCGGCTCTCGCTATGGCAGCGGTCAAGAAGCGTCCGCTCGCGGAGAGCGATATTCGCAGCCTACTTTCGGCAGGGAAGGACATCATTTCAACCGCTTGGATTATCGTTCAGGTCATTCAAAAGCTCGCGGAATCGCCGTGAACGCCTTCGAGCAGTTCTTAACGCAAACGAGTCCGTTTCCGTTCTCTGCGAGCGGCACCCTTCACGATGGACGAGACCGCGGACAGCCGAAGTATTGCCGAGACAAATGTACTTCAAAAGAGTGCATTACCTTCGCTGGAGGCGAATCAAAACACCTACTCTGCAGGCATGGCTTTTCGTGTTATCCAGTCACGCTGGGGCACACACACATAGTGCTGAACGGTCTAATCGTTCCAGAGTACAACACGTCCATTTCGGGTGATAGAAAAAAGGCTCTACGGAAGAGTGTTGTATTCGAACGTGACATTGCTTCTGGCATCGACCAGTTACGTACCTCTTACGGTCTATATCTCGCCGCCTTGAATGAAGGTGCTAAGGATAGCGTTGGTCTACTACATGATATTCGGACGAGCGTGGGCGTTGTCTTAAGTTGGTGCGAATCGCTCATCGACGCGACACCTGGAGACAAGTTCGAAGACAAATTGAACTCGGCCGACCAAACAACCCGGAACCTCTTCTCCTCAATCAACCTGCTTCAAGAGCAGTTGGAACTTGCGGATATTATCGCAAATCCGTCGGCAATCACCTATGGAAAGTTAAACACTTCTTCACTGGTTGGCTTTTGGTATCGGATGGTGAAGCTCTTCGAGCCGCGAGCTTGGGCGCAGAAATCATATATTCAGTTCACTGCCCATGGAAACTCCGTGGCGGTGAAAGCCTACAACTCAATTCAGTTCCTCCCTCTCATCATTCTAGATAATGCGGTCAAGTATTCGTTTCGAGAAAAGACGATTTACGTAGAACTTAGTCTGCAAATTGATGCACTACTAATTTCAGTCTCTTCTTTTGGGAGGACT
>CAZWDH010000522.1:0-2426 GCA_964632865.1 uncultured Nitrospiraceae bacterium
CCGTTGGCGTCAATGGTGAAATTGCCGTCCCGCGTGTAACGGACCCCGCCCGGAGTGTCGACGGCAATGAAACCGGGACCCATCAGGGCCACGTTCAATGGATTGCCCGTGTGTTGGAGGGGACCCGTGGAGAAGTCTGCAAAGCTCTCGATAGTCTTGAGCCCGCCACCGGGTCCACGCTCTGCGTTGTAGAGTTGGGGGGTTCCCAATTCGCCCAGAAAGACCTGGTAGAACCCTTCCTGGACCGCGCCCTGCCGTTTGAATCCGCTGGTGGACGCATTGGCAAGGTTGTTGGCGATGATGGCGTGCCGTTCTTCCAGGGCGATCATGCCCGTTGCGGCAGCGTACAAACCTTGTATCATGCGGGCTGGCCCCCACTCCGGTTTCGAGACCCACGCTCTCTATCGTTCGACGCCCGAAGGCGTTGTACTCGGAGGCCCGGCGGGCGTTTTAGGGATGGTGAGATAACGTTTAGGGAGAACGTCATCTCCGCCGGGCCAACCACTCACGGTAGGCCTGCTATGGGACAGACCTGCGAACCAAGGTGAAACTGCTATGCCAATCTGCGAGCAGTGCGACTACTATGCGATTTACAAGGGGTTTTGGGCGATTTCGCGTCTCGTTCGGCGTAACGCGAGGGCGATCCATCGGGAAAACGATGCCGTAACCCGGAAGTTTCTGCATGGCGCGCGGGAGTTCGGCCGTGGGTGTGGTAATCTGTAGGGGATCCCGATAGAAAGGAATTTTGAATGACTCCAATCGCGGAAGAAAAAGCGATGCTGCGGGAGCAGGGGCTTGTGGAGCGGCGCTCGCTTTCCGTGCGAGAACGCCGCGAGAAGAGCGTCCAGATTCGGGACCACCTGAAGCAGCTGACCGAGTTTGAGCGGGCTTCCTTGGTCCTCACCTTCGTCGGCGCCAAGGATGGCGAGGTCGAAACCCTGCCCCTAATCGCAACGTTGACTCAAGGGGGACGACGGGTTGCGGTGCCCAGTATCGTGGCGCGCGGGTTCATGATCTGGCGGCAGATTTCAGGAATCGAGCAGTTCTCCGGCAGCAGGTTCGGGATCCCGGAACCCCGGAAAGATTGCCCGGAGATCAAAAAAATCCCCCCAACCGCGGTCATCCTGGTGCCTGGAATTCTATACTCTCCCACCGGATATCGTATCGGCTACGGGGGAGGCTATTTCGACAGATTTCTAAAGGATTTTCCTGGAACTTCGGTCGGGGTCGCCTATCAGATACAGGTAACGAATAGGTTACCAGTCGAGCCTCACGACATACCTGTGGATCGTTTGGTCACGGAAACGGAGATTCTGGACTGCACTGCCCTTCGCGAAGGACCTCGTTCCGACGCTTAGAAGTCCGGGCGAAGAAACCGCATTGCTGCGCTCACGTAGTCGGCAAGGGACGTCTCGTCCGTTCCGGGAATCCAGTGGATTCGCGGATCCGCTCGAAACCACGTAAGCTGGCGCTTTGCAAAGCGGCGGGTATTTCGTTTCATGGACTCGCGGGCATCCTCGAACGTACCTTGCCCCTGAAGGTAAGCGGAGAAATCCCGGTAGCCAAGCGACCGGAGCCGTTCGATGGCTTCCCCGTACCCCGCGTCGAGGAGTTGCTGCACCTCCTCCACAAATCCGTTAGCCAGCATCTGGTCCACGCGCAGTTCGATCCGGCGATACAGGACATCGCGCGGAAGGTCAATGGCGATCTGGACGGAATCTAACGTAGCGCCCTGTCGCTGGTGTTCCTGGTGGAAACTGGTCAGGGTTCGCCCGGTCACTTCATGGACTTCGAGGGCACGGACAATTCGGCGGAGGTCGTTGGGCTGAATCAGGTCCGCATAGGCGGGGTCCGTACCCTGCAACCGCTCGAAAAGCGGCGCCACCCCATATTTGTCCGCCTCCCGATGGAGGTGCTCGCGAATGGCGTCGTTGGCGGGCGGGCCTTCGAAGAGACCGTCAATCAGCGCGCTGACATAGAGACCGGAGCCGCCAACGACCACCGCGATCTTGCCCTGGCGGTTCAATGACTCGACGACGGGCCGGGCCATGCGCTCAAAGTCCCCGGCCGAAAATGGCTGGTCGGGTTTGATCATGCCAACGAGGTGATGCGGAACCCGCGCGCGCTCTTCCGGCGTTGGGGCAGCCGTGCCGATCTCCATCCCGGAGTACACCTGCATGGAGTCGGCGGAGATGATTTCGGTGTTGAGCCGCTCCGCAAGTTCAATCGCAAGAGACGTCTTGCCAGATGCCGTCGGACCCACCACTGCCAACACGGATATCACTGGCGTCTCCGAAAGCTCTTTTCCATCTGGATCTGTGTGAGTTCCGTAATGATGGGGCGCCCGTGAGGACAGGTGTAGGGCGGCCGCATCCGGCGAAATCCGTCCAGCAGTTCGCGGCGTTCCTGTGGAGAGAGCCGGTCGC
>CAZWDH010000523.1:0-2417 GCA_964632865.1 uncultured Nitrospiraceae bacterium
CAGTTCAGCGGCAAACGTTTCGCCCCGCGATGAGTTTCCTCCAAGACCTCTCCGAGAAGGTTCGCAACGGCGAACCGATCCCCGCTCCGATTGCCGCGCTGCTGACCGCCGCGACGCCCATTCAGCGCGCGGGGATGTGGTTGCGTCTGCGCGGTGCTCGGGAACGCGTCGATGCACGGGTGATCAGTTTCGGCAACATCACGGCGGGCGGCACGGGGAAGACTCCGGCCGTCATCGAGCGCGTACAGCAGGAGTTGGCGGCGGGACATAAGGTGGCAGTACTGACGCGGGGGTATGGCGCGGAGATAACCGGGCTGGACCCGCTGGTGGTGCCGGGCGAGGAGGCCGCGAACATGTGGCAGTCGGTGGGCGACGAGCCGGCATTGATTGCGCGGAAAGCGCCTGAGGTGGTGATTGCGAAATCGGCGGATCGGGTCGCGGCGGCGCGTGAAGCCATCAAGAAGTTCGGATGCGACACGCTGATTCTGGATGACGGGTTTCAGTACGTGCGCCTGGAGCGGGATGAGAATATCGTCGTGATCGATGCGACGAACCCGTTTGGGAATGGGCGACTGGTGCCGCGGGGGATCTTGAGGGAGCCGGTGAGCGCGTTGGCGCGGGCAACGCAGGTGATTCTGACGCGGTGTGGTGCTGTGGACGATATGGACTCTATGGACGGTATGGACGCGGAATTAGCGGAGGCGTTGCGCCGGTATTGTCCTGAGGCGCCGGTTCGGCGGACGCGGCATGTGCCGGATTCGTTGTGGCGCGTGGCGAAGGGGGAAGCCGTCGCGTTGGAGGAGTTGCGGGGAGAGCGGGTGACGGCGGTCTGTGCGATTGGGAATCCGGGCGGGTTCTATCGGACGCTGGAGGGCTTGGGCGCGGTCGTGGCGGAGCGGCGCGCATTTCGGGATCACGCGGTGATTCCGCGGGAGGCGATGGTCGCGGACGGTATGGTCGTGACGACGGAAAAGGATGCCGTGCGGATGGCGGATGCTCCGGAGAATGTGTTGGCCCTGGGGATTGCGCTGCGGGACGTGGGTGTTGAATGAGGTGCCACGGGCCTCCAGCCCGTGTTTCTGGGGAGGGGGGTGCGTGTTTTGGTTTGATTGCGTGTGGGGAGAAGAGGTTGACTGCTCGCTGGGCAGGATGCCCAGCTCGCGCTTGGCTCGGCTGGAAGGCCGAGGCACCTCGAATCTTGGGCAAGGATGCCCAAGCAACCTCGTTGTCCAAGCCACGGCTTGGCGGCGCCAACTCGATTGGTGCTAATAAGAAGGCGAGGTTGGGCGGCGATTCTCTACGCTTCGCGGATTTCGACTTGCGCCAATAGTGCGTCGACCTCGGCCTTGGTGAAGTGACCGATATCCCAGGACATTGCATTGGCGGTGCCTGCGGCGCAGCCGAGGGTGGCCATGTCGCGGAGGGGGAGGTCTTCGTAAAGGCCGATGGCGAAGCCGGACACGAGGGCGTCGCCGCTGCCTACGGGGTTAACCTCCTTGATGACGGGCGGCACTACGTGAAAGCGCTCGTTGTCGCGCGAGACGAGGGCGCCGTCTTTGCCGAGCGACAGGACGACTAGGGTCACGCCCCTCTCGTGGAACGAATCGATTGCTTTCCATTGCGCGTCGCGCGTGTCGAGTTTGTAGCCCACCAGTTCTTCTGTTTCCGCGACGTTGGGTTTGACCATGTGAGGGATCGATTCGAGGCCCAGGGCGAATTCGGGGCCGTGGGAGTCGAGGATGGTCAATGCGCCATGGTCTTTCGCAATCGGGATAAGATCGCGGTAGAGGGTTTTGATCGCGGGGTCGGACACGGTGCCGTTAAAGGTGACCACCTTCGCGCCTTCCACTGCTTTCCGGAAGGCCTCGATGATTCCGTCGTACTCGGTTTCCGTGACTTTCGAGCCTGGTTCGAAGAACGCGGTCTGGCGATGGACGGACTCTTCGAGGACTGTCGTGATCGTCCGGGTTTGCGACTCCACCCAGGCGGGGGCGCATTCAACGCCGTCCTGGTTTTCGATCATGTCAACCACATGCGCGCCGGGATGGCCGCCGACGACGACCATGGCGCGGGTGTTGCGGCCGAGTGCCTTCACAGCGCGGGAAACGTTGGTGCCTTTACCGCCGGGGATGCAGGTGCAGCGTTGGGACCGCATGAAGGTGCCGACCTTCAACGTGTCGATGAAGACCGTCTTGTCGACGCAGGGATTTGGCGTGACTGTGAGAATCATGACGAGGGCCTCGGGAGAAAAATGGGGACAGTTACCTTTTTGTTGCTGAGTCGCTGAGAAACAATGAACCGCCGGATTAACAAAAAGGTAACTGTCCCTATTTTTCTGCGGGGGTTCGGTGTGACAGTACGGATCATGACGGACGTCCGGGGAGAAGAAACATCCCCCTTGATCCCCCTTCAAAGGG
>CAZWDH010000524.1:0-2402 GCA_964632865.1 uncultured Nitrospiraceae bacterium
GAACGGTGCGCAGACCGTGGCAGAGTTTGTCCAGGAAACCGGACTCAAAACCGCGCGGGTGTATGAACTGCGGCGACAATTGAAGGCAGTCGCAGAACCCGTGCTAAACAAGATGAATCGTGAGGGAGATAGTTATGAACAAGCATTACCAAAACGCGGCGCAGCGATTGCATAAATTCGCGGCGGACGATGCGGACTGCACCGAAGCGGAACTCCGCGCGGAATTGTCGGCCCAAGGCGTGAACGTCGAGGCTTTTCTTGCCCGATTGGCGAAGGAGTCAGACATCACACTGTCAACGGCGACAACCAAGAAACCCACGGCCTCGGAACGACTGCGAGCCATTGTCAGCCGCGCCGGAGACAAGGTGAAGGGATTCTTGGGCGAGTTGAACACTGGTGACGGAGCGAACATGCCCGCCGCGGCCTATGGGCGTTCGAGTCGCCGCAACAAGCGATCCAGCGCATCCTCGCGCGGCAAGCGTGGTGGTAAGGCCGGCAATTGAATTGGCGGTGACAACCCCATGAAACGAAGCTTCTATACGACTGCCAACGGGCCTACCTGGTCGGTTAGCCGTGACCAGCAGCTTCAATCTTGCGAGCGAAAGTATTTCTTCCAATACGTTGCGGAAGCAAAGATCAACAGTCCCGACCCGTGGCTGCGTGGTATCGCCCTGCTCAAGAAGCTCAAGAATATCCCCATGTGGCAGGGCGAGTGCGTGCATCTGGTCATCGCGGAATACTTGAACCAAGTCCGTCAGCGTCATTCACCGGCACTTGAAAGCCTTGTCCAGTCACTCCGACAACGGATGCAACGCGAATGGCAGTTCTCCGAAAAGCGCCGTTTCCGTGAAGAACCCGCGGCGGTCGGCAAAACGGGGGTGGCCTTGTTCGAGCATGAATACGATGAAATGCCTCCCGAGACATCGGTTGAGGCTCTCATCGAGAAAGCTGCGAAGATGACCCGGACATTCTACGCATGGGCGGAAGGCGAGAGCGGTCTGGCCGAGAAAGTCCGCACCGCCGACCGCATTTGGATCGAGCCGCCCGCGTGGGGTGTGGAAGCCCCCGGTTTCATGACCAACAACGTCCAGGTTATTACCAAGGTGGATTTGGCCCTGCATCATCGTGGAGTTTCATTCACCGTCTATGATTGGAAGACTGGCAAACCAACGCGTGAAACCACCGAGCCGAGCCAGAACGAATTGCAGGTAAGTGTCTATATGTTGTGGGCGAATCTCGGTCTGAAGTTGCCGCTGGATGGGGTGACGAGCCGCTTGGTCTATCTCGGTGGCGACCAAGGCAAAGAACTTTGCTTTGATTTGGACGAGGAGCGTGCGGTTGAGACCTATCGGATAATAGAAGACAGCGTGCGCCTCGCTCAACAGTGGCAAAGCTATTTTGCCAAACGCCGCTTGAAGCTGGGCGATCTCGATTATGCGGCGTCGGTCGAAGAATGCCGCCGCTGCAACTTCAAACGAGTGTGCCGCGCGAACCTAACACCGGAGAATGAGCTATGAGCGAGAAACAACTTGGGGCAACACTTTTCCCGATTACCGGTCTTCCGGGACGGGCATTCCGTTTGCGCGTCCTGCGGGTGCGGGAATCCATCCCAATGGATACGCAGACGCCCGTTCGCCTGAATCGTTGGGCGACGCAACTCTGGAAGGAACTCAAGCAGGCCGTGGTCCCCACCGGGCGCTTCGAATCGCCGGCGTTCCTGACGCCGGATGTGGAGTCGTTGACTGTGGGGAGCGTGCTGACGGTTCAGGACGTTCCGGATCACGAGTATTCCATCGAAGTCACTGCTGAAACCGTGGAAGTCGCTCCGGCTTCGGCCAGCGGAGAGGAACTCCAATTGGCCGGAGAAATGGTCAAACGCGCGATCAGCGATACTTTCGGGCGCAACAGCGACAAGTATTGGCGCAAGCACTGGAATCTTTATTTCCGACTGGAACCGGAGAATTGGGAAAACAAACACGACCGGGTGTTCGCTTATCGCGGACTGAAGTTTAGCGTCGTCTTCTTGGGCGACAAGCCGTGGCTGGCCGCCGATATTCTGACAACGTATCGCGGGCAACGCTCGCTCTCGGAGTATTCGAGCGACCAACGCCAGCGCGAACTCTATTTTCACTTGAGCGATCGTATCGAGCCGGACGACCGCGCAACTTTCTTGCGGGACAATGGCAAGGTCAAAATACCCTGTCGCGTCGTTGGCCCGACCGGGCAGACGGTCACGCAATATACCTTTCTAAATAATGGCGGGCGGAAAAGCGTTCGCGAGTATTACGAACAACGCTACGGCATTCTCGTTTCCGAGCACGACGAAGCGGTGTTCGTGCGCGACCGGGAAGGAGGCGATTCCTGGCCTGTACCCGCCTCGCGACTTTATCCTCTGTTCAATA
>CAZWDH010000525.1:0-2335 GCA_964632865.1 uncultured Nitrospiraceae bacterium
ACTCAACGCCGAGTTTTAATTGTCGTCGTGCCGAAGAATAATTGTCGCCGTACACGCCATCACCATTCCAGGGATTGAGAAGAGGAGAAGGGCAATACTCGCCGAGGAAGAACTCCACCAATCCATCGCGGTCCAAACGCGACTGGAGAACAAGGTCGTCTCCTCTCCACCAACATGCGGCAGTCGCATCCACCTGCTCCGCGACAATGCGCAGAATGCCGAGTGCCTTCAGGTAGTGTGCGAGTGGAATCGGGGCGCAGCCGTTGAGTATGATTTCGGGCATGGCGTCAGGAGGATTGATGGGGCCGGTCGGTTGAAACCGGCGCCTGGCGGTTGAGAATTTCGGTGAAAGCTGCCTGTTCCTCCGGCGTGGCCGTGCCGGCGACGATGTGACCCGCCAGACTCCGTAGCGCGGCAGCCTGATCGGGCGGGAAATTCAGGCGGGCAACGACGCGGCGGATGAGGGCGACAAATGTGTTGCCGTTGAAGTTGCAGAACGGCGCAAGTTGGTGACAGCGACGACAGAGGTCCGTGGCTTCGGCCAGGGTCATTTCAAGGCGATGGCGTGATTCCCAAAGCGCGCGCGTGGGTTCGTATCCGTCGCTGGTAGGTTTGTGGAGCGCGCCTTTGGGCAGGCAAAGCTGACGGTTGGTTTCGACGATGACCGGCCAGGAGAAGGCCGCGAGCCACGCGCATCTCATGGTTTCCCTCCTTTCCGGTCCTTCGCCTTGCGGATTTCCTCGACGGTTTGGCTTCCGTAATGGCCTTTGCCGGTCTGCTTGTAGAGCGGTTCAGGCCGGAACTTATCCTGGATGCTCAGGCCGTCGGCAACCAACTCGGCCACGAGCGATTGTTCCACCGGGGATAAGGCCCCGGCGGTCTGGTAGGGCGGCGATTGTTCGCGCAGTTCCATATAAGAGGAAACACCGGAATCGTCTCCCGGCTGCGCCGGGGATTGGGTTCTGCGGGACGCGCGCGCATCCGCCGTGCGGAGGACGGTTTCGAGGTAGGCCAGGCGGAACGGCCCGAGACGGTCGCGCAAGGCGACAGCACGGGCGAGCCAAGAAGGGCCGTGCGGACCTTCACCCATCTGCATGAAACTGAGGTCGAGGGTGACGGACGGAGTTGTGACTTCACCAAGCGGCACGGGAGGCAAGCTGTCGCCATCCCAAATGCCGCGGGCAAAGAGACGGTCGCCTTCCGGCGCGGGTTCGATTGGCAATGAGCGAATAGACAAACGCACCTTGCCGTGATGCGCAGCGATGAGGTAGGCGACGAGATCGCGTTCGGGGACTTTCGCCGGGCCGGCGAGCAGCCAGGCGAGAGCGGAGGCAAGTTCGTGTCGCAGACTGCGATATTCTCGTGTGCGTCTCGGCGGCGAAGGAGGGTTCTTGGATTTGGCGTAGAGGGCCGCATTGTCCGCAGGCTGGTGGGGGCCGTCGCGGAGCAACTTCTGAAAATCCGGATGCCCCTTGCCGACGTCGTGCCAGAGCGCGGCGAGCCGGAGGGTTGCGGCGTCGGTCTCCGCAAGCCCGAGGGCGACGGTAAGACGCTCAGTTTCGGCGATGACCTGCGCCGTGTGGACGGCGACGGTCTGCCAATCGCGGCCCAGGGCAAGGGGATTGCCCCCGTAGGTTTCAAGTGCTCCATCGTTCGGCGGATGCGGCGTAGGTTTGTCTTTTGGATCGCCGGTCCAGCCGGTGGCATCGTCGTAGCCGCCGCCTTTGACATCCACAAGATAGACGCTGCCGGGGCGTGCGTGCGTCGCCGGTTCCCATTCTTCGCTGAGCGGATTCCAGCGCCAAGCGCGGGGCTTCTTTCCAAGGAACTTCGCTGCGTCACCAGTGGAAACACGGCAAAGCTCGGCGCGCACGGGCGCCGGCTCGTCTTCCGACGGTGCGTCGTTCGTGATGTCACGCCAGAAGAACTGCACCTCGTTGTCCTCGCCGTCGCGGATGTAGCGGGAGATGTCGAGATCCTGGCCGCAAAGGTCCGGCGTGGTGTCGAACAAATCCAACAAGTCCCGGCGGCGGATCACGGGCCGAATGATCCTTTCTTCGACCACAGTCACACCCCGTAACGTCTGCGGACTGGCTTGGGTGAGGGGCGTGAGCGCCGCGCGTGCCCTGTCGAGTTCTGATTTGGTGTAGGGAAGCAGCAGGTCATCCTTTTCGTCCTTGGGCACGATGTCCACCCACAGCACTTCCGCATCCGCCATATCTGCGTAGCGATTACAGCGTCCCATGCGCTGGACCAGCGAGGACCACGGGGCCAACTCGGTGATCAGCAGGCGCGCGGTGACGTCCACGCCGGCTTCGACGGCCTGCGTCGCGAC
>CAZWDH010000526.1:0-2315 GCA_964632865.1 uncultured Nitrospiraceae bacterium
AATGACCTACACCGTGGATGGGGTTTTCCGCGGGTTTAGCGTCCTCACCCAAGACGTCTTGCACCTGCCTTTCGTCGTATTAGCCCCGGACGGGGCGACTCGAAGGTAGCCCGGGGTGGAGCGAGGCACGAGCGGAACCCCGGGTAGAGTCCCAACCAAATCAACAAGCCCTGGACAGGGCGGCAGAATCGTTAGTCTTTTCCCGCGATTGCGTCACCGGTCATCCGTTCGACTAACAGTTTTTCGAAGGCGTCCCGATCCTTCCAGCGCAACGCGCAGCGCACGGGCCGCCCATTTTTCTCATCAGGGAACGTATTGCCGTCGTTATCGACTGCCAGGTTCACCGTTTCGATTTCGCACAGGTCCTCCGCAAACAATAGGTACGCGGCGACGGTATCGAACAGGATGCTGCTACTTTGTTCGGGTTGATTCTTGTAGTGGGCCCAGTGTTGGTAATTGTCGATGGTGACCTTCGCGAGCGGACTCGCTGAATTCGCGACCTGCAGATACCGGTCGCCCTGCAGGCGCAAGGTTCCGCAGATGTCGAGCGGCGCATAGGTAATCTCCCAGGGAGCGGCAAACACCGCGCGCGCCGCGTCCACATCGCGCCGTACGTTGTACTCGGGCTGGCGGGTTTCCTTGCCGTTGTAGCCGACGTACACGCTGCCCGCCATGGACACCACCCGCGCCTTCTTGGCGATGGACGGATCCCGTTCCAGCGCGGCGGCGATGTTGGACTGCGGTCCGAGCACGCACAACACGACGGGTTCCGTCGAAGCATTGATCAGATCGATCATCGCGCCGACGCCGTCCGCGTGAACGACGCCGGGGTAGTTGTCCAGCGTGTAATCGCCGAGCCACGACGCCT
Organism: uncultured Nitrospiraceae bacterium; assembly: GCA_964632865.1. Classification (GTDB taxonomy): domain Bacteria; phylum Hydrogenedentota; class Hydrogenedentia; order Hydrogenedentales; family SLHB01; genus JAHDWY01. The sequence continues at coordinate 869 of CAZWDH010000526.1, forward strand.
GGTTGAGTTCGCGGTCCGTCTGTTTCACGCCGGTGCCGATTGGGATATCCGTACGCCCCACCGCTTCGAGGATCTTCGCCGTGAGCCGCGTTTTCGCCGGGGTGTCGTCTACGGCGGTGACGATGAGCTTGAGATCGATCTCCGGCGAGGCCAGCATCATGCACAAGGCCCACGTGTCATCGATGTCCCCGCCGATGTCCGTGTCGAGAATCACGGGTACGGGCGTTCCCGCCGCGGCAAGGCTCAACATAGGCGCCAGCATCCAGTACATCATTTCTTCCGCTCCTCTTGGTTGACCACGGCAGCCTATCGCGCGCTTCTCATGCCGATCAACAACTTCCGGGCGTGCTGCTCGTTGGCATATTCCAATGCGACGCTGTAGAGTAGCGCGGGAGGCGGAAGGAACATCATGCTCAAAGAAGACCGGGACCAACTGAACCTGCTAACCATTTTTCATTACGTTCTCGGCGGGCTCACCTTGCTCATTTCCCTGTTGCCGCTCTTTCATCTCGCCGTCGGCATTCTCATGCTCGTGTCTCCCGAAACGCTGGATCCGTCCAGTAGTCAGAATCAGGAAGGACTCCAATTCCTGGGTGTGCTGTTTGTTAGTGTGGCCGTATTCGCCTTACTCGCAGGGTTCATCTCTGGCACGTGCATGATCCTCGCCGGCCGGTTCCTGAGCCGGCAGACGAACTACATCTTCTGCATGATTATTGCCGCGCTTGAGTGCTTGTCGTTTCCTTTCGGCACCGCGCTCGGCGTGTTCACGCTGGTCGTGCTGTCCCGCGAATCCGTGAAGCAGGCCTTTGGACGCGGCACGCCGCCCCCGGCCATCCCCACGTCGGCGCCGCCGTTGTAACCGCCGACACGCTGCTCCTATAATTCGTCCGTCTACCGAATCTCAGGGGTTAACGTGATTCCATCATCCACACAGCGACTCTCCGGTTGGGGCCGGTACCCGGCGGAGGATTGTGAAGTTTTTCGCCCGGAAAAGCGCCGCGCGGTCCACGCGATCCTGGACTCCGGACAGCAGCCGCATTACATCGCCCGCGGTCTTGGCCGGAGCTACGGGGACACGGCCGTGAACGGCGGTGGCGGCGTGCTGTCCACGGTGCGGCTCAACCGCATGCTTTCCTTCGATGAAGAATCCGGCATTCTGGAATGCGAAGCAGGCGTAAGCCTCGCGGAAATCCTGGAAGCATTCCTGCCGCGCGGCTGGTTCTTGCCTGTGACGCCGGGAACCAAGTTCGTGACCGTCGGGGGCGCGATTGCCAACGACGTCCACGGCAAGAATCATCATCGCGACGGGACCTTTGGCGCGCATGTGCTCGATCTGACACTACTCACGCCGGGCGGCGAAGTCATTGTCTGTTCGCCGGAGTCTCGCGACGAGGTCTTCTGGGCGACGGTAGGCGGGATTGGACTTACCGGCATCATCCTTACCGCG
>CAZWDH010000527.1:0-2301 GCA_964632865.1 uncultured Nitrospiraceae bacterium
TGGACCCTTGTGAGGTCTTCCGGCAGTACTCTTCCAGTTCTTTCTGCGCCGAGATATAGTCACGGTTGATTGAGTAGTAAAATTGTTGCAGCAAGGTGTTGATGATCGCGGCGTGCGGGTACTTCTTCATCAGATCCAACAGTCCCTGCTTGTACGCCACCATATCCCCTTTGAGCAGGCGTCCGACATTGGCGATGGACTCAAGCTCAACCCTGTCGGGATAGAGTGCCGTCAACTTCGCCACCTCCTCAACCTGCTGAGCGCCTGTGGCCGCGGATTGGCGTATCAATTGAAGCGCCACTGTCGGACATGCCGTTTCACTCCCGATAAGCCCGATCACCTCACTCCGGCGCACGCTGTTATCCTGCAACTCCAACATTCCGCACAGAAGGTACATTTCAAGCGGCGTCAACTGACTGTCCGCCATGGCGGCCTCATATTCGGTCACTGCCTCGTTCGTATAGCCGTTGTACATCTGGAGGATGCCTCGCCAGAATCGCTTCTCCGGCGAAATTGTGTTGGCCGTGAGCGAGTCGAAGAGATCAAAGATCGGATGGAACTGCGATGCTTCTATTGTGGGGTCATTTGGCACCGACGCGTAGCGTGGCCACCGTAACCCGGGGATCGGTGAATAGTCGGCGTTTCGTATCGCTACATTAAGATTTGACGGTAAATCTGCCGCACCCAGCGTCGCCGTCATTTCATGTATTCCCTTTTTCAACTTCACCCGAAAGCCGCCGCGCATATTCGCGTTGCGCGCGGTCGGGTCAGTCTGTACCAACTTACCGTCCAGGCGCACGCGACTGGAGTATACCCCGCCCATAAGGATCAGGATCTCCGCGTCCGCTGGCAGTTCAAAGAAGACCTTTGTCAGAAAGACGTTGTCGGCGGATTCACTGAACGGAAATGACGGTGTCACGCATCCAATGGTGGTTGCGTCCACCCAACACCAACCGGTGCGAACTCCCATCCCGCCGGTGGTTGCCAGTGTTGTGTCGAATGGAGCTGTTTCCAGAGGAAGGTCGCGAAAGAACGCGATATCCGACTTGTTGTCGAACGGTCCTATCACCCACGCGCCAGTAAACGTGTCCCCTCCCAGTTTGGCTGACTGCTTGAATGCCTCTTTGAAATTTTCCGACTCAGTCATCCGTTCAGCCATGTACTGATGTCCGCCGTACGGCGATTTGGCTATCAGCGAAATGATCCTCCGCTCGCCCGCGTCCCGATCTGTCCACGGTTCATCCACCGCCGCCCACCATTCGAAAATGGCCGGAAGATACGGGTCGCCGGGTTGCGCCCCCATCTGTTTGACCGCGTCGTACGCGGTCAGATGGTCCATATCAAGTTCAGCGGCGAGAAACAATCCGCGCTTCGCCGACTCATCTTTCGGATCCTCCTTAATCGCCTTCGCAAACATTTCTTTGGCGACCCCGGTATTCAGTTTGTGCAATTCCGCCCAGGCGTCGTCAACCGTTCCTGCGGCGACCATGCCACAGATGAGACAAACCAAACAACTTGCTACACCTGTTGTCAGTGCGAACCGAGACATGAAACCCTCCGCGTTAGCAATATGCAACCGGCTCTCCGATCGCGGTGGTGAGGATAATGGTTGTGTTGCAGAAGAGAATAGAAAGCGCGAGAGCTGACACGAGGAAGTAGGGCCAGTCGTTCGAATTGCGTCGCGTCTTGATTTCCCCATAGCGCAACTCGTGAATCGGTGAAAGGGGGGATATAATGTCAGCCGGACTGGTAGTCACTCTTCTCCCTAAAATGACCTTCGAACTACATTTTTCACAAGGTCTGCAATTCTCAGCACCGCGTCAAGGAGAGATGCGTCTGTTCGGCTTGCGTTTACGATTTCCACCCCCTACCTTCCCTCTCCCATGATCTCGCTTATTCTCGGACTCGGAAATATCGGCAAAAAGTACCACCGTACCCGCCACAATGTCGGGTTTGATGTGGTCGACCATCTCATCGACCTCACCCACGCCACCCCGCAACCGCGCGTCAAAGAGTTCGATTGGGCCACTTTCGAGGCAAGCGAGAGGCGCATTATCCTGGCCAAACCCCGCACGTTCATGAACCTCTCCGGTCTGGCTGCTGCCCGGTTACTCGAGGAGAATGAGCTGACCCCCAGCCAAATGATGGTCGTCGTGGATGATTTTGCCCTCCCATTGGGTGCAGTCCGCATCCGGGGGAAAGGCTCCGCCGGCGGTCACAACGGCCTGACATCGATCATCGAAGAGCTTGGCACACAATCGTTTCCGCGAACTCGCCTGGGCATCGGCCAGCCACTACCGG
>CAZWDH010000528.1:0-2275 GCA_964632865.1 uncultured Nitrospiraceae bacterium
GTTAGCATCAAATCCTTGGGAACCCGCAAACCGTGCAATACCGGAAATCGTGGCATCGGTGCAGTCCCGCCGGAATGGCGGGCTAGCCACAATAGGTGAGATTTATGTCGGAAGCGAAAAACCGTGTGTTCACCAGTGGGGAAGTTGCGGCCATCTGCGGCGTGTCGCCGGACACCGTGTCGCGCTGGTTCGACTTGGGGCAGATCGAAGGATACCGTTTGGGACCCGGCGGGGACCGGCGCATTCCCTACGACAGCCTGCGCCAGTTCATGCTGAGTCATGGCATTCCCCTCGAACGGCTGGAAGAAGGGGAGAGGCGCGTCCTTGTTGTGGACGACGACCCCTATTACCTCGACGTGATCCCTGCGGCCCTGGCGAAATCCGGCGACTACAAAGTATTCGTCGCATCGACCGGCTTCGACGCCGGCACGCAAGTCGCGGAACACAATCCCCACGTCATCATTCTCGACATCCACTTGTCGGATATGGACGGCCGTATGGTCTGCGAACGGGTGAAGAGCCGCGCTGAAACGAAAGCCACGCGAATCCTGGCCATCTCCGGCTATATTGATGACGACGAAGCAAAGATGCTGACGGATTACGGCTTCGACGATTACCTGAAGAAACCCTTCAGCCTTTCGGATCTGTGCTCCCGCGTCGAGCGCCTGATGGAACTCCCGGCCGCGCGAATCGCCCGGCCCAAACAAACGCACTTCTGAGCCGAGTATGCTTGCGGATTGAGGCGCGCGTGTGTTGCGTAACATCCCCCTCGACCCTTCGGGTCTGCCCCCTTCAAAGGGGGATTTTCCGCTGCCGCGGTCGCGGCGCGGGGATGGACAAGCAGTCGTTCGTTCAACAAGGCGAAGCCGTCCCACTTGCGTTTGACTGCGATGATCCACTCCCCCTTTGAAGGGGGACTTAGGGGGATGTTCTTCAAGGCTGGCGCGGTACCTTTGGGTGGACCCGCACTTCCTATGTAGAATGGCATCGGGACGAGATCGAATTATGAGTTACAGCACGCGCATCGATGACGCCTTTGCTTTCGCCCACGGGGTACACCGCGACCAGCGGCGCAAAGGGTCCGGCGCGCCTTTCATCACCCACGTCATGTCCGTGGCCGCGCTCGTCGGCGAGCACGGGGGAGACGAAGATCAACTCATCGCCGCATTGCTTCACGACGCCGTCGAAGACGGAGAAGGCCGAAAGACCCTCGAAGAGATCCGCGCCGCCTTCGGCGACCGCGTGGCGGGTTTGGTGGAAGGGTGTACCGACGCCTTCGTTCGGCCCAAGCCACCCTGGCTCGAACGCAAACAAAACTTCATCGAGGCCATCAAAGGCGCTCCGCCGGAACTGCGCCTCATCGTCGCGGCCGACAAGATTCATAACGTCCGCACCATCGCCCGCGACCTCCAGGAAGAAGGCGCCTGCGTCTGGGACCGGTTCCAGGGCAAACGCGACGGCAGCCTCTGGTACTACACCCGGATCCTCGAAGTGCTGAGCGACGGCTGGGAACATCCAATCCTGGACGAATTGCGGCGGGTCGTCGAGCGCTTGAAAACCGTCGACCGGAATGTTTGCGAGCCGAAGTGAGCGTCATGTCGGAACATCAAACTTGAATTCCGTTGTTCCCCGTAGCCTTCGTCATTGATCTCTCAAGTCAGCCTCCGTCTTACCAGCATTTTGAATCCCCGCGCCGATAGCTACAAAATGGCCACATTGGGGGTGCAGCACAGGTCACTCGCCAGTCACTACGGGAGATGCATTTCATGACGGAAATGGGACGGCGCGCGTTTATGGCATCGTGTACGCTTGCGGCGGGTGGTCTTTCACTGTCGCGGAGTGCGGCTGCGGCTGGCGTGACCAGTGTGGTCGCGGGCACGTCAGCGACGCGTTCGGCATCGCCGGCAAAGGCGGGCAGGCCGAACATCCTCCTCATCATGACCGATCAGCAGCGCGGCGATTGTCTCGGCATCGACGGTCATCCCGTACTGTTGACGCCGACCATGGACCACATCGCCGCGCAGGGCGTTCGTTTCACCCGCGCGTACACGACCTGCCCCTCCTGCATCGCCGCACGAAGGTCGCTCCTGTCGGGACAGTTCCCCGCCACCCACGGCATGGTGGGGTATCGCGACGGCGTGGAGTGGGACGCGCCGCCGACGCTGCCGCAGGTGTTGAAGGAGAACGGCTACCAGACGTATCTCGTAGGGCGCAACATGCACCAGCATCCCCCGCGAAAACGCTACGGGTACGACCACATGGTCATCAACGGGCG
>CAZWDH010000529.1:0-2275 GCA_964632865.1 uncultured Nitrospiraceae bacterium
TGACGAGGATATAGACGGGTCCGAAACGTTCGGTCACTTGTTTCACCATCGCGTCGACGGCATCGCTACTGCCGATGTCCGCTTCGTATCCCGCAACCGATCCGCCGGTTTCCGCGCTGATTTCCGCGGCTGCTTGTTCGGCGCTTGCAGCCGACCGGCCGCACATGGCGACGTTTGCGCCTTCCCGGGCGAACAACGCGGCGCAGGCGCGTCCGATACCTCGGGTACCGCCCGTAATCAGAACAGTCTTATCCTTAAAGTCAGCCAATGTAGTAACCCCTTCCGTTCGCGTTGGAGTGCACCTGAGCGGTGCCCGGTCCCGTCTCTTGCCGGGCTATTCGTGGGCGCTCACTTCGTGCCTGGCAGGTGTGCCATTGGAATCGAGATTGGCCACTGTCGCCCTTAATTCGGCGATGCCTTCCTCGATGTGCTTGTTAATCTCGTGCTTCACCGCCGTGCAGGCCAATTCGATGGCATGGGCGACACCCTGTCCGGAGCAGGCGCCATGCATGATGATGACCACGCCGTTCACGCCCAACAGAGGCGCACCGCCGTATTCGTTCGGGTCGACGGTTCGCTTCAGGCGTTTGTAGGCGCCGCGGCTCAGGAGCGCGCCGAGCATACTGACCCAACTGGATCGAAGTTCCTTCGCCAGGAGATTCCTTATCAGGGCGCCGGCGCCTTCACTGGTTTTCAGCACCACGTTGCCCACGAAACCGTCGCATACGACCACGTCGGCGAGGCCGGCGTACATGCCTTTGGGTTCGACGTTGCCGACGAAGTTCACGTGCGGAGCGGCGCTTAGGTTTCGGTTCACCGTCTTGGCAAGGTCGTTTCCTTTGGCCTGTTCCTCGCCGATATTGAGCAGGCCCACTCGCGGATTGCTCTTGCCCAGCACTTCGCGGGAATAGACCACGCCCATCTCGGCGAAGTCGCAGAGATGACGGGCGCTGCAATCCACGTTCGCGCCCAAATCGAGCACGAGGCAGGTGCCCTTCATCGTGGGCAGGAGTTGACAGATGGCGGATCTTGCTACGCCGTTGATAGGGCGGAGGATCGTCCTCGCCGCGAGCATCACTGCGCCGGTATTGCCCGCACTCAGGAAGGCATCGGCCACACCCTGCTTCACGAGGCGCATGGCGACCAGGAGGGACGCGTCCTTCTTTTTGCGCACCGCCAGCATGGGCGTCTCATCCATGGTGATGACTTCCGCCGCCGGCACGATAGAGATTCGGCGCGATTTTGCACGGTTACCGAGAGCGGCTTTTAGGCGCGGCTCATCACCGACCAGGATCAATTCCACGTCGTTTGATATGTTCGCAGACAGGGCGCCTTCGATTTCCGGATCAGGCGCCGAATCCGATCCCATGGCGTCGATAGCGATTCGCATGGCAGGCTCCCGCCGACCCAGGGGTTAGCTGCCTTCAACGTTGACGACGAGACGGTCCTTGTAGTGCCCGCATTTCGGGCAGACCCGATGCGGCATGATGCGCTCTCCACAACTCGGGCATTCCGAGAAAACGCGCTTGCTCAGCGCGTGGTGGGAACGACGCGTGTTCTTACGGGTCTTTCCGGTTCTTCTCTTTGGTACCGGCACGGTTAGTCCTCCAAACGATCGGGGTTCATGTCGGGGTAGAGGTCCTTCAGACCTTTGAGCCCCTTGTTTTCTAACGTTTCAGAATCCTCGGTTTGCTGGCATTCGCACGAGGAGTCATTCCAATTGGTCCCGCAAATCGGGCACAAGCCCGAGCATGTTTCCGAACACAACTGCTTCAAGGGCGTACCCAGGACGATCTCTTCCCACGCGGCTCCGCGCAGGTCAAGGATGTTGTCCTCGAAGAAGGCCCGAATGACGCCATCGTCAAGGGTGGCGTCCTCTTCTTCATCCTCAAACTGTTCAGAAGGTTGCGGCGGAGCACCTTGCATAAAGACCCAGAGTACGTCCGTGTGCCACGGCGTTTCGGCCGGGCCCAGGCACCGGTCGCACTGCCCCAAATACGTCGTCTCCAGATGGCCGTTGAAAATGAACTCATCGCCATCGTTGGAGAGCGTACCCTTCAGGTGAACAGGTCCCAGCGGCAATTCGGCGGCGCCTTCGGGGCGTAAGTCCGCGCCCGGTAACTCCGCGTCAATCGCCAGTCCCTCGTCCGTCACGGCGGGTAGCGGAATCTGAAATACGTTCACGACCGGACAACCTCCGCCCGAAGGGTTAGCGAATAGGGTAGCGAAAAATGGGACTTCAAGTCAAACCGGGCACGGGGTCGCGGGCAAATTG
>CAZWDH010000530.1:0-2253 GCA_964632865.1 uncultured Nitrospiraceae bacterium
CTTTCTTGTAAAACTCGAGGGCCTCCTCGCAACGGCCATCGAAGAACAGGTACGGCTGAATCGGCATGAGTATCCTTCCTTTCCCGCAGGCCCGGCCAATGGCCACGGGCCGCCCATTATCGCTGCAACAAGCGACTCACCAGGGATTTATCTGTATTGACCGTATCGCAGAACCGGACAGCCTTAATGTCAGTTCGTTCGGCCTTCAGTATAACGACGAATGGGGATTTGCGAAATGGACATGCCAGGGCAATAAACAAGTATCGTCCGCAGATTGCGCAGATTGCCGCAGATGATACCGCCCAATTGACCCATAGACGCCTCCTCCTGTAAGTTCCCCCCTTGCAAGGCGCTGCGGTATCCGTCCAACGAAGGAGTGCATTCCGTGAAGGGTCGTTTCATCCCCCTGACTGTAATCTTGGTTCTCGCCGCGGGCACGGTCCCGGCGTTCGCCCAGTTTGAGTTCGAGCCAAAGGACCACGTGGTCTTCATCGGCAACGCGTTGCCGGACCGGATGCAGCACGAAGGCTGGCTGGAGGCCTACCTGCAGAGCGCGAATCCGGAGAAGAATCTGGTCATCCGCAACATGGGCTTTACCGGCGATGAAGTGGCGGACCGGCCCCGCGAGGAAGGATTCCCCTCCGTGGACGAGTGGCTCACGCTAGCCAAGACGAACGTCCTTTTCGCGTTCTTCGGATACAACGAGTCCTTCAACCACGACCCGGAGACTTTCAAAGCGGAGTTGTCCGCTTTCATCGATGAGATGCGATCGAAACAATACGACGGCGAAGCCGCGCCGCGGCTTGTTCTCTTCTCGCCCATCGCCCATGAGGACCTCGATTCGCCGAACCTGCCGGACGGCTCGGAGAACAACTTCTGGCTTTCCATCTACACCGACGCCATGGCGCGCGTGGCGGCGGACAAGGGCGTTCCCTTCGTCGATCTGTTTACGCCGTCGAAGAGGCTCTATGAGGAAAGCGACGCGCCGCTGACCATCAATGGCGTGCATCTCAACGACGCCGGCAACAAGGCCATCGCGCGGGTGATCGTGGAAGCCCTTGGACAGACCATCGACGAGACGCACATCGAAAAGATCCGCAAGGCGGTGCTGGCCAAGAACTGGTGCTTCTTCAACCGCTACCGCGCGACGGACGGCAACGACGTGTGGGGATCGCGGTCGGTATTGAAATTCGTCGACGACCAGACGAACGCGGAAGTCTTGCAACACGAACTCGTGATGCTCGACGTGATGGCCGCGAACCGCGACGAGGTCATCTGGAAGGCCGTTGAAGGCAAGACCATCGAGCCCGACGATAGCAACGTGCCGAATCCGATCCTGGTGAAGACGAACATCCAACCCGACGGCAAGACCGGCTCCGTCGACTACGTGCCTGCGAGCGAAGGCGTCAACACGTTGACGCTGGCAGAAGGCATGACCGCCAATCTGTACGCGTCGGAAGAGATGTTCCCCGAGCTGGTCAATCCCGTGCAGATGGACGTCGATACGAAAGGCCGGCTCTGGGTCGCCGCATGGCAGACCTATCCCAAGTGGCAGCCCGATCATGAAATGCTCGACCGGCTCCTCATCCTGCCGGACGAAGATCGCGACGGCGTCGCGGACAAGGCCATCACCTTTGCCTACGTACACAACCCGACGGGGTTCACCTTCTGGAACGGAGGCGTCATTGTCGCTTCGGTGCCGGATTTCTGGTTCCTGAAAGACACGGACGGCGACGACGTGGCCGACGAGAAGACGATCCTCTTCAGCGGACTCGACTCCGCGGACACGCACCACTCGGCGAACGGTTTTGATTACGGTCCCGACGGCTACATCTATTACCAGCGCGGCATCTTTAACGTGAGCAACGTGGAGACGCCGTGGCAGTCGGCGCAGTTGGCCCACGGCCGCACGGGCATGTACCGCTTCAACCCGCGCACCTTCCGCTTCAGCTTTCACGCGGAGAATTCGCCCAACCCACACGGCGGCGATTTCGATTATTGGGGCTACCACTTCGCCACGGACGCCACCTCGGGCCGCGCGTTCCAGGTGCTCATGGACGGCGAAGGCGGGTTCACCATGCACGAGATGTTTGAGAAGACCGTGCGGCCCGTGCCGTCGAGCGGGATCGTGTCGAGCACGCACTTCCCCGACGACATGCAGGGGAACTTCATCATCCTCAACGCCATCGGCTTCCTCGGCATCAAGCAGTACAAACTCGACAACAACGGCGGCGTGGTGCAGGGCAAGGAAGT
>CAZWDH010000531.1:0-2244 GCA_964632865.1 uncultured Nitrospiraceae bacterium
ACCAGCATCCCCCGCGAAAACGCTACGGGTACGACCACATGGTCATCAACGGGCGTGAAGACGGCGACTATGAAGAATGGCTGAGCCGGAACGAGCCGGAGGGCAGCGGCGGTTACTACGGCACGGGGGTCATGCACAACGATTGGACCGCGCGCCCCTGGCATATGCCCGAGGCGTATCATCAAACCAATTGGACCGTCAACGAAGCGCTGGAGTTCTTGCGCAAGCGCGACCCGTCCTGCCCCTACTTCCTGACCGTTTCGTTTCTTGCGCCCCATCCGCCGCTCATTCCGCCGGAGCCGTACATGGACCGCTACCTGCGCACGGAACTTCCAGAGCCGGTGATCGGCGACTGGGCCGAGCCGCCGGAGAATAGGGGTCTCGGCATGGGACAAAGCGCCGGCCGCGTGCAACTGGAAGGCGACGCGTTGCGTTCCGCCCGCGCGGCGTATTACGGACTCATCAATCACATCGACGATCAGATCAACCGTCTGCTGAATCCGGTGAACGGTCTCGTCGACAACAACACGCTCATCGTTTTCACGAGCGACCACGGCGAAATGCTCGGTGACCACTACCTGTGGCGCAAGGTCGTTCCCTACGAACCTTCGGCGCGCATTCCCTTCCTGATTCGTCCTGCTGCGCATTCCGCCATCACGCCCGGCGCTGTGATCGACAGTGCGGTGTGCCTGGAAGACATCATGCCCACACTTTTGTCCATGGCCGGGATCGACCCGCCGGATACCATGGATGGGATGGACCTCTCACCCCTGATGCGAGGCGAGGCCGCGGAGCCACGTGATTACCTCCACATCGAGCACGCCCCGGTGCACCATACGCTGACTGATGGCAAGGAGAAATACATCTGGTTCGTCGCCGATGGCAGGGAACAGTACTTTCGCCTAAGCGACGACCCGAACGAACTTCACAACCTCGCAGGAAAGAACAGCCACGCGGACCGCGTAGCCCATTGGCGGCGGCTTCTCGTGAACGAACTGGCAAACCGGCCCGAAGGATTCTCGGACGGTACTTCTCTCATTCCCGGAGTGGAGTACGGTCCTGTTCTTCCCAAGGTTTGATGGGTTGCCGTGTCGCCTTTTTTGCATTCCCTCGCGGATGGAGAGATCTCACATTCACTCTGTCGCAACGATCGATATAGATAGTCTCCAGCCCCCGTCAGGCATGGAGATCTTACTCCCTCCCCGTCCGCGGGGAGGGCCAGGGAGGGGGTCTTCAAAACGGAGACTCTCGCGGCAGAAGACTTCATCTTTTTTGAATCCCGCAGCCCGACTGTGAGAGCGTGTGACGCGTAGGGCAGAGGAATCGAACCCAGCGCCGTACGCGAAAGGGGGAAAGAATCATGGCCGATATCGAAATTGGACTGAACACGGAGGCGTTTCGCCACGCGGACAAGACCTTGGAGTACTCCCTGGACGCGATCCGCAGGCAGGGCTACCGCTACTGCGAACTCAACATGCTCAATGGGCGCGACCTGCTCTGCGAAGCGGGATACTACGGCGCCGTCAGCATGGAGCGCGACCCGCTCGAGGTTCGGGATATCGTCAAGAGCTTCGGCTTGAAGGTCAGTGCCGTGAGCGCCCACGCGCCCATGGCGCAGCCGGAAATCAGCGTGCCGTTCTTGACCCGCGCCATCGAGTTCGCTCACGGGGTCGGCGCGACCTGCGTATGCACCGATGAGGGCATCGTTCCCGATTGGATGACCAAGCGTCAGGCCTTCGACATCATCTATTACACGCTCCGCCGGGTGCTTCCCGTCGCGGAACGGCACAAGGTTCATATCGCGCTGGAGCCTCACCAAGTCTATACCGTGAAGCTGAAGACCTACCTGGAAATTCTCGGCCTCGTGGATTCGCCGTACTTCAGTTGCAACCCCGATACCGGGAACGTGTTCATGGCCGGCGAGGACCCCTACGCCTTTCTGGAGGCCATCGCTAAGAAAGTCGTCCACGTCCACGCCAAGGACATCGGCGGAGTGATGATGGACGACCGTGGCAAAGTCACCGGCGTGCCGTCCGGTTGCGCCTGCGGGGAAGGCGTCCTCGATTGGGCCCGGATTGTGAAGATCCTTCGCAAGGCCAAGTTCAAAGGCATCCTCTCCGTGGAGTGCAGCTCCGAAGAACAAGGGCGAGCAAGCTTCAAACACCTTCGCAAGGTGCTCCGCGCGTGATAGGGGTTAGTTAGGGCCAAACGCTCACTGCCCAATGCGTCGCTATCCTTGGGAAT
>CAZWDH010000532.1:0-2226 GCA_964632865.1 uncultured Nitrospiraceae bacterium
CACAGATGCCTTCCCGTGAGCATCTCGTACAGGATCACTCCCAATGCCCAGATATCGGTACGGCGATCCACAGGCAATGCCTGCCTCTGCTCAGGCGACATGTAGGCTGGCGTACCGATAATCCGTTCACCCGTACTGAACTTCGGGGTTGTCGTTATCGGTTGGGCCGACGTATCAGGCCGGGAACGTGCCTTGGGTTCCAATGCCTTGGCGATCCCGAAGTCCAAGACTTTCACGCCGCCTTTCTCGTTCAGCATGATGTTTGCGGGTTTCAGATCCCGATGGACGATCCCGCGCTCGTGAGCCGTCTCGAGCGCCTCCGCAATCTGAATCGATATCCGAAGAGCCTCTTGAATCCCGATTGGACCCCGCGCAATGCATTCAGACAGAGTCCTGCCGTCGACCAGTTCCATGACCAAATAGTGCAGATGGGCTTCCTCACGCAGGTCATAGAGCGCCCCGATATTGGGATGGTTCAGTGAGGCAAGGATCCGCGCTTCTTGCTCAAAACGGGCTAAACGTTCCGGGTCGGATAGGAATCTCGCGGGTAGGACCTTTATGGCGACGTCGCGGTCCAGCTTCGAATCGTGCGCCTGATATACGTCACCTTGCCCCCCGGTGCCGAGGCGGTTACCAATGCGAAAGACTCCGAGGCGGGTTCCGCGCGGCAGCATCGAATCTGCGAACCCGTCCAGCGGCAGAAATCCATATGGCGCGATATCGCCTTGGAGATCACGGTCCAGTACCGTCGGCTCCCCTTCATCAAGTCCATGCTGAATCATACATCGCGGGCAAAGGCCTTGCGGAGAATACGACGGAATCTCCGCGTTGCATTGGGAGCAATGGTTTTCTGACTCCAGGCGTTCCATCCCGCCCCCCAAGAAAGTACCCAGACCCTACGCCAAACCCTCGAAAACCCACACCCGCTCGGGATGCGCTCCCTTAGGATCCAGCTACCGAGGCCAGGTATCTGAGTTCATCATCAACCTCATCCGGTCTCTCGACGGTATCCGCAATCGCGTCTCGCAACAGAGCACCGTACCGCTTGCGCATCCGATGAACCGCGACTTTTGCCGCGCCCTCCGTCATATTCAGGGTTTGAGCCAACTGTCTGTACCGCATTCCCGGTAGCTCGCCGGAAAGATAACCTCGAAGCCCGTCAAACAGTTCAGATTTACCCGCTTCCGTGTATTCAGACTCCAATCGCCGTAACGAAGATTCGATCATCGTGCGTGCCCATTCCGCATCGAATAAGGCTTCGGGAGAAAGGTTGTGGGAAGGTCCGCTCACGTACCGTTGTTCCGCATCCGCAAAATCCAGTGGCAGGTGAAGCGCCGTGCCGCCCCGTTTCAGCGATAGTCTCTTGGCGCGTTCATTGGCGAGAAAGTGGTTTAGCGAAGCCAGTAAGAACGACCTGAATCGTCCTTTCGCGGGTTCCACGTCTTTCAGAAAGCGCTTTTCCAGGAAGTTCGCGAAGAATCCCTGGGTTAGATCCTTGGCGTCTTCAACGGAGCGTCCCTTATGGCGAATATACGAATACAAGGGGGACCAATACGTCTTGCACAGGACTTCAAGGGCCTCACGGGATACCGTTGACCGTTCATTTTTTGCCGCCAACACCACGGACCACGAGGTCGTCTTGAACGCTTTCGCTACCAAAGCCCACTCCCCCTAGCAGCCTGCCAAGTAAACCGCGAATCCACTGGAACGCTTTGCACGCTCGACAGCAGCGCCACCCCCGTTCGGGCCCACACACCTCCGGCTAACCCTACTCCACTATACACCAAGATAACGTCAGAGTGTGGAAGATTCGGAAGGGCTTCGATCAAGGCAACCACGCCCCGCAATCTAGGTGTAATCAAACGTGCAAGTCAATATACCGCAGTGGTTTGCAGAAGAACTAGGCGCGCCGATCCGCGCACGTAACGAGCGAAGCGTCTTCCCTGAGAATGGGGACGCGGGTAGGGTTACCGTTCAACCCAAAAACGGCCGTTGCCCTTCGATTTCGTGTCCGTCGTGCTACTCCGAAAACAGAAACCGGGACTCCGCTCAACCCCCGTTGCGGCAGTCCTTTAGGTCTTTTTGGTCGTTTAGGTCCCTTACACCGCCTTCGCCCTTCCGCGACCGGCCGCGTCTTTATCATCTCCGGGCGAAAGGCCCTTTCATGAATACTCGTAATCGAATCAAGGGGATGAAAACCGCGCGAGTTCCTCATGAAGCCGAAAA
>CAZWDH010000533.1:0-2198 GCA_964632865.1 uncultured Nitrospiraceae bacterium
GGGCGTAGATACAATTGGGCAAGAATGAGACATAGGTGAGCCCCTGCTTCGATGGGCACCACGAACCGACGAAGTTCGCACGCGTCATCTCTCGGACCTCTCGCTCATTCACCTCCAGAGCTTGATGTGTGGTTTCACCGTCTTCACCTCCAACTGGTAATGTAATGCGCAGAAAGAGACCTCCGCCAGCGCGTGGATGTCTCTCTTTCGTTTCGCAACGAACTAAAGCGGAGTGCCCTGGGAACGGAAATTCCATTGTCAGTCCACTGACGTCGCCTGTTGCGAGAAGACAAGGAGGGCGTTGAACCATTTCCAGAACTTCGTCAAACTCCTCTCCCACAAATCGAGAAGCGCCCTGTCCGGCTGGAGAAACGAGGGTGCTAAAAATCTCGAGCATCTCATCCCTATGCAGGCGCATTCCTTGAATGGGGTGGGCGCTTACAGCCTGGTTGAATCCTGCGTGTGATTGTAGGTGCTGGGAAAGCAGGTCGGCCTCGGCCACCTGCATCGCGGCAGCCATCGAAAAAAGTCGCTGGGCCCAAGGCCGGTTTTGGCTATGGACACAGACGCTTGCGGCCAGTTGGAGGCGTTTGGGGTTGTCGGGGTGCCGGACTATTCCGCTGAGAGTCGCAGTTTTGCCAACGAGACTCAGAATTGGCAGTTGCAGCGTAGTATCCTCAAAACCATCGAACAAGTCCGTACGGGCGTGCAGTCGGTAAATCACGAATTCGCCATCTTGGAATGGAGGCTCGCACCAAATCCGCTGGGCGCAGCGAGAACCCCACCAAGTAAACCCGCGCTGCTCCCAATCGCTCCAGTCGGGGTCTACTTGCATCGAGTTGTGAAGGCTCTGCACGACCTCCATGCCGAGGTCGGGTCCAGTGAATAGTCTTCTCGAGTTCATGGCCTTAATGGTCTATCCGAACGTGGGCTCGGACGGCAGAGGAGGTCGGTTGAAACTTGTCCAAGTACATGCAGAGGCGGCGAAAGGGACAAGTTGCGTCGAACTCACTCGACTGATATCAGCCCCTCGAATGTGCGGAATCAAACTTTGGGAATTTAGAAGACCGGATAGGAAGTGACCGGAATCCCTCCGGACGGAGGCTCAGTGCTTTCATCCACGGAGCCGTCTGCCTCCACGAAGCTGCAAATGCCACGGCTCCAAACGATGCACATGCGGAAGCGGCGGCGCCTCACCGCCTCTTTCACTGCTTCAACCAGAAATGAACGACACTCCGGCGTGAGGATTCCGGGACTGGCGAAGAGTCTCGGGAACTGCAGCAGAGACGTGCGGTGGCTGATTCGGACGAGTGGTGGCCCCGCCTTGAGCTCGATTTGTTCGGTTTGATACACGCAAGCGGCGAGTCGGATTACGACCCGCGGGTAACCGGGCTCGGCGGGCGGGAATGGCGTCAAACTCGTTTCCCCGCTGCCTTGAACTGGTGTCGACGACCCTGAGTCGGGCACGGACTCAAAATGGTGCCGGTGGAAACAAACTCCGGGGAACTCGCTAAGCGAAAGAACCATGTCGAGATTTCCCGTCTTTGGGTTTCGGAAAAGAGCGTACCCGGCGAAAGAATACACGCCGCCCCTGGCGGGGGGCGTGTCGAACCATTCGTAGATTGCCGAGGAGAAATTCGCGTCTACACAGCGGACTTTCTGCGCGGGTTTTGTGTGAGTTTCCATTGGGAGTTGAACTGCATCAAGGCCTGGTGAAGCGCACGGACGGCCTTGGCACGGTCGAGATTGTCGAAGGTCGTGGAGAAGAGGTCGGCGTGGTTCGTGGGCCAATCCAGCAGGAATCCGGCGGGAAGGCATGATCGATATCGGGGTGCGCTTTCATGGCGTTTCTTCTTGGGTCGAGTCCCAAACCGGGAACGACGAGATGACCCCCATCCAAAAAGCGAAGTCGTAGGCGAGACGGGCGATACGACGCGGTTCCTTTCCGGTGCAGTAGCTCTGCGCGTGCTCCGCCTTTGCACCGATGTAGCGAAGCACCGCCTTTTCGATTTGCACCTCCCCGCTGGGGCGGGCGCCACCGAGGACGAAGCGCACGTAGAACTCGTGGCACGCATTAAGTCCTTCCGGCTCCGCCTCTGACAGGAGCCGCTTGCAATGTTCCGCGGACCTCCGCGCGAAGGAGCGTCCGCCATTCCATCCTGCTTCGACCCAGAAACTGAAACGCCACGGGTCATCGA
>CAZWDH010000534.1:0-2186 GCA_964632865.1 uncultured Nitrospiraceae bacterium
GACTTCGCTTTCTCGGCGACGGGCATCCAATCGGAGCAGATGAGTTTGCGGTAGTCTTCCACGGTGCCGTTGGAAAGATAGCATTCGATGATCCAGCGGCCCAGGGGAAGCAGATCCGGGGTCATGAACGATTCCAGGTTCTTGCGGAAGAACCGGTCCAGAATCGCCGCGCCCTGATCGTAGGCTTCCTCTCCGACTTCCGGCTGCGTGTCCACCTGGAGGAACCAGCGGGGGATGTTGGCGCCTTCGACCGTCACGTCGTGGAGGGCATATCCCAGCAGGGGCGAGCGGGCCGGCCGAATCTGATTTGAGCGGAAGCGCGCCATACCGCGGCGCGCCAGGTATTCCCGGCCAATCCACTGAGGCATGAAGCTTGTGTACCACGCGCCGATGTGCTGATTCGGGCACAGGATATACAGGGTCGCCGGCGTGGCCTCGATCTGTTTCAGCAACAGATTCGCGTGGTGCACCTTGCGGCCCGTGGCGAAGGGCCAGTAGGACCCGACGCCTTCACTGGTCATCTCTTCGGTGTCGACGATACTGGGATTGGCGTAGCCGCGCGGGGCGACGAGCCGCCACAGCCAGGCGAGGGCCGGCGGAAGGATGTGGAAGAGCCCGATAATTCCGTAGTTCGGGTTCTCCCGGGTGCACGGCGGCGTACGCACGCCTAGACTCCGGATGTCCACCGTTACGGCGCCCTCGACGACGTCGGGGATGGCGCGGCGGGGAACGATGACGCGGGGGTTGGGGCAGGCTTTTCCTGGCGCGTCTTCCACGTGCTCCCAGATCAGCGCACGGCCGTTCGGAACGGCGTCAATGTTGAGAAAGAGCAGCGGTTCAGGCGGCTGTGCGGTTAACCGTTCCAGATGCGGGTCCGTAGCGTATTCCTGGATGTGGTTGACGCGGACGAACCACGCGTTTTCCGCATCCACGACGCGAAGCTTCCCGTCGGAATTCTGGATGGACGGATGGCACAGGGCCATGTCGTCCGTCACGGGCCGGATATCGCAGCCGCGGGGCATCGTAACGTGGCGCGTTTCGCCGGTGACGATGTTGCGACCGAGGAGGAGACGCCCATCGGCTTCGCGGTGCGCCTGCTCGAGCATCTCGCTCTTGCCACCGCCGCTGGCGCCCTCGTGCATGATGGTGACGACGTTGTCGTAGGGCGTGACGACCTGTGCGGTCGAACAATGGGCGGTGATCCACCCTTCCTTTTCGCCGAGGTTCAGGAGGCTGCCGTACACGCCCTTCTTGGCGCTCGGGCCGGGGTAGAGGTTATAGGAAAAGATCTCGTGCAGTTCTTTCGAGCGGTTGTGCACCACGATCTGCCGTCCGTCGAAGTGCGTGTGCCGGAAGGGCGGGGCGACGTAGATAACGAGGCGTGGCTTGAATGCTTCGGGTAGATTATCGAACGGGAGGATTTCTTGCAGGAGCGCGAGCCCCAGGGCAAAGAAGCCCGCGTTGGCCGGCGCGATCACCATGGCCTCGATGCCCATGTTCTCCTTGCCGGCGCGAAACGCGAAAGTGACGAGTTCCTGTTTCTTCATCCACTCGAAGGTTTCTTTGCGGAGCTCGTCGAAGGGCTTGCCGTATTTCTCTTCAAAGGTGATCTTGTCCGTGGGGAGGTCGTCGCCCATGACCATGCTTTCCGGATCGCGCCGGCGCATGTACGGCTCCAGGTAGTTGGCCGATACGCCGTTGCGGACGCGGACCACGTTTGCCTCGACTACCGTGCCTTTCTTGGGGATTTCGTAGCTGACTTCAAACGAGTCGCTATCCGCTCCGCCACAGGCGAGGTCGATGATTTCGCTCGAGGTTCCGACGACGGTAACCTTTGGACAGGCGGACAGAATGTCGGCTGCGTCCTTCGGGGGATTCATTTTCTTCCACATGGTCTTTTTTTCACCTTTCCGAATATGGTTTAGGGCCGCTTTGCGGTCCCCGTACGCTCCTTGGATACACGTAATCCGACCTCATAGAGATCGAAAACGGAGTGGACGCCGGATTGCTCCGGTTCCATCGGCGCCGGGCGCAAATACCCCGTACCTCATTACGCCGGGATGCGCACGACCGGGCCGAACCCTCAGGCCGCGTCGTGCGCCAGTTGGCGGTATACGCGCTCCAATCGAGCCGCGCTCTCCTCCCACGTCATGCTTTGCGCGCGGAACCGGGCCGCGTCCGCGCGG
>CAZWDH010000535.1:0-835 GCA_964632865.1 uncultured Nitrospiraceae bacterium
GTTGGACCATCTTCCCGTAGACCCAGTCGTCGTTGAGCGGGAAATCCCCAGCGGGCGGCACGAGACACAGCGTGACCGCGGCGAGCAGGAGGATGGGGATGAGCAGATACAGAGGCCGCCTCACACTGAAGCACTCCTTTGTGCGGTTCGCGGCTGTGCGTGCATAGGTTATCGGCCCCTCAGCGACTATCCTGATTGCCGCAAGTATGTGGCACCGCCCACCGTGGTGCAAGCGTGGTGGCATCGAACGGCCTTTCCCCTAGGCTCTTGCGAATGAGGTTAATCGCCGCCGTGTTTCGATCGGACGGATCGGACCGATCCGACCGACCAGACCGATCAGACCGATCGGACCGATCAGTCGGATCAGACCGATCGGACCGATCAGTCGGATCAGTCGGATCAGACCGGCCGTCTGGCTGGTCCGGTCTTTTTCTGCCTCACCCCTCCCGGCCTCCGGTCTAGTGTTTTGCACGGCAATTGGGGGCAAGTATAATGGCTGCTCTGTGAATCGGTTGCCCGCCGGGCTTACTCCGGTGCTGGGTGGAAAGGAAATCAGATTATCGTGATGCGTACGATCGGGATTGCGATAGTAATTGCGGCGCTCCTGTTCACCCTCCCGGCGTGCTCGGGTGGCGGCTACCGGCCCAACACCTTCCGCGTCGCGACTGGCACGGAACCGGCCGCGCTCGATCCGCACTTGGTTACCGGACACACGGAGCACCGCATCCTTACGTCCATGTTCGAGGGTCTCACAACGCTCCATCAAGAAACGCTCGCGGTCGAACCTGGAAACGCCGAGTCCTGGGAGGTGTCGGCGGATGGGCTTGTTTACACG
>CAZWDH010000535.1:845-2156 GCA_964632865.1 uncultured Nitrospiraceae bacterium
CGATCAACCCCAAGGCGAAGTGGTCCAACGGCGCGCCCGTAACGGCGCAGGATTACGTGTACGGGTGGAGGCGGCACTTGTCACCGAAGCTCGCGAGCGAGTATTCGTACATGCTCTGGTGCCTGAAAAACGCGCGCGCGTACAACGAGGGGACCATTGCCGATTTCAACGAAGTCGGCGTCAAGGCGTTGGACGACCGGACGCTCGAAGCGACGTTGGAGTATCCCGCGCCGTACTTTCCGGCCATGCACATTCACTATGCGTGGTTTCCCGTGCAGCAGTCCAATATCGAAGCCTTCGGCGCCATTGACGATCGCAACACCGCGTGGACCTTGGCGGGCAACATGGTGTCGAACGGGCCGTTCAAACTGGTGGAATGGTCGCCAAACCAGATCATCCGCGTGGAAAAGAACGAACACTATTGGGACGCGGAGAACATCAAGCTGGATGGTATCGATTTCTACCCGATGAACAACAGCCTGTTGACGGAGGTGCGCAGCTTCGAATCCGGCAAGGTCCAACTCACCGAATCGGTGTTGGCGACGAAGATCGAAACGTACCGGAAAGAGCGGCCGGAGGTCCTTCGTATCGAACCGTTCATCGGGACCTATTTCTACCGGTTCAACACGACTCGTCCGCCGCTGGACGATCCGCGGGTCCGGCGCGCGCTGGCGATGTCGATCGACCGGCAATCCATTTGCAGCGCGGTACTCTACGGATCGGGTACGCCGGCCACGGCGCTGACGCCACCCGGCCTCGCAGGTTACACCGCCACGGCCGCGATTGAATACAACGTGGAAGAAGCGCGCCGCCTCCTGGCGGAGGCCGGGTATCCAGACGGGCGAGGAATGCGGCCTCTCGAAATCCTCTTCAATCAATCCGAAGATCACCAGCGTATAGCGGAAGCTATCCAGGATATGTGGAAGAAGAACCTGAATATCGCGGTGACCACGAACAAACAGGATTGGAAGGTTTACCTCAATTCGATGACGACGCTGAATTACGACGTCGTCAGATCGGCATGGATCGCGGATTTCCTCGACCCCATCAACTATCACGAGTGCTTTGTTACGGACGGGGGCAACAATCGCACAGGATGGTCGAATATCGAGTTTGACGGATTGGTCGAGCAAGCGCGGCACACCCTCGATCCCGATGCCCGGTACAATCTTCTGCAGAAGGCTGAGGCAATTCTACTGGACGAGACACCGCTCGCCCCGATCTACACGTACAAACAGAAGTTTCTTATTGCGCCCGAGGTCCAATGGCCGGGAGCCAATCCGCTTGGGTACCTAAACTACCGTTACTTCT
>CAZWDH010000536.1:0-810 GCA_964632865.1 uncultured Nitrospiraceae bacterium
CGCAGTTTTCGGATGTTGCCGCTTTCGCGTGGCCAGCAGGCTTTCCTGATTCTATCTCTCCCGCTATCGACGTCCGCATCGGCAGTCATTCTCGTGCCCATAGCGGCGTATCTGTTCGGTGCCGGGCAGTCGATGGCTGCCGCCTTGCTCATGGTCCTGGCCGGAACACACATGATTCTAACGACTGCGGTGTTGCGATGGGGCTATCGTGCCGCCTCCACAACGGCGGTTATCACGATGTTCGTTGTCGTCGCGGGGTCCATGGCAGTCACCATAACCCCAAGCGCACTGTTCGCCGCTGCCTTCATCCTCGCGGCTGTCTCTTCCGGCTACACCTACTACCTTGTCGGGAACAGCTCGAGGATCTACCAGCGGAAAAGCCCCATGGAGGAAATGATGGCCAAGTTGCTCCAACGGTAACACGGAAACGCATGGCACTATAGAACGCATATTGGACGCATGCAGCGGATGAGTACGGATAAGATGCACCACGAAGCACGAAACTCACAAAAGGAGATCGCCTTGCAGATTCCTGTGTTCTTTTCGCGTGCTTCGTGCCTTCGCGGTGAGATGGAGCGGACTTGATGGAGTACGACGGCACGAAGCCAATGAACTTGCGCCCCAGATTCTCGAACGCGTTCGACCCTGATCCGTCCTTCGACAAGCCGCCAGGGTCGAGTTCCGGCGCCGTCCGCGCGTATTGGGAACTGGGGAAGTGGATCTTTAGCCGGGATATGGGGCGGTCTACGGTCGTGACCATGTGGATTCTGTTCAGCGTTGTATTGAACTGGGCGGACAAATAGGAGCCAT
>CAZWDH010000536.1:820-2151 GCA_964632865.1 uncultured Nitrospiraceae bacterium
TGGTCCGTCGTACTTGTTGGACTGCTTGGATACGGATTGGTCCGCGGAATCTTCATCAATCGCACCGGGCGGTGGCTTGTTACCCTGCCGTTCTCTCCTCGATGGCTAGCCCTGTTTCTCTGGGCGTACGCGGTGCTTCTATTCCCTCTGCTATACCTGGTTGCTGAATTGTGCGTGTCGGTATTCGTAGATGTCCTACCGATTGGTACCTTTCCCCTTAAAGTACGGGTGCTTGTCGCGGCAGGTCTTCCTGCACTCGCCACGCTGGGTATTGCATTGCGTCCGTTGGGACCGGTGGGGCCCTCACCATGGGCTACGGTTCAATTGCAGTTCGGGCGTGGGCTCGAAATACTGGCCTTCCTTCTTGCCTTTCCGTTGTCCACCGTGCTTTACGGCTATGGTGAAGTACGGTATGTCGCGTCGTTGATTGCGCGCGTCGTTGCCATTGGAGTCATTCTCCTCTCACTCCTACTTGTGAAGCGGTCATTTGGCACCGCTCGACTCGCGGAAGGTCTTGTGCGTCATGTTCCGCTGAAGGGAAGACCCGCTCCGCCCCCTTCACAACTGAAGGTCTTGTCTCCATACTGGGGACTCTGGGTACCACACAAATCGATGGGTCTTAGAAGTCTGCTGGCAATCGTTATCGTTGCGTCGGGTCTGTACTGGACGCTGACACGGGATGAGTCGTCATTCTCATCTTATGAGACCATTCTCATCCTCTCCATTGGCGTCGCTTTGTATGTCCTCGAGCGGACGCGACTCGACTTTCACGTTATCCGTGCGCTTCCCCTGTCGCGTTCGCAGCAGGTACTCCTCGTGTTTACACCGTTGCTAGAGCCTTTGGCAACCGTGTGTGTGCTGACGTGCATCGTCCTGCGGGGCGATCTGCTCGTTCCGGCCGCGCTGTTGGTGACGGCCACTGGTTTCACGATGGCGGCCATCGTCGTCAACGCCACCGCAGAACCGGCCGGTCTCACGTTGCTGTTCCTTGTGGTTGGTGTGCCGCTGATGGCCGCAGCAGGACTGAAGGACCCGGTTTCACAATGGGTTCTGGTCGTTGTCGGCGTGGTGCTGATAGCTATCTCATACACGTTCTTCTACTTCCAACTCGGTGGCGACGGACGCATGTACAACCGTAAAGCATTGGCCGAAGACGCGCAGGATGAATTCCCTGAGGTGTAGCGATAAGACGATGAAGAGGTTGCAGCACGAAGCACACGAAACGCACGCAAGAAGAGGCGCAGCGTGGAATCTGGGTCGCGTGCTCGCCAATGTCTTGGACAACTTTTGCGTTGGTCCGGGCGGCCTTGAGGCACAGCAAAAAAGGTTGA
>CAZWDH010000537.1:0-2000 GCA_964632865.1 uncultured Nitrospiraceae bacterium
AACAAGCGTCGAGAGTGTCCGGGCGCAACCGGCCGTTCGACCCTGGCATCGGTCCCACAAAGGGGGCTAGGATTGAACTATTGGCCTTTAGGCTCATAACCTGAAGGTCCTTGGTTCAAATCCAAGCCCCGCAATCAATTTCCAAGGGTTTACAGCAATGTAAGCCCTTTTTTATTAATCGGTTCGATGGAGAATCCTGATCGACCGCCGCTTTGAGTCAGACTCTGGGATACAGGGTCAGATTCTGACCGACTGCCAAACTTTTGCCAAATTTCTCGGCGGCGGACCACGCCGCACGGGACTGGGAGGTTGCGTAGATCGCACTAACAAATTTTTCCGGGCCGAAAAGCGGAACGTCCCTCCCCGAGTTTTGGCAGGCCCCTTCTCTCGGGACGGAGATTCAGACGGCGGGTGCGCCGGTCAACGTCTATTCATCCTGCTTCGGTTCGACTGGGGGTCTCAGCCGAAGCTGGAGGAGATCCGCCGTCGAAGCATTTGTATCGAGTGCCCGAGATTCGCGCTGGATGCGCTTCCGGTAATCCGATAACAGCTCGGGAACTACGTCGATGGTTGGCGGCGGCTTCCGAATGCGCTTGGTATCCAGATCGACGCCGACGATCTCGCGCTTCTCCGCATCAATGCTCACCTGCGTGAAGCCGGTATCGTCCGGCGCTTCCCACTTAATCTGATAGAACGGAATGCAGTTCGTCTTGACCCAAAACGGACCTCGAACGCGCATCGGCCAGTCCTGGCAAACATCCACTTCTCGGTAACCGAGCCGTTTGATGGTTTCCTTAGCAAACAGAACCGCTTCATTCTCGGTCATTCGCAGTTGGCCGTAAAACTCCGGCACGGTTTCCGCCACTTGAGCAACGAAGAAGTCTCTTGGAGCGTGAAAGCTGTCGACAACTCCACTCCCGAACCAGAACCTGAAGCCGTTCGTCAGCGTCAGAGCCCCGCCAACAATCCCTGCGGTTGGATTGACGCGGAATTCTCGGATATGAGGCGCCGCAATAGGCACCGGTGTTTTCAGTTCGGTTCGCTGAGCGAAGTCACTGAAATGAGGCAACAGCGCCACGAGTACCGCATTGGAGTAAGCGGCGGTGACATTGACGTAGTGGACCACAGAATTTGTCACTTACTATTCGCTTCTACTGCGCCAAGCGTTTCATAGCCAATAATCTTCAACTTACTCAGCGGGAACCCGGCGGTGTCCGGATAGTCGTCTTTTGCTCGCTGCCGTGCGACGTTTAGCGGCCGGCCATATAGAGCCCATTCGATGAAGAAATGCGAGATGTAATGGGGGTGATGGAGATAGATTCCTTGATTGAGCACGCCCATCGGCACTGTTCCTTTGAATCCCATGTAGGCAGCGGGGCGAGCCTCCCCGGGCTTGTAAGCAGAAAGCGCTGGGTCGCGGTTCTTCGTGACCCCGAAGGAGAAGGGCAGCGAGCCGTCGGCGGTGGTACATCCATGAATGTATACGAACCGATAACGGTGTGGCTCGAAGACCGGGCCATAGACAAGCCAGTTTAGACGGCCGAAAGATAGGTTTCGGAGGGCCACGGATAATTCATCGTCAGTGATCCCACGTCCTGCTCCAGGTGTTGGGTAACCGCCAATTGCTCGTGGCCCACCGTGCCCGAGGTAGAAGAGATTTCGTGAGTTGAAGTTTGTGATCGATGTAAACAGTGTATTCCATGCTTGCGTTAGGATGGTGCTCGATACTGGATTACCGTTGTGGGTAACTGGAAGCCTGAACGCCTGACCGAATGGATGTGATGGACGGACGACAAAGCCGGCTCCTTCAAGACCTGAAACCATCTCGTCAGTGGCAGAGTCCAGGTATTCGGCGTTGTTCCAGCCATCCCAAGCCTGCTGGTTGGCTACCACCCAGTCCCCGCGGTTCGGGAAGTTGTCCTTACCTTTCCAAGAACGTGGAGCTGCCTGCTGGGCAGACCCGCCGGCCCAGGTTGCCGTGATAACGGGCGTGAAGAACG
>CAZWDH010000538.1:0-1987 GCA_964632865.1 uncultured Nitrospiraceae bacterium
ACATTCCGATCGACACCGCATAACCTACTGCAAAATAAGAACTTATTGCAAGCCCAGCATTGACGGCACACCATTTGCTCCCCTTGCGATGTAGAGTACCTATTCGGACACAACTCGGGTTGCAGCAAGTGAGGGTCGATTATGAGAGGGAACGTCGGGTATCTGTTGGTCGGTCTCGTTCTTGGCGTCGTTCTAACCGTTGTAGCCGCGCTGGTGGTGGGGCCAAATGTAAACGTCACCTCCTCTACCAACGTGAACAACTCCGGCCGCTACGAACTGGTTGCCAATACCACGGAAAGCGGGACTGAGTTTGCGGTGCTCGATTCGGAAACCGGTGAAACCCGAGTCTTGCGCGCCGATGGTAATTGGCAGGTGTTGATTCCCTCCGGTTCTGAAGGTTCCGAAACGCCCTAATATACAGCGGCCCCGCGCGGTGTTGCCGCACGGGGCCTGGGGATGGGGGATCTATGGGAAGCGGTCTTCTTAGTTGACCGCGATTCGCCGTGGCTTGACGGCTTCGACCTTGTGGAGGGTCACCGTCAGGACGCCGTCCTTCATATTGGCATCGATCTTCTGATTGTCGATGGCGCGGCTCAGGGCGAACACCCGGCGATAGTCCGCCTTGGGACGTTCATTCAGGTGATAGCGGCCTTCGCCGTTCGTCGCCTTGCGCTTGCCAGTCAGGATCAGTTCGCCGTCTTTGAATTCCAGGTTCACGCCGTCTTTGGTTACACCCGGCAGTTCCGCTTCCAGCACGACCGCGTCTTCGCGCTCGATGATGTTTACCCGGGGCGCCAGGTAACGGGTGGTGGCCAGTTCGGGGGCAGCGGTTGTCATGATTTCATCTCCTCGGTGGAGGGGCGCGTGACCGCGCCCCCACTCGTTATCGTTTCGGTTGTCTCGGTTAGTTGACGTTCACTTCGATGTGTCGCGGCTTGGCCTCTTCGCGTTTCGGCAGGGTGACGTGAAGCACGCCATCCTCGAACCGCGCGTTGACTTTCTCCGCATCGAAACCACCCGGGATCTCGAAGGAGCGCTGGAAGGCGCCATACCGGCGTTCGATCCGGTGATAGCCGTTTTCCTTCTCTTCGGCTTCGTGCTTACGCTCGCCCTTGATGGAGATCATGTTGTCCACCACGGACAGCTCGATGTCTTCCTTCTTCATGCCGGGCAGGTCCGCCTCCAGCGTGTAGTCCTGCTCCGTTTCCTTCAAATCAACGGCAGGAGCCCAGCCACGCTCGAAGACGTCGTAGTCGCGATTGAGTTCGCCGAAGAGCCGGTTGAACTGACCTTCCAGATCACGCAAGGCGCTCCAGGGACTCATCTCGCCTCGGTCTTTCCAACGTACCAGTGCCATGGTTGCCATCTCCTTTCTTAGGGATTTCTGATTTCTGCACGGCCGCGTTCTCGCAGCCGAATAGGGAATTGCAACCGGTATGCCAACCCTGCCTGAGCGAACACGTTATTGCCACGAAACAACTTACAGATGCCGGGATTGAGGGAGGCGGCAGGGGGACCGTTGCGATTTGAAAGAGGCCTGTTGCAAATCGAAACGGCGAAGGGAACCCTTGGACAGGACGGGCGCCGAAAGTTTTCACTGTCCGCTCGCGGTGTGCACGCTGCCGTTGAAGCAGCCGTCTCAACACGACGCGGGCACCATGGTCTTTGCCAGCGGCCGCCTGCTCACGCCCGTAGAGATTGGCGACGTGATGTTGAACCGCGTACGGACGGAGAAGGAACCGGAAGTGGCGATACCGTTTAGGTGGGCCACGATGGCGCGCATCGCGAACTTGTTTCCGAACTTTGGCGCAGTGCTTCTCCCCTCGCTTTTCAAGAAAGGGCGTGTGTATCAAAGCCGCCATGCCAAGTCGACCGACGGAGGCGCGGCAGAAGAATCCTGAGAGCGTGTACGCTCCCAGTTAGTTCAGGTCGAAGGTGTAGAGATCGGCGTTGGTTAGGTGGAAGAGGATGTGGATTTCGGGTTCTT
>CAZWDH010000539.1:0-1984 GCA_964632865.1 uncultured Nitrospiraceae bacterium
GAAGCTGCGGCAGGTCGTCGATGGGTCTAGCCAACTTCTGGTGACTTCTCACAACCCGGAGGCGATCCGGCGGTTCTCTGACGAGAACACATTCCTCCTCTATCGCCGCAGCCATCTCGAACCCGCCCAAATCCGGCCTCTATCAGAGATAGAGCGCACTGGAGACTTGGTGACAAGCCTAATCCACGACGGGCTTGAGCCGTGAGTGCGAACAAGTATCTTCCGCATCTGCTGATTTTGCCGGAAGATGACGCCACGCGCCAATTGGCCAACGGTTTCGTCTTTGAGTTTCCAACACGTCAAATTCAAATCCTGCCAGTGGCAGGCGGTTGGAGCGTTGCGCTCGACTTGGTCATCAATCAATACTTCTTATACCTGCGCAACCATCCGGATGCCCTACTCGCAGTCATCATCGACTTCGATGGCCAGGCAGACCGGCTCCAATTGGCACTTGGCCGTGTTCCTCCGTCAATCCTGGATCGCGTCTTCATTGTTGGCGCCTTGGACGAGGCCGAACGTCTCCGTCGCGCCGGTTTGGGCAGCTTTGAAACAATCGGCCGCGCTTTGGCGAGGGAATGCAAGCAAGGCGAAACGATGGCATGGAGGCATCGTCAACTCCAGCACAATTTGCCCGAATTGGAACGTTTGCGAGTACGGGCCGGATTCCTTTTGGACCTTTGATCCATATTCTATGGCCGCTGTTCGTGCTGGCGGCGAAGGAAGCCGGGCGAATCCATGGCGGGCTGCGGACGCGGGTCGAGGGGATCGCGGACATTGTCCGGGATCACCACTTCCGGGTCGGGCAGGATAGGCTCGTAAGGCGCGAAATCCGGATTCTCGCTGGTGAAGCAGTCGAGCAGATCCGCGGCGGTGGCGTCGTACAAATTCAACGGCGGCAGATTCAACAAGCGGAAGACGGTTTTCAGCAAGCCGGGGAAGCTGGAATTGACCGTGGACACGTAATTCCTGCGCGCATATGGGCTGACCGCCAGGAAAATCGTCCGGTGTGTATCGACATGGTCCACACCTCCCTGGGCGTCGTCTTCCGTAATGAGAATCGCCATATTCTTCCAATATTCCGTCCTGGAAAGGAATTCGACGATGCGGCCGAGGGCGTAGTCGTTATCGGCCATGTAGGAGGCCTGGAACGGGTAGCCGTCCTCGGGGCGGGGGCGGGCCAGATGGTCGTTCGGCAAGTGGAGGAAGAGGAAGCGGGGGATCTCCTTGCCCGGCTTTAAGTACAACTCATTCATCTCCGCAATGAATTGAGTGGCGCGGAATTGGTCCGGAATATTCATGTTGTACCCGGGATAATTTCGCGAAGTATTGCGGAAAAGGGGATCGGGCATCGGAACGTTCGTCAGGTAAGCCGAGCCGGTGGGTTTGAGTCCGGGGCTCTGATCCACGCCGGCAAGTTCGAAACCCTCGCCGAAATTACGGAAAGGCACACCGTGGCGCTCAAAATGGTGCCAGATGGCGCCATTTTCGAGCTGATCCTCGGGGTGGACCGACGAATTCGACTGCGGGTTGCTCAGCCGGCCGGGCGCGGTGGTGGGAAAGCGGAAGTCCTTCTGGCCGCCGTAGGACGCCAGGCGTGTGGTTTCGACCCACGCGTTGGGGTAATTGCCGACGATCCAGTGGTGCCCATCAACGGAGACCTCGGCATCGGCATAGAAGTTGTCGGAGATGGCGAAGCGGTCCGCCAGCGCGTGGTGATTGGGCGCGACGCGGTAGAACTTCTTGCCGGACTGCCGGACCTTGAGACTACCCGGAGTCTGTTCGAGCCAGGCGCGATTGCCGAAGCGGGCGAGTTCCGGCGCGCCGCGCACGCTCCCATCGGCTCCGAGATAGCCGTACACCTCGTCGAATGTCCGGTTTTCTTTGACAATCAGAACCACGTACTTGATCTCAGGCGGCGCCGGAGCGGGTTCGTTCTCCGCGGGCAACAAGCCGTTCAGCGCCATCACGCGTTCGGTGAGGATGG
>CAZWDH010000540.1:0-1983 GCA_964632865.1 uncultured Nitrospiraceae bacterium
CGTTAATTGCAGGGAACTGGAAGCTGAACCATCTGACGGGGCCGGCGGTGGCGGTGTTTTTTGTGGCGGCGGCATGCGCGGACGCGGTGGAGGTGCGTCGAAGTTACTTCGCCTCGTCCACTCCCCAGAACGTAGCCCTGCCAAGCGGCTCCCACACCTTCGTCATCGATAATATTCCACCGTTGAATACGACAAAGTGGTATGTTAACAGCAGCCTGCGGGAGACGGACAAATCCACCGCTCTGGCGATCCCTCCGCGGCTGACCGTAAACCTTTCCCCGGGCGAGCATTGGGTCTATGCGTTGATCGAAAACTCCGTGGGCTATGCCACGATATCTCACTTCTCGGGCTGGACGGTCCGTGTCGGACTGCCGGATCTGCGTATCGCCCAAATGAGCGTGGAGCCGGCGGTGCCCGTGGCGGGCGAGACATACGTCATACGAATCCTGGTCGAGAACATCGGCGGTCTCAAGGCATCGGCGGGGCCGCTTACCGACCAGGAAGCACATTTCTATGTGCACAACGACCTTTGGGATAGCGCGGATTACGACAACGTGTCGAGCTTCGATTCGCCGATCCTGGTGCAGAGCCGTCCGCTTTCGGCGGGCCCTCCAAGGGACCGCACGCTGTTAGCGGTGGTGGATGCGAACCACGAGGTCGAGGAGTCCAACGAGAATAACAACTCGAAATCAATGACCATCACGATTCGCGGAGCGGATTGGATTCAGGTCCCGAACGTGGTCGGGTACAGCCAGTCCGCGGCCCAGGACGCGCTGACTAACGCGGGGTTTACGTCGCAGGATGTCCTGACGTCGTACAGCGACTCGGCGCCGATGGACGCGGTCATGTTCCAGTCGCCGGCGGCCGGAAAATGGGCGGCCCCGAGCACGACCATCACCCTGCTGGTGTCATTGGGCCCGGGGTGCGAGGTTGCCGTCTTGAAACCGGGTCTGGACGACGCGCTCGAGATTGGAACCCGGACGAAAATCAAGTGGGAATCAACGGGCCCGTGCTGCGACGAGGTGCGGATCGAGTTGTGGCAGAGCGGCCAGAAAGTGGACAACATCAAGAAGGCCACGGCGAACGACGGGAAGGTCGGATGGAACATCAAACCCTCGAAGTATGCAGCCGGCACAGGCTATGAGGTGCGTTTATACTGCGAAGACAAACTGTACGGCATGAGTTCGACGTTCTCGCTCGTGGAGCCCTGAGGAGACGTTCGGGGAATCGCGCCCGCGCCGCTCTTGCGCCGGAATGCCGCGAACGGGATAGGCCGCATTTCGCCGGCGCATGTGAAATGGGACTACAAGTACCACGTACTTATCATACCAAAATACCGTCGCAAGGTGTTTTACGGGAAACTGCGGGGGCGCATAGGCAAGATACTTCGGGAGTTGTGCCGGCAGAAGGAGATAGGGTTGATGGAAGGCAACGCGATGCCGGATCACATCCACATGGTGTTGAGCATACCGCCGAAGTACAGCGCGGCGATGACGATGGGATACTTGAAAGGGAAGAGCGCGGTGCGAGTACATCGCGAGTTACTGGGTACCAAGGGGACCTTATTCGGACGGGCGTTTTGGTCCCGAGGGTACTGCGTGAGCACGGTGGGTTTGGATGAGGAGCAAATCCGTCGTTATGTGCGTGAGCAAGAAGAACTGGACCAACAGCAAGGCGAACTGGAACTGAAGTAGACGAAACGGCCCCTTTTAGGGGCCTTCCTCATACCACCGGCTATGCCGGTGGTCGATGATTGCTACCTTTTACCTTCCCGTATGACCGAACCCGCCGGAGCCGCGGGCGGTTTCATCCAGGGACTCGCAAACATCCCATTGTACCTTGGTGACAGGTGCGACGATCATCTGTGCGATGCGGTCGCCGCGCTGGATGACGAAGGGTTCCTGCCCGAGATTGGCGATGATAATGCGTATTTCGCCGCGGTAGTCGGCGTCGATAGTGCCGGGGGTGTTCAGCAGCGAAATA
>CAZWDH010000541.1:0-1971 GCA_964632865.1 uncultured Nitrospiraceae bacterium
TGGCGACGGAGCGGCGATTTCCCCGCCCCGTCGAGCGAAAAGCAGGAAATCGACCTGAGGTATGGCGGCGCAAGGCCACAAACCAAGCGACGTCAGAAGCGCCCGGTAGTCGTAGCTGCCTCATAGTACCGATGAAAGCAGGCGAAGGAGTCCCGTCCGAGCCTGGGAGTAGGGAAGGGGGCAGTCGGGTCATGGAAACGTTGGTGGGAAACATGAATGATACTCAGAGATCAGAATACGTGTCCACGATACAGCAACGGATAGCGGAACTGGCTCGGGAGCGACCGAAGGAATGCTTCACGGCCCTAAACCACTACCTCACCGTGGACTGGCTTAAGGCGGCCTATGAACGGGTTAATCCCCAAAGCGCCCCTGGAGTGGATGGACAAAATTGGGCGGAATACGGCCAGAATCTCGAGGAGAGATTGACCGATCTGCTCAACCGAGTCAAAAGCGGCAGATATGTCGCTCCGCCTGTCAAGCGGGCTTACATTCCTAAGGGAGACGGGGACAAGCGCGGCATTGGCATGCCCACGATCGAGAACAAAGTGCTGGAGCGAGCGATCGCGATGTTGCTGGAACCGATCTACGAGCAGGACTTCAAGCCCTTCTCCTATGGGTTTCGGCCAGGGCGGTCGGCGCACCAAGCGTTGCAACAGATCTGGAGCCAGTGCATGAACGGGGGGGTTCAATGGATTTTAGAGGTAGATATCCGGAAGTATTTTGACACGGTGAAGAAACCGTGGTTGAGGACGTTCCTGGACCGGCGGGTGCGAGATGGAGTGATCAGACGCCTAATTGACAAATGGCTCGCAGCCGGAGTGTGGGAAAAAGGGCAGTTGAGTTACCCGGAAGATGGGGTTCCGCAAGGCGGGGTCATTTCCCCGATCTTAAGTAACGTCTATCTGCACGAGGTGCTGGACTGCTGGTTTGTGCAAGAGGTCTTACCGCGCATGAAAGGCCGAGTCTTTCTAGTGAGGTTTGCCGATGACTACATCCTGGGCTTCGAAAGGAAAGAAGACGCGGAGAAGGTCAATCGGGTCCTCTTCAAACGCTTCGAGAAATACGGGCTGAGCCTGCATCCTGAGAAGACGCGTTTGGTGCCGTTTGGACGTCCGAAGGCGACGACGGATGACACCGGCAGCGGTCCGAAGCCGGGGACCTTCGACTTTCTGGGCTTTACCCATTACTGGGGTAAAAGCCGGACAGGACGATGGATTATCCGGCGCAAGACCATGCGAAAACGGTTTCAGCGCAGCCTCAAAGGGATCAGTCAATGGTGTCGAGAGAACCGACACGAACCGCTGTTAAGGCAAGTGGAACAGTTGGGACGCAAACTCAAAGGCCACTTTGGGTATTACGGCATTACCGGCAACTTCCAGGCGCTACAGCGGTATCGATGGGGAGTCATTGGAATTTGGCGGAAGTGGCTGGCGCGCCGGGGCGACCCCGCAGGGATGTCCTGGGAGCGGATGCACAAGCTGCTGGATTTCTTTTACATACCCGAAGCCCGGGTGGTTCAGTCTATTTACGCAGCGAAACCATGACGTTACCGAGGAACCTTGTGCGTTAATTGCGCTCGCAGGGGTCTGTGGGGGTCCCGGCGGGTAACCGCCGGGCCTACCCGGCCTCGCGGGAATTGTAAACCCCGTCATCCGCTCAACCGATCAACTTGACTGGCGACCGGGGGACCATAAGCATGCGCCCGATGCTCCACTGCCTCCTTTTGCAGGGCGTGATTCTCTTGGTTCTAAGCGCGGCGCCTGTCTTCGCCGCTTCCGGCGCGCTCGCAACCTACCGGCAACTGGCCACGGGTTTACAGCAGGTGCGCTTGCTGCCGGGTCAAGGGGAGTTCGTGTTCACGCTGTATGGCACCCCCGGAGACCTGGCGCAGCTCCAGCAGTTGGTGGGCGTTCTGCAGGAGAAAGGGCTGGCCAACGGTTTCGATCCCGGCCCGGCGGCGCGCGCGTC
>CAZWDH010000542.1:0-1899 GCA_964632865.1 uncultured Nitrospiraceae bacterium
CGCAATGTTATGCGGGTGCGGTGAACGACCGGGTAGACGGTTATGAGTATCCATCCCGCGTACGTTTTGAATTATTGGAAAAGGATTTGGACTCCTATCGCCGGGCCGCGGATTTCTTGAACTTCAACAATGCGGACGTGCTGTGCGTGCAGCACGAGTTCGGCATCTACGGCGGACCCGCGGGAAGTCACGTGCTGGCGCTCCTTAAAGAAGTTCGCATGCCGGTGGTCACCACGTTGCACACGGTTCTTCGCGAGCCCAATGCCGCGCAACGGACGGTCATGAACGAGTTGGTGCAACGCAGCGACCGCGTGGTCGTGATGGCGCAAAAGGGCGCGGAGATTCTGCGCGATACGTACGAGGTGCCGGATACCAAACTGGATATCATTCACCACGGTATCCCCGATGTTCCGTTCGCGGATTCCCGCTCGTTCAAGGAGCAGTTCGGCGTCGAGGGACGAATTGTCTTACTGACCTTCGGCCTGCTTGGTCCTGGCAAGGGTATTGAATACGTCATCGAAGCATTACCCGAAATCGTTCAGGCCCATCCGAATGTGGTTTATCTGGTGCTGGGTGCGACGCATCCAAATCTTTTGGCGCGCGAGGGGGAGCGTTATCGGCTAAGTCTGGAACGACTGGCGGAGGAGCGCGGTGTAAAAGAACACCTGATTTTTCACAACCGTTTTGTGTCTCTCGACGACCTGACCGAATTCATCGGCGCAACCGACATTTACATAACGCCCTACCTCAACGAGGGACAGATTACCTCCGGGACGTTGGCGTATGTGTACGGGGCGGGGAAGGCCGTCGTTTCCACTCCGTATTGGCACGCGCAAGAATTGCTTGCAGACGGGCGCGGCATACTCGTTCCTTTTCGCGACCCACCCGCCATCGCCGCCGGCGTGTGCGAGTTTCTCAACCGTCCCGAACTTCTGGAGAGTACGCGAGAAGAGGCCTATCAACGCGGGCGCGAGATGATCTGGTCTGCAGTGGCCCAACGCTATCTGGAGTCGTTCCAACATGCGCGTGCGGATCGCCAGGCGACCCCACGCGCAGCCTTTGCAAATTGGACACTCGCCAGCCGTCCTTACGATCTCCCGCCGTTGCGGCTGGATCATATCGTCCTCATGAGTGACAACACCGGCATCTTTCAGCATGCGATTTTCAACGTTCCAGATTTTCACCATGGCTACTGCACGGATGACAATGCAAGGGCATTCATCCTTTGCAACCTACTGGATGAACTCGGCGGCGAACCTCCCGAGGAGAATCTCAACGGCTTCACCACCACGTATCTCGCGTTTCTCGCGTCCGCCTTGAATCGCGATACGGGACGATTCCGGAACTTTATGAGCCATGGACGGCAATGGCTGGAAGACGCCGGCAGCGAGGATAGTCACGGCCGCGCGCTTTGGGCGTTGGGTGTCGGGTCGGCGCGGTCGCGAAACGAGGGCAGGGCCAGGCTATCTGCCCAGCTCTTCGAACGCGGATTGAGCGCAGTGATATCATTCACTTCGCCGCGCGCCTGGGCGTTCACGCTGCTTGGAATTGATGAATTCATTCGGAGGTTTCCAGATAGTCCCGAAGCCATGGCTGTCCGCCAAACGCTTGTCGGCAACCTCATGACGCTCTGGAAGAACTGCGCCACTGAGAACTGGCCTTGGTTTGAAGCAAGTGCTACGTACGACAACGCTCGTCTTTGCCAAGCCCTGATTCTGAGCGGTAAGCGAATCCCCAATGCCGAAGCCTTGGAGATTGGCTTGACGTCACTCCGTTGGTTGGCCTCGCTGCAAAAAACTCAAGCGGGCCACTTCAGACCCATCGGCAGCAATGGCTTCTATGTTCGCGATGGCGCGCGCGCAGACTTCGATCAACAACCTGTCGAGGCCCAGGCCATGG
>CAZWDH010000543.1:0-1861 GCA_964632865.1 uncultured Nitrospiraceae bacterium
ATCGGGCACAGGGTATGGGTGCGCGCCATTCCTTGCACGGTGGAGGTTTACAGTGAAGAAGATACGCGTGTGGCGACTCATGTGCGAGGCCAACGCGTGCCTCCGGAGGTGATGGATCTGTATCTGCCGGAAAATCGCCGGGATTGGCGCCACCGTGACCGCGGGTACTGGGAAGAGCGAGCCGGCCGGATGGGCCAGACGGTCGCGGAATACATTACAGCTCTCTTCGATTCGGAGGATGTGCTCAGTCCTTTGCGGAAGGTCCAGGCCATTGTGACCCATTTGGAGACCTTTCCCCGAGCGCGGGCGCTGCTGACATGCGAACGCGCCCAATTTTACGGCAATTACAGCGTGAAGGGGATACGGGACATCCTGCGCCGAGGATTGGACATGCAGCCCTTGCCTGCGGACAAAGGCGGTGCCGCGATTCCGCGGGTGACTCCGCGGTATGCCCGTCCCATCGAGCAAATGCTGCACGTGTCCGGTGGCGGAGGTCTCCCATGAGCCCGTTGGACGACTTGGGGCAGATGCTCAAAAAGCTAAGACTTTCCGGGTTGTTGGAGACTCTGCCGCTGAGGCTCGGCCAGGCGGTGGACGGCAACTTGCCGTACGAGGAATTCCTGCTGCGGTTGGTCTGCGATGAGGTCGAGAGGCGCAACGCGAAGCAACTGCAGCTTCGACTGGGGCGAGCCGGCTTTGAATCGGGGAAGACTCTGGAGGATTTCGATTTTTCGTTCAATCCGCAGATCCCAAAGGCCCGGGTCATCGACCTTTGTACGTGTGCGTTCGTGGCTAGGCGGGACAATGTACTTTTGATAGGGCCCGCGGGAGTTGGCAAATCGCACATCGCGCAGGCGCTGGGGCATCGGGCGTGCCGGGCGGGATACGCCACGGTGTGGACGCCGGCGCACAAGCTGTTTGCGGAGTTGCGGGCGAGCCGGGCGGACGGAAGCTACGAGCGAAAAATGGCGCGACTGACGGCTCCGGATGTGTTGATTATCGACGATTTAGGCCTGCGTTCGTTGCGCAGTGATGAACCGGAAGATCTCTACGAACTCATTCGCCAGAGGTACGAGACGGGTTCCACAATCATCACGTCGAACCGGGCGGTCGAGGAGTGGCCTCCGCTGTTTATCGAC
The DNA here is from genome assembly GCA_964632865.1 of uncultured Nitrospiraceae bacterium. GTDB lineage: Bacteria > Hydrogenedentota > Hydrogenedentia > Hydrogenedentales > SLHB01 > JAHDWY01. The sequence goes on from CAZWDH010000543.1 coordinate 1,140, forward strand.
CCGCTGCTGGCAAGCGCGGCGATGGATCGGCTGCTGCATCATGCCCACATTGTGGTGATGGATGGGGACTCCTATCGAAACCCTCCCCGAAAGCGCCCTACACGACCGGAGAGCGCAAAATCGGGAACGCGAAAAGAGGAGTAGTTTGGGTAGCGAGACAAGGAGGAAGCGGTCGCATCTCCCCAGCGGATCCGTGTGGCCGCCCCGAAGTTCGCTGGCGAGCATGCGGTTTTGCGTCCATTGGAATGCCTTCCGTACGGCGCCTTTTGTACGTTTTTTACGACGCCAAAACGGCTTAAAAAGTGGATCCGTTTGGCCGCCCCGCGCGCGGATCCGAATGCCCGCTCGTTGACAGCTTCCGAGTAGGCCTTGATCTTCCATGCCCCGCATCGCCTGCACTGCCAATATCCCCGGTAGTGAAACAAGCTTCTTCGCCGCTACCGCAAATTCCCGGTCGTCGTTGTCGCATTCCAGAACAAAAAAAGAACTTAACATTGGCGGGTTGAAACCCGGACTTACTTGTCGAACGCAGTGATTCAGCAGGTCGAGGTCCTCTGATGTCACTGAGCGAAACAAGCGCCGGATGGCTAAGGTTGGATGGCGCCCGAACAAGGCTCCCCAACTGTCCGGTGCTGTGGAAATGAGGAATTCACGAGCGTGATCGGAGTAGGGCACAAAGAAGTCCTCTCGAAATCGCAAGAAGATTCGTTGCACGTTGGGAT
>CAZWDH010000544.1:0-1859 GCA_964632865.1 uncultured Nitrospiraceae bacterium
CTAGCCCGTGCCGAACACTCAATCAGCGATCCCAATCAGTCAATTCCCCCTTCGAAGGGGGAGCAAGGGGGATGTTTCTTCTTATAGAGCGTTAGCCTACCCCGGTCGCCTACTCGTCCAACACGCGCAAGAAATGGGTCGGCTCGTGGATAACGTCGAGGGCGTCGATCTCGGCGAGGGCGTCCCGCAACGCCGACTCGATGGTGGCGTAGGTCATGAGGACCACGTGCACCCGGTTCACCTCATGTTCTTCCTTCTGGATGCAGGATGCAATACTCACCCCGTGGTCGCCGAGAATGGTGCAGAGTCGCCCCAACACCCCCGGCCGGTCCAGGGTGGTCATGCGGAGGTAGTACCGGCCCTGGATGCTGCCCATACTCCGGATAGGCCGTTTCTGCTGATAATTGAAGGGGGGAGGCACCGGACCGTTCCCGCGGCGGGCGATGTCGACGACATCCGCGACCACCGCGCTGGCGGTCGGCATCCGGCCCGCACCGCGTCCATAATAAAGCGTAGCGTCAGCTATATCTGACTTAACGTAAATTGCATTAAACTCGTTCCGCACCGATGCCAGCAGATGATCGTCCGGCACCAGGGTCGGATGGACCCGCGCTTCGATCTCCCCGTTGCATTCCCGAATGACCGCCAATAGTTTGATGAGGTAACCCATCTCCCGCGCGTATAGGACGTCCGCGTAGGTGACCTTAGTCACGCCCTCCGTATGAATGTCGTCTAGGCTGACCTCGGTCGCGTAACACAGGGAAGCCATGATCTGGCATTTGTGGGCCGTGTCGTGTCCTTCGATATCCAGGTCCGGCGGCGTTTCCGCGAAGCCCTGTTCCTGGGCCTGCTTCAAGGCCTCGTCGAATTCCAGCCCTTCGTAGGTCATCCGGCTGAGGATGTAGTTGCAGGTGCCGTTGAGAATGCCGTAGATGAATTCGACCCGGTTCGCGGAAAGCCCTTCGCGCAGGGCCTTGATGATGGGAATTCCGCCGGCGACCGCCGCCTCGTAGCGAAGTTCGACATTGTTCTTCGCCGCAGCCTCGCACAGTTCCGGCCCGTGGTACGCGAGCAGCATCTTGTTCGCGGTCACCACGCTCTTGCCGGCGTTCAATGCGGCTAAGATGAACTTCTTCGCGGGATTCAATCCGCCAATCAGCTCCACCACGACTTCGACCTTGGGGTCGTTAATCAGTTCCATGGCGTCATTGCTGATGGTGACGTCTTTCAAGCCATATTCATCGAAGAGGGCCGTGTTCAGATCCGCCACGTGGACGAGTGCGACCTCGGCCCCGGACGTGCGCGAGATCACGTCGTCATTGTTCAGCAGGGTGCGAATCACGCCGCCCCCGACGGTACCTGCCCCAATTACCCCAACTCCGATGGACATGTCCTTCCTTTCCCGCATGCAGCACAGGACCCATCAAACGTCCATGGGTCCTGCGCATGATCCCCGCCCCGCTAAAGGCTGGGCTTATTTTCACCTAGTCTTCAATGACACACAAGACGTCGCCGACGGAAACTTCGTCCCCTTCGTGGACGTATTTCTCTTCCAGCTTCCCCGTTTTCGGACAGGGAATGCTGAACGCCGCCTTGTCGGTGGTCAGTTCGACTAGGTCTTCGCCCTCTTTGACCGTGTCTCCCTCTTCGTACAACCAATACGAAACCGTGGCCACGTCGGCCGCATCTTCGCCGAGGTTCGGCAACTTGACTTCGTGCGTCATGCAATCATTCTCCTTCAACTATGCAACATGCACATCCGGGGCGCCTTACACAGCGCGCACCCGATTCCGCGCAAACGTCGTCTTCATCAACTCTTCGGACCGGTACGAACTCCGGACAAAGGGACCAGCCACGGC
>CAZWDH010000545.1:0-1815 GCA_964632865.1 uncultured Nitrospiraceae bacterium
CAAAGAGGACATTTCTACTTTGCACAGGGCGGACATTATCAACTTGCGCTTACACGGCTCAGATTAGACCGTTGACTGCAACGACGCCCCGGCGTATACTCGGTCCATCAGTTGAACCAATGCGCGTGGGCCAAGGGAAGCACGGTGTGAATCCGTCGCAGACGCGCTGCTGTAACCGGCGACGAAAGCCGCAAACCGCCACCATTCGGGGGGATGGGAAGGCGCGGCGAATAGGATGACCCGGAAGCCAGAAGACCTGCCCGCGTGTGACGAGTGTGTGCGATGACTTCGCGAAACGGTCGTGGCATGAAGAGGATCTCTTCAGTTTGAGGAGGGATCCCACCCACCCCGGCCTGTATTTCCAACCGTTTCCGAAGACGTTACGTGCGTGAACTCCGTCCATGGATTCTTGTCGATGGACGGGATGGACATTATGGACGATATGGATGGGGATCCCTGTAAGGACTGCGCTCAAGGTGTCTTTGGTCCATCGCGTCCATACAGTCCATAACGTCCATAAACCTGCGCGATCGCTCGCGCGAAAGGAGGTGCCCCGGCACAAATCGTTTATGTCCGTTGTGCAAGGGAAGTACGGTGTGAAGCCGTCGCAGTCCCGCTGCTGTAACCGGGGACGACCGCCGCAATGATGCCACTGTCCAAGAGGATGGGAAGGCGCGGCGCGAGAGGGATCCGGGAGCCAGAAGACCTGCCATCGGGCGATTGTTCTTGCGGCAACTTCGAGGAAAAGTTGCAGCGGGAAACGCGAGTTTCGCCCTTTCCTGCCTACTTTTCCGCGAGAACGTGAAAGTAAATCATTCGCGCGAAAGGTCGCGCAGGAAGGAAACTCCATGAGAAAGTCTGTTGAAACAGGACACGCCGCATCGCGTGTTCCTCGCCATTCAGGCAGCAATGAAAACGCCGCCTTTACGCTGATCGAATTGCTCGTCGTAATTGCAATCATCGGGATTTTGGCGGCACTCTTGTTGCCTGCCTTGAGCCGGGCGCGTATGAAGGCCCGCTCCATGCAATGCGTGAACAACCTCCGCCAGTTGTACCTTGCCAACACCATGTATGCCAGCGAACACAACGGCCGGTACTGCCCGGCAGCGCCGGATATCAACGAAGGATTCGGAGGGAAGACCCGCTGGCATGGCGTTCGCGAGACCGCCAGTCCCGACTCCGACTTCGACCCGAAGAAAGGCCCGCTGGCGGAGTACCTGCCTGACGGACGGGTGAAGGAATGCCCGGTGTTCACGGAGTTCCGGAAGCAGGGCGAAGTGCCGAATGCCTTTGAATCGGGCACCGGTGGCTATGGATACAACGCCTCGTACATCGGCGGGACTTACTATGAGAACGATTATCTCACCGCGCCCAAACAGACGACACTCGACGTGCGCGTTTTCGATCCCGCCAACACCATCATGTTTGCGGATGCGGCCATGCCTCAGGATGGGTACATCGTTGAGTATGGATTTCTGGAGCCGCCCTATTTCGTCACCAACGACGCGCCCGCCGGAAATCCCGCGTGGGGGTACGCATCGCCCAGTCTGCACTTCCGGCACGAATTTCGCGTCAACGTGGTGTGGTGCGATGGGCACGTGACCAGTGAACGCTTTGGTTGGGCGCCGGATACGCCGAACATCTTTGGCGGTGAGAATCAGCGCTGGGGCGTGGGCTGGTTTGGCCCCAAGGACAATTCGCTCTTTGATTGCCGGTTTACGGGCGCGCTTTAGGGCGTTGTTTAGGGGAATTCGCGCTATGTTGGGTTTCGGTGCCTGAGGGAACATCCCCCTAAATCCCCCTTCAAAGGGGGAC
>CAZWDH010000546.1:0-1753 GCA_964632865.1 uncultured Nitrospiraceae bacterium
ACCCGCGTACTCAAAATGTGCGGGTACACCGTCCTCGAAGCTACCAGCGGGGAAGACGCACTGCGCATTGCCGCCAACCACCAAGGCCCCATCCATCTCATGATTACCGACGTCGTCATGCCACAAATGGGCGGACCCCAACTCGTGGAGCGAATCAAGCTCGCCCGGCCCGAAACCCGCGTCGTTTACATGTCTGGCTACACCGACGATACCATCGTCCGCCACGGCCTGCTCCAGTCAAACTCCCACTACGTCCAGAAGCCCTTTACACCACGATCGCTCGCACAAAAAATCCGAACCGCCCTCGATGAACCAAGCCTCTGAAGACAAGCGGGAGCATACGACGCAGTCCCCGCTTGCGCGAACCCTATTGGACGCGCCCCCTATGGACTGCGGCCCCTTGGGACTGCCTATTCTTGGACTATCCTGAAGGACCTAAGAATCTCGAGCCACCACGCGTCAGCGAATAGATCCACGCCCCACCGTTTGATTCCCCAGCCAGCCTGCCGCTAGTTCCCCACAGGCAACGGCCGGTTATGCGGCAGTTCGGCCCGGAAATCGCCCAGGCTCGACCAGTACAAGTGTTTGTCGAGGTCCACTTCGGCCACGGCCACCGTGCCCCATTCCTTCGCCTGCGCGATGACCTGCCCTTCGCGGTCGAACACCCCCGTGATCATCCAGTTCGAATCCACGCCGGTGTACGTGCTGCTGACGACGAACACGTGGTTCTCGCAGGCCCGCGCTTTCGCGAGCAGCGGATTGCATCCCGCTACCGGAAACGCGATCACCTCCGCGCCCCGGTTGCTCAGTTCGCGCGCGACCTCAGGGAAGAATCCGTCATAGCAAATCATCATGCCGACCTTGCCGAACTCCGTGTCAAACACGGGGTACTCGTACCCCGGCGTGATACCCATGTCGATCTCCGTCCGCGGCAGGGTGACCTTGCGATACTTCCCGACGAGCTTGCCTTCACGGTCCAGCAAAACGGACACGTTGTAGATCAGATGCGCCTCGCGTTCCACCAGGCCCGCGACAAGATAGACGCCATGCTCTTTCGCAAGCGCTCCAAAGTACTCCGTCGATGGACCCGGGATCGGCTCCGCCACGTCCAGGTAGGTTAATCCGTTGTTCGTGCAGGTCAACGTCTCCGGCAACACGACCAGGTCCGCACCCTGCGCCGCCGCCTCTGCGACCAACGGCGCAAACTGTTCGCAGTTCTCCATCGCCGTTGTCCCGCCCTTCGGAATATAGTGAATCGCCGCCAACCCGACCTTCCGTCCCGAGGGCGGATCGCAGGGCATCAATGATACCTCCCGCCACTCCGCCTCCGAGTTCGCCGCCCAACGCAGGTGCAACTCCACAATCGCCCGCGTCGCCGCCGACGGCGCGAGATACACATCCGCGATCTCCGTCCAGCCCTCCGCGTCCGTGCTCCGGTCGCTCGGATACTCCGGCTCCGCCAACGGCGGCACGCCCCCTGCAAAGGTGTCCGCCCCCGGCGCGTCATGATGCACCGCATTCCCATCCGCATCGCGCCACAAGATCCGCGCCACCGCACATCGCCGCGCCGAATCCACATTCGTCAACTTCCGCAACGCAAAGAATCGGTAATGCCGCCCGCCCTCAATCGGAAACGTCTTCACCCACCGCCCATCGAGTCCTTCACGCTCGTCCGTGCGGATGATTAGGCGTTCCGGCTCTGCCTTGGGGGGAGCTAACAAACCCTGTGTCGCGGGGGTATCCGTGATGATGA
>CAZWDH010000547.1:0-1732 GCA_964632865.1 uncultured Nitrospiraceae bacterium
ATGGCTCGCGCCACACGGATGCCGACACTGCGACCTGCAAATGCGTTTGCAACGGGTGACGGCGAAAGCTTTGCCATCCGGCGAAGCTCGCCTCTAAGAAGGCCGCGGAGCGCAGTCCGCCGCGAGAGTTTTGACGGATCAAACTGAACTGAGTCAAAGCGGGCCAAGGCCATCACGCTCCAATTGCCAGAAATACCGAGATGTCGGCACTTCAGACCAAATAATACTACAATATCGTTTGTTGTCAACCCATTTTTCACCATTTTGTCGGCACTTATTGCTAGGATATCAGTCCGGGTTATATTTCCGGTGTGAAGGCCCGCGAGAAAATCCTGAACCTTCTCCGCGTTCGCGGGCTGAGTCAGATTGATGTTGCAGAAAAGGCTTGCATTGCGTACAGCACATTTCGCAGCTACCTAGAGCCGGAAAATCCGCGTCAGCCCTCTGTCGAAGTTGCGAGAAGAATCGCGCATGTCCTCGGGGTCACTGTTGACGGTCTCTGGGATGACTCTCGCGAACTAGAGGAATCCGAAGACAGAAATGTCAGCGAGCTTGGTGATTTTGAACTTGTTGCGGAAATCGAGCGGCGGCGACGGCTCATCATTCAGGACATGCGAACCCTGGCGGGGCGATTCGATAAGCCCGAAAAACGAGCCCGCCTAGAAGAACTTGCAGCACGTGCTTGGGGAGGTGGATTTGCCACAATGCCCTTCTCTGAGCAGGAGGAGATGAAAGCCGGGCACCAGGACCTCCAACGGCTGCAATTCCTTGAACGTCGGCTGGAATTTCTCGATCCAGCGGCGGCGGATGCCAGCCATGAGACACTCACTGCTAAATCATTATTTGAGGGCTTTCCAAACGTACTTCGCTGGGGAGATGATCTTCCCGCTTCCAACGAGCAATTCCTCTTTGGCCATTATGTTCCTGGCCGAATCACGCCGGTTGCGTTCAGCGTTGGAACAGTGATTGATGCGGACAGATACTATGAGCTTGGGGCCGGGCTTCAATGGCACTTCATTCCGATAGTAGACGATCCGGAGAATGGGCCACCGCCTGACAACCTGATTTTATATGAAAGAAGCCAGCCGGTTCCGGAGAGATTCAAGCGATTTCTTCGATTCAGCACGGATCGAACCCGAGCATTCGCCTACATTGTAAGAGACGAAAGTTTGGCACCAGAGTATCCCGCAGGGACCACTGTTATCTGCGATCCGGTTTCCACACTTAAGGGCGACGGAGACGTCTACCTAGTGGTCTTCGAGAAGGGTAAGAAGCAAGGGCTCTTCCGCAGCCGGAAGCGCACTCTTGAGAACGCGATCGGTCATTCATTGCAGAAATCTGACGCCGAGATAATCGGTCAGTATTGTGTAATTGCTGGACCTATTGAAGCCACAGAGGCATCTGCATGAGCAATCCTGAATTCATTGAGTGTCGTTGTTGCGGAGTCGCAGTTGGACTTGTTAAGTCGGATCGCCGAACAAATGGGGATTGACGCGGAAACTTGACAACGAGATTTTCGTTGACACCGCTTGCGCGTAGCGACCAAACTGGCTGGATAGAGAGAGCCGGCGCGTCGGTTGGCCTCAGAGAGGTCCGACGCACGCGAATGGAACTCGCGTGGATTTGTCACGCCGGCCACGATCGACCAGCATTTGAATCGGCCTCAGGGACTGCGAAATGTGAGTGCCCTCTGCGAAGCATCATGACGGCGAGCAACTTTCAGCCCCATTCC
>CAZWDH010000548.1:0-1732 GCA_964632865.1 uncultured Nitrospiraceae bacterium
TGAAGTCAGCCCGGCTCACACCATGAAAGGGATTGTGGTTATTTCGGAGCAGCTTTTCACCCCTGGCCTCGAATCGCTGACCGGAAACGGGAGAGACGTCGAAACCTTGTTGGATGAACGTGTTTCGCGCCTGGTCCAGCACTTTTCGCCCATCTCCTGTGATGGGGACTGTCTTTTTGTAATCCATGGCGATTCCCCCTCGACCTTACTGGCTTGAATCCTCTTCGTCGTACACGATGTCTTTGCGCCGTTTACGCACCGCTTCCCGAAGCAAGTACTCCACTTGTGCGTTCAAACTGCGTAGATCGTCCTTGGCCCAACGGTTGAGTTCGTCAACCAGTTGGGGCGGCAATCTTAACAACAGTGACTTCCGTTGAGCCAAAACGATTCCTCGTTCATTTCCGGCTTCCGCGGCGCGGGTGTTTATCTCCGCGCCACGCTCGTCCGAAGGGCATCCGATTCGAGTGTTTCTCGAAGAGGGTGCCTATGGTAGTCCTGCAGCCGGAAAAATAGGGACAGTTACCTTTTCGTTGCTGAGTCGCTGAGAAACGACTTGTCGCCGTAGGAACGAAAAGGTAGCTGTCCGCATTTTTCCTTCGATCCCGGCGCCAGATCCGTACGAAGAACATCCCCCTTGATCCCCCTTCGAAGGGGGAGTTGTCCAGCGCGAGTTCGCATCGGTGAGCATAGTGGTTATGCCTTTGCGAATTCGCTCGCGTTTGTGCCGCAACGCAACGCGTTGCGACGATTTCCCCCTTTGAAGGGGGACTAAGGGGGATGTTCTTCCGGCTATCGCTCATTGCTTGCATATCCGTTCGTCTGCTTCGGACCGCTACGTATACAAGGTGCCCGTGTTCACGATCGGCTGCGCCGGCTGGTGGCCGCACAACACCACGAGCAGATTGCTCACCATTGCCGTCTTGCGTTCTTCATCGAGCTGGATCTTTCCGTATGCTTCCAGTTTCTCCAGTGCCATCTCGACCATGCCGACTGCGCCTTCGACGATTCTCGCGCGTGCCGCGACCACCGCGTCCGCCTGTTGCCGCTGCAACATGGCGCCGGCGATCTCCGCCGCATAGGCGAGGTGGTTCAGCCGCGCTTCTTCCACCTGCACGCCCGCTTTCGCGACGCGGTCCTGCACTTCGCGCTGGAGCGCCTCGCTCACTTCATCGGGACTTCCTCGCAGAGAAAGGATGTCATCGTCAAACGTATCGTAGGGGTAGGACATCGCCAAATGACGCAAGGCGGCCTCGCTCTGGACCGATACGAAGTGGTCGTAGTGGTCCACGTCGAACACAGCCTTGGCCGAATCCTGCACACGCCACACGACGACCGCCGAAATGTCGATGGGATTCCCGCGCAGGTCGTTCACCTTCGTGGTGCCGCCGTCGAAGTTGCGCCAACGCAGAGACACCTTCAACTTCTTGAACAACGGGTTCGCCCATTTGAACCCTTCGGTCCGGACAGTCCCCTTGTAATCTCCAAACAAGACCAGTACGGCCGCCTCGTTCGGCTGGAGCGTGAAGAAGCCGCAGGCCACGAAGATCCAAAGAGCGACTCCAAACGCCAGGACGATCACAAGCCCCACATTTTCATTCATGACCGCCAAGACGAGCCCGGCCAACAAGGCTAGACCTGTCACGATGACGATGCCCAACAGCATCCATCCACTGGCAACCGCGACTTCCTTCTCCTGAGTAACCATCACGCAGTCCTCCTATCAATACGATAT
>CAZWDH010000549.1:0-1721 GCA_964632865.1 uncultured Nitrospiraceae bacterium
AGAATGTGCTCAACGCGGTGAAGAAGGGCGCGACCGTGGCCCAGATGCACCGCTTTGCCGAGAACGCCCACAAGGCGGGGATTCGCGTGCATGGATGCTTCATGTTCGGCGGGCCGGGAGAGACGCCGGAAACCGCGCGAAAGACCTTGGACCTCTCGAAGAAACTCCCCATTGACACGGCCCAGTTCACGGCAGTCGTGGCCTATCCCGGCACGACGTACTATCAATGGGCGAAGGACAACGGATTCCTCAAGCAACCGACCTGGCGCGATTGGGTCGACGAGAACTACGAGCAGCGGTCCACCCAGGAGTTGCCGGGCCTGTCGGTGGATCAGATCAACGGGTTCATCGACGAAGGGCTTCGCGGGTTCTATCTGCGTCCGTCGCAGATGTGGCGCATGCTCCGCAACATTCAGAACATCCCGGATCTTCGCGCGAAGGTCCACGGATTGAAGAGTTTCGTCAGCTATTTCTCGAGCAAGGAAAAGGCATTCACAGGCTTTGTCGGCAACAACTAGGATCAAAGTCATGCGTACATCACGAATCGCTGGTTTCGCTCTCGCTCTTGTCGTCCTTTCCGGCTGCGGCACGATGAAAGAGGCCGCGACCTTCGACGATCCGAACGGCAACTTTCATCTGCGCGTGTACATGGACAGCTATCAGTACGCCGTGGTGCCCATGGATCTAAAGGTGTGGATCGACGGCCGGGTCGCGGTAGACCGGAACTTCAGCAGTTCCAAGGGCCATTACAGCGATCAGTTCCGGTATACCCTGGCGCCGGGCACGCACACGATCAAGGCCACGACGCGCAAAGGGAACTCAACCATCGAGCAGTCCTTTGAAATGAAGGAGCGCACCTTCTGCGCGCTCTACTTCACGCCGAAGTCAGAGGCAGGACCGGGCGGATGGGAGATGAAGGTGTCCGACGAGCCCATCTACGCCGCGCCGGGCGGAGGAATCCAGTAGCGTGCGTGTATTCTTTCTCATAGCGATGATATCGGTCGCGCTTACGTTCGCAGGTTGCGAAACGACGTCGAACGACGATGCGCGGCTGCCGCTCATTTCGGCGTCGGGCAAGAGCGCGGCAGACCGCGGCACCGTGTTCCTCAAGGTCTTCGTCGACGAGGACGCCCGCGCGAAAGCGCCGGTCGACATGCAGATCAGCATCGACGACAAACCGGTGATCAATCGCTCGTTCACGATGGGCCGCAACAGCGACGACGGCCAGTTTCAAATAACGTTGCCTACCGGAACGCATACGCTTTCCGCGACTTCGCAGGGCGGTCTCGCGCAGATCCGGAAACGGTTTCGGGTGCGCAAGCAGGACGAGAAGTTCATCGAGTTGTACGTGACCGATCAGGGGCGTGTGCGCCTGACGCGGGATTCGAAGGTTCGTATCATCAAGTTTGTCATCAAGAATTACCGAAAGCCGCAGCAGAAGAATTTCAATCCGGCCATGTGGATGCGCTTGTCGGCGCTCGATGCGGGACACGGCCCGGACCATTCGCAGCGAGGCGCGTTGACCCCGATTGCCGGCACGGTACCATCGCCGGCGCAGCACGGATTTCGCGTCCAGACGACTGAGGGGTACGCATGAACAGAAATAGCGGCAACGGCAAGAGCGCGGTGGATGAAATGCCCGGCGGCCGGGTCGAACCGGCGCAGCATCGCGGCAACGGCCACGATACCGGCGTCCGCGAGGACGTCGCGAACGCCGGGAG
>CAZWDH010000550.1:0-1709 GCA_964632865.1 uncultured Nitrospiraceae bacterium
CAGGCTCGCGCCCAAAGGGGACTATGCGAACAACTGGCACCAGGGCTCCGCCATTGTCGTGACCTCGCCGGAGAAGACGTCGCATGTGTTGGTGGAAGGAAACCTCATCGAGAACGCGGCACAGGGGATCGACATCCACGCCGATTCGGTGACGTGCGCCAACAATGTGATCGACCACGCATTTGTCGGAATCAAATGCATGCACGGTTCGCGTAACGTCATCATCATGGGGAACAACGTATCCCACATGGATCTTTGGGGGCTCATCATGATGCCCGGGACCGCGTCGCATCCCGCGGAGGCGGCCACGGAGTCCGAGCCCGCGCGGGGCGCCAATTTTACGCGCGGGAACATCATCGCGAACAACATCTTTTCGGATTTCGGATTTGGCTATGAGTACTTCAACTGGGAAGGCTCGCGCGGCGGCGTCATCAGCCTCGAATCGGGGCAACTGCCGGAGAATCCGATCATGACGGACGTGTTGATCCAGGGGAACATCGTCTACGACACCGGCCGCGATCAGGTGTTGGAGGACGGACAGCCGGTTACGGTCGCACCGCGTTATGAGTTCGCCGTCTTCATCACGCCTGACCCCAGTCCAGAAGGGCTGGTTTTTCGAGACAATATCTTTCATCCCGGCCGGGGCGGCATATCGAATATCCCTTTATCTCATTGACTTGCGCGGATTAAACCGGGTTCATTCCTTGACACGCTTCGCCTGCGTTCGATAGAATTCCAGTCTAAGGCGGCATAGCCAAGTTGGTAAGGCAGAGGCCTGCAAAGCCTCCATTCCCCGGTTCGAGTCCGGGTGCCGCCTCCATACAAAACTTTTGACTACCACCGCGTGGGGCGGGTGAATCGGTCGGATTGCCCAAATCACGTGCGGCCATGGTGTTGTTGGTTCGCGCTTTTGGGCGAGTGGTGGAATGGCATACACGGCGGACTTAAAATCCGCTGCCCCAACGGGCTTGAGGGTTCGAGTCCCTCCTCGCCCACCATGAAACCAGCCGGAACCTTCCCACCGGAGAGAGGTGCAGCGGGTGGCGACGATCCTGATCGTAGACGACGACGAACGGTCCAGCCAGTTGGTTCGGGATCACCTGGCCAAGAGCGGCCACGAGTGTACCGTCCAACGCTCCGGTCAGAATGTCCTGGAGACCATTCAGAAGAAGAAGCATGACTTGCTGGTGTTGGACGTCATGCTCCCGCACACCTCCGGTTTCGAGATTTGCCGTCAGATTCGGCGAGATCCGGAGCTGTACACGCTTCCGATTCTGTTCCTTTCCGCGATGAACAACGAAGAAGAGGTGTTCCACGGACTGGCGCAAGGCGCGGACGACTACGTCGCGAAGCCGTTCGACGCGGGGAACGTGGTGCAACGGATCGAGGCCTTGTTGCGGATCGGGTCGGGTGGCACGGGTGTGGACGAACTTACGTCGCTACCGTCCGCCGATGCCACGAAGCGGGAGATCCAACGGCAGATCAGCTTGCGCAAGGGATTTGCGCTGGCGCATTGCGAGTTGCTGTACGTGCGGGAGTTTGGCCGGAAATACGGCGCGGAAGCCCGGACCAAGGCGGTGCGGCATTTGGGGCGGGCTCTCGCCCGGTGCACCGAAGAGCTGAAAGATGAAGAGATTTTCGTGGGGCACATGGGCGGCGGTCATTTCATGGTGATTATGTCGCCTAAGCGAATACAAGCCTTTGCCCGA
>CAZWDH010000551.1:0-1688 GCA_964632865.1 uncultured Nitrospiraceae bacterium
CCCTTGCACCAGCGAGTTCAGTTGGTTCGAAATCTCGGGGAATTTGTCCCGCAATTGTTCGACGATCTGTTTTGCTTCTGCCGTGCGGCCCATGGCGAGCGCGCTCTGCACCATCCCCATGGCAGCGGTGTGAAGGAGCGGACGCGTAGACTCGGTTGGGCCAACCTGCAACAACCTGGCGAAATGTTGGGCGGCCCGATCGAATTGCTGCTGCTCCATGAATATGCGTCCCAGGGACAGGTGAGCCTCCAACTCGTCGTCCCAGAACCGTTCGGGGCCGGCCCCGCCTTCGGCTTCCTTTTTCTCCTTGTACAGCGCGATGACTCTTTCGTAGCTTCGCCGCGCTCCGGGGAGGTTCTCGAGCAGGTCCTCGTAGGTCACGGCGAGATTGTAGGTGACGCGGATGGACGCGGGGTTCATCTCCAGCGTGGCCCGGTACAGCGTTTCGTCACTGCGCCAGTCCAGGTTCCGGGATGCCGTCAGGGCAACGAGACAAAGCGCGGCGGCGTAGGTCGCCGCCACCAGGACCGTACGAGGTCCGCGGCCATGAAGCCCCAGAGCGAGGACTTCGAAGAACGCCCACAGGAAACCGGCGAGCGGCACGTACATCCAGTGCTCCGCCATGGGCGCATTGAGGGGGAAGATTCCCGAGATGGGAATCCAGGTAAGCAGAAACCAGCATACCGCTATGGCCAGTCGCGGCTTGCCAGTCCGGTATGCCCAGAACCCCGCTCCAAGACAGACGACTAACAAAAGGACGCCCAGGATTGCGGTCGCGGTGCCTACACCGTTCAGGGTTCGTTCCATGTGGAGATTCGTTGGAACGAAGATAAGTTTCACGTAGAGCGCGAAAGCCTGAAGCGTCTCCACGAGCCTTGTGCCAAACCCGCGGTCGCCGGTTGTGGAGTCCGAACCGAAGTGAAGGACCGTTGCCCGCAACACGCCATACACGACAAGTACCAGTCCGGCCCCAGCCAGCACGGGGATTGGCGAGCGGCGCGGTTCGTCGGAGCTCTCGGCGCTGGTTCCTTTGCGAACTGCAAGAAGGATGACCAAGGCGAGGAACGGGAAAATGAGCGCCGATTCCTTGCAGAGCAGCGCCAGCGCAAAACACAGCGTTCCCGCAGCGGCATTCAGCAGATTGCGCGCGCCCTCCGTGGAACGCACCGCGAATAACAAACCGGCAAATCCAAAAGCGGCGGCCATGGGATCGGCGCGCCCGCTGATGTACGTGACCGCCTCCGTGTGCAGCGGATGGATCACGTAGAGTAGCGGTACGCACACCTGAACCAATCGTGGCGCGCCCAGCCGTGCGAGAATCAGAAACAAGAACACGCCCGCGAGCGCGTGCCATGCGATGTTGGTGACGTGGAAGTAAAAGGTGCCGATATCCGGTACGCCGAAATTGTTGAGCGGAGGCTCCTGCCCCCACGTCGTCAAGGCGTTGTCGATGGCAAAGGACAAAGATACCAGCGGCCGGTAGAAATTGCCCTGGCCCCGGCCATAGGCGTGCTGGTCTTTGGTGAACAGATCGACGACGCGGGCATTCTTCACATCCTCGTGGAGCAACACCGACGATGCGTCATCCCAGACAAAACCGTTGTGGAAAGAGTTTGCGTAGGCGATGAAGGCGGCCGCCACGATGCACAGGGCCACCAGCAAACGGTATTTGACGTCAGAACTCATGG
>CAZWDH010000552.1:0-1671 GCA_964632865.1 uncultured Nitrospiraceae bacterium
CGGCGTGCTCCGTCGATGTTGTCTACATGCGAAACTCCGAGCACGCTGGCCTTGCTGAGAACGGCAACAATGGCCGCGTTCTTACCCTGGTGCTAACACTTCGGTGGTCGTTCCACTATTGAACCTTCGAAGTGAAGCTTCCCATCCTTGGATCGTGCACATTCCGAGCTGAGCACAGGTGTCACATGCCAATTGACCCACCACCGGCTCAAAGCCAGTGGAATTTTCGCCCCTGAAAGACGCTGTTGCGGCTGAAGCTTCGGCGCTCGCAGCCGATTACGCATCCGTTATGCAAACCGCCGACGCAGAGCTTGCACCGTAGGTCGTCGCCAAAGATGTGGGACTTCAGGCGCAGACCGCGTGCGCTACCCCGATACCCGGCCATCCTTCTTCCCACAGGAGAAACCGCTGGAAGCTGACCGCCCAAAAAGGCGGTGGATTTAGACTTGGCGATTGATACTAAACGGTCGGGTGGATCACTTCCGGTTTGCCGATCCGCCCCGGGACGTCCCTCGGGCTCGCGTCGCGGGCTTTGCACGACTTGCAGACGGGGCGCCCCCATAGACCGCAGCAAGGGTCATCGAACCATAAGCTGTAACTCGGATCCCGGAATCCAGGCAGCGCTCAAGCGTAGCGGGACCGTGCCAGCGCCGAGCCCGCGTGGGACGCGGAAATCTACCCGGTACTGGTCGAGCGTACCCGGCCACCCGACCTGACTGATCACTTCTGTCGAGATACCGGCTAGCGTCACTTCTACGGGAGAGTTGACAATCGCCAACGGGTCTTCCGGGAAGGCCTGCCCGGGTTCCAAAGGCTCGCGCACGGGGCCCAAGCCCACGGCTCTCGCAATGAGAATTTCTCCAGGAGTGACAGGGGCATTTGCGGTTACAGTGGTAAAGTCAGCGTGAAATACGGCTGGCCCAGCCGCATTGCGTACCACTTCGGGTCGCGCTGCCGGGATCAACTGGACAATGTATTTCAAAGCACCCATGCCGCTTGAGCGACGAGTGGACGGGTCGCTTTCCATCGACACAAAGCGGACTGTCTGGTTGGCAACATTGCCACTCACAATCATCTGTCCAGCGGCTCCGAGGAAGGCACCGGTACCCCCTGTAATTGCCCAATTGGCGACCGCAGGGACTTTAGGAGAACCCGGGGGCGCCGACCCGCCGTGCATTCCGGAGGCCATGAGGGATCCGACTTGTCTGCCGTCGACCGCGAGAATCTCCAAGTAGACTGACCAAAGGGCTGCGCGCTGTATGTCGCTGACACTGTTCCTGCCCGGGGTAGGGTTCGGGCTGGGCGAGAGCTGGGCACCATACATCAATAGTGCACCGTTGACAGGCGTGCCGTTCACGGAAATGATGTCAGCCATTCCGGCACAAGGCTGGAACGGGGGGAATCTGGGAACCATCACCATGTCCGAAACGGTAGCGAACTTAGACAGTTCTCCAGTGTCGAAGTACCAAACCTGATTCTGAACCGTGATTTCTAGTAACACTGGTTGAGGTTGAGACCGCAGACCGGCGACACAAAGCATAGCACCTGCAAGGAGCCTTGCCCCGGTGCGAAGAGCCATCTCCATTACTTTCCTCAGTTTCCCAGTCATGTTCTCCTCCTTCTACGCGCGCGGGCGGTCCCTGCCCCGTCCTGCCTTCGGCCCTCGACAAC
>CAZWDH010000553.1:0-1665 GCA_964632865.1 uncultured Nitrospiraceae bacterium
TTCGCCGCGCTGCTCATCGGCATGAACCCCCTCGACATCGAACGTTGCTGGGAACGCGTCTTCTACCGCACCTACAAGCAAGGCGTCATGGGTCTGCAACCCGAAGCCCTCGCCGGGATCGACATCGCCCTGTGGGACATCCTCGGCAAGGTCACCGGCCTACCCATCAGCCAACTGCTCGGCGGCAAGCGCCGCGACTGGGTCCGCGTCTACGCCAGCATCGGCGGCGGCGCGCAATCCACGCCCCAGAAGATGGCCGAACGCGCGGAGAAGGCCGTCGCCGAAGGCTTCACCGCCCTGAAGATCCGCATGGATTACGGTCCCATCCCGCCCGACGCGAACGTAAAGAAGGACCTGGAAACCCTGGCCGCCGTGCGCAGCGCCATCGGCGACGACATCGATCTCGGCTACGACGTGAACAACGGATACTCCGCGCACACCGCCATCCGCGTCGGCAAAGAGATTCAGCGCTACAACGTGATCCATTACGAAGAACCCGTCGCCCAGACCGACTACGCGGGTTACGCGCAGGTCGTTGAAGCCCTCGATATCCCCGTCGCCGCCGGCGAACACGAATACACACGTTGGCAGTTCCGCGACCTCATCGAACAGGCGAACCCCGACATCGTTCAGCCCGACCTCGTGAAATGTGCCGGTATCTCCGAGGGCGTCAAGATCGCCGCCCTCGCCTCGGCCCATCACAAGCTGCTCTGTCCCCACCAGACCCAGCCCACCATCGGCCAGGCCGCCAATCTTCACTACACCGCCGTCTTCGTCACCAACGACATGGCCCAGGAACTCGCCGAAGGAGCATTGCACAGCGACCTCCACACCCTCTTCACCAACCCCCTCGAATTCAAAGACGGCCGCCTCAAGGTCCCCGAAACCCCCGGCCTCGGCCTCGACCTGGATGAAGCGCGGTTGCGAGAAATGGCAGGATAGCGGAGTCAATTAGCCCGTTAGAAAGGAAATCATTATGAAACGTCGCGAGTTCATTCGATTAAGTGGATTAGCAGGTGCCGCACTCGCTCCGGCCATTATCACCGAATCTGCTGCGCACGCCGTCGCCGCCCCGGCCGCAGAGGCATCCGGGCCGGACAGCGTGCTGGATGGCGACGGCCTGATCTCGGGGCGCACGCTCGACGATCTCATCGCGCGGTATCGCTATGACTTGTTCGATGATTTCCTGCCGTTCATGGATGCGCATGTCATCGATCACGAGTTGGGCGGGTTCATGACGACGGCGGACCGGTCGGGCAAGACGGTCTCCACGGAGAAGCGGACGTGGTTCGAGGGACGGGGCATCTGGGTGTATTCCCACCTGTACCGCACGCTCGCGCCGGAGGACCGGTACCTCGAAGTCGCGCGGAAATCGGTGGACTTCATGCTGCGCGCGAAACCGGCTAACAACGCGCCGTGGCCCAGTTCGATGACCCGTGAAGGCGAAGCCATGGAGGACCAGGGGGTGCTCATCGCGGGCAAACGGTATCCCACCGGGGGCCAGGTGTACGACGACCTATTCGTGGCGGAAGGTTTTACGGAGTACGCCCGCGCCACGGGCAAGCGCGAGTTTCACGAGCAAGCCGTCGATATTCTTTTCCGCTGCGAGAAACGGTTTGACGACGAGAACTACGCGCCCACCGCGCCGCTCGTGTACATGGGCGA
>CAZWDH010000554.1:0-1627 GCA_964632865.1 uncultured Nitrospiraceae bacterium
TATTTGCGATCGCAGCCTTTCTCTTCATGCTGGTCTTCCACTTTCTGACTGCTGGAACGGCTGATTACGTGTCCGCTGTGACGATACTGGAGTAGACCCGTTATGGAAACCCACCGCGCCCGCCGGTCAAAACAAGGGGTGCTATTGATTCGTGTGCTGACCATCGGAATCGGTTTGTCCTTCGCCGGATTCGGACTCTACACGAGTCTCACGGAGGTGAGCGCCATCATCCACGGTTACAACGTGGCGATGTGGCCGACGGCTGCCGCTACGATTGACACCTGCGATTTGGAGGGGTGGACGGACGAAGGAACCACGACGTTTCGATTGGACATCGAGTACGCGTATACCGTCGACGGCACAACTTACCACGCCAGCGGCATTCATCCTGCCGTTCACGAAGGCGGAGAGGCGGTGCGCAGTTTGTACCTGGCCCTCACTGGGCACAAAAAGGTGACCGTGCGATACAACCCCGACGACCCATCTGAAGCATATCTATTCGGGGGAAGCTTCACGAGACACTGGGGCGTTGTGTTCGGCCAAATGACGTTCTTCGCGTTCGGCGTCCTCTTCTGTCTCGTAGTCCATTGCTCCCTGCCCCCAGAATCGTGCTTCGCCAAGCGGCTGGCCGTTGTCCAGTAGCCAATATGCTGACGACCGGAGCGAAGTCTGCGAACAAAAGAAGCGGCCAAACCGTTGCCCGGCCGCTTTGATTCCTCTAGAGACGTTTGCCGATGTTACGCCAATTCGGGTACCTCGAATCCTTCGCGGTAGGTGCGCTTGAGCAGTGCATTGGCCTCGTCGTCTTTGACAAAGGTTTCGGTCGCGGGATCGAATTCGAGCGAGCGGCCCAGGCGGTACGAGATGTTCGCGAGATGGCAGTGCACGCAGGAGAGGTGGCCTTTATCGGCGTCGGCAAAATTATCTTCGGGATTGCGGCTTTTCACGGCCTTGATGAAGTTGCCGAAGGGGCCGTCCGACGCGGGTGTCTCCGCATTGACCGTCATGGGTTTGTCGTCCTTGTCGAAGAAGCCGACGCCTTCCACGTAATAGCCTTCGGACCCGTAGAAGAGGTTTCCGACGCGAACGCCCTCCTTGAACTCGCCATTGACCACCACGCCGCCTTCGCTGTTGGTGAAGCGGTTGCGTACGTCGAAAATGAGCTCGGTGCCGTCGGCATAGGTGAAGCACGCGGTATTGGTGTTGGGGGTTTCGCCCTGGTCCTCGTACGTATAGCGGCCACCCATGCTGTAGACCTTCACGGGAAGGCCTTTGTTTATACCCCAGACGCCGATGTCCATTTGATGCACGCCCTGGTTGCCAATCTCGCCGTTGCCGTAGTGCCAGAACCAATGCCAGTTGTAGGGGTGGTAGAGGGGATTGTAAGGCCGCTCTTCGGCGGGGCCCTGCCAGAGATCCCAATCCAGATTTGGCGGGGGCGTCGTATCGTCTGCAAACCCGAGGGATCCGCGATTGCCATTCTTGTAGCCGAGCGCGCGGCCCGTGTGGAGTTCGCCGATGCACCCTTCCTGCATCAGCCTAATGTCGCGTAGCCAGCGGCCTGACGATCTGCCCTGAGTCCCGTGCTGAACGATCCGTCCATGTTTCTCCGCGGCCTTGACCAGCT
>CAZWDH010000555.1:0-1620 GCA_964632865.1 uncultured Nitrospiraceae bacterium
GCGGCACTTTGTTGAACTCACCGCGCGCTTTCGCCAAGTCAATCACGGCGCCGTTCAGCATCTGTGCGCCCCCGTGGAACGCGGCCCGATCGTTCAACGCTGCGGCAAGCGCCTCCCATGCGCGGATCGCGGCGATCTGGCCGGTCCAGTCAAACTCAGTAGTAAACACAGCCTCAGCCAGCGAGGCGGGGCTGTACCACTCCTTAAGACCGCTGTCTGCTGGAGGTGGGATGATCGTCATCGCGCGGGCGCCGGTGACCGCGGTATTCATCCGGTTGACCAACTGCTGAATCGCGTTCAGTTCCTCCTTCGCGTCGTCACCGCCGGCGCTCAGGGCGATGTACTCGTCCTGAAGCGCCGAGGAATTCTCGAGAATCGTGCTGAGCCGGACCGACTCGACATCGCCGTACACTCGCTGTAACGCGGCGCTCTGTCCGACGGGAATCGTCGCGCGCGCGAAGTCCAGGTACGCCAGCAAATTCTCGAATTGGTGCACGTTGTGGGCGAGGTTGATGAGTTGCGTCTGGGCGGGCGTGCGCGTTGCGTCCGCTACTTGCGAGAACTGGCTGGCCTGCGAGAAGAGCGCCATCCGCACGGATGCCAGGTCGTTGTACGAATAGCGGGCGCGCTCTTCCTCCGTGGTGACGCCGATCATGGACAATACATCGGCGTTCTCAATGAGGAAATTCTTGTAGGTTTTTGCGCGCTCGGGAAAGAAGAGGCAATCCAACAACCATTCCATGGGCGTCAACGATTGGTTCTCGGGCGTTTTGATCGTACGCTTCCCATTTATGCCGAGAAGTTGGAAACCGGCGAAGGTATCGAGCGGCTTGATCCGTCCTCCATCCTGTATCGGAATTACGGCGAAGGCATCGATGACCTCGCTGGACCACGGTGCGATTGTTGCTTCCGGTGAGGCATCCTCCGCTTGGCACCATCCGGGAACGGCTGCCGCGCAGAACAGAATTCCGAATGATAGTGCTTGAAGTCGTCGCATTACGCAGCCCTCGCTTCTCGTCGAAGATACAGTACGAGCCGGTTGCAAAAATGGATCAACAAGCCGGCCGTGATGATAATGCACCCGTACAACGGCCATTGATCCGCCGGATTCTGAACGACCGCGAAGGACGAAAACAGACGGTCGTTGGGTCCAGCATTCTGCGGGCCCCACGACGCTTGAAACAGCGTGTAGCCCTTATACCGAAGTGGTTTGTTCATGGAGATATGGATCTTCTGTGTCGCGTCTGAATCGATGACGGTTACGTCACTGCTGAACGACGCGGGCCGCGTCGTGCCGGGATGCAGTTCGCGCGTGAACTTGTCCAGAACCACCAGGAACGGCAGTGGCCACGACCGCCGCCGCAGCGTGACATCCCAGACCCCCTGGTCTGTAGCGATTCGGAGCGGCGACCGCGCCATCCCCCAAAGCGCGGCCTCGTGCGTGGCGTCCTTCCCCTTCTCGCGTGCGGTCGCGTAGATGCCCGCCACGTTGCGCTCGTTCTGCTGTTCCCGATCCATGGGAACCAGCGCCATGCCGCCGACGATCTTCTGGCCCGAAGCCACGGGGGCCGAGGCAGGTACGGCTGCGGCGTTGGGCAGGTAGCCCGACAGCGTCAAGTC
>CAZWDH010000556.1:0-1573 GCA_964632865.1 uncultured Nitrospiraceae bacterium
CGTCGGCCGGGCGCTCCAGTTCCGCTCGCCCATTCGTTGCTCTATTGGTATTTGTCTCCATGTGATAAGGGTACCTGCCCGACATGAAGTCCCGGCGAACTTCCGGCAAAGACTTGGCAAAGAACTGGAAAGCGGTTTGCCATGCCGAAGAGCTACTCCCGCCACAAACGCTGCGACCCATTGCCAACGCCGGGACCGAGATCCCAGGGCCAGGTATTGGCGGCGGTGGGGATCCCGGTCGACGCCACAGCAGTCGCACAGACACGCTGGTGATCAAGCAAGAGACATACACTTTTTCGGAGGAATTCTTAGATTTCGCGCCCCCAGCAGCTTTACTAAAACTTTACTTGACCTTTGCCCGATTTTGGTGCAGGGCTGGCAATGTAATCGTAATGAACTTGGCGCTGTAGATAGTGATTACGAGTGCTTGGCTTGTTCGCGATGGTGTGGGCGACCTTGGCCGGAAGTTAGACGCAAGAATGGGAGCTAACCATGGGACTGTTATTAATCCTCTTTCTGGCGCTACTGATTATCGGTATCGTTCCGTCGTTGGGCTTTGGCCGTCAATGGGACTATGTTCCCGGCGGCGGTTTGACGTTTGCACTCGTAGTCTTCGTATTACTTGTCTACTTGGGATACGTTCCGCGAGGCACATGAGGCTGAGTTGAAGGACCTCGTGTGAGTACGCGGACCCACGTCGGGACAGGATTTCGGCCCGGAGCTTCGCAGCGCATGAAAGTTGAAGACGAAGGTCTCTTGAAGACGCCAAGGACGACGATCTCAGAGGGTGTACCGTATTCCGGCCCCTCCCGTTCGCTTCCCCATACCCCGGCGCGATCCCTAGCCAACCCCGCAATCGCGCCGCGGTAAACCCATAGCCCCTGCGCAATTCACCTCCCTTCGGGTTGCGCAGGGGCAGCCCATTTTCGTCACCGGCTTTGACGGTAACGTGCGGGTTTTGCTCGGCCGGACCGGGGAATGAAAGTGGTAACGACGGATGCTAATCGTGAACGCGGGGTGACTGTGCAATCCGGGGAGGACCGCGTGAAGTACAAATGTTTTGGGGGCAAACGCCGCTGTCGCCGTTGACTCAGACCGGTGAAATGAGGTTAAGCATGAAGGAAACGTCCATCGAGGAGGATACACACCTGCTCACTCGAGCACGGCTCTCCCTATCTCCAGTTGAAAGCGGCGAGGCCACCCGGTCAATACGCATTTACGAAGGAGAACGAGTGATCGCTGTCGTGCAAGACGTAGGATCGTCAACAACGATGGTCCTCTGGGCAATCGTGTTTGCATCAATTGTCGTTGGCGCCTCCCTGGGTACCATCGTTGGACGAATGTCATTAAGTAGTGACTATGACAGAATGGCGGTCGAGCGTGCCGGCGACCATAGCGCGCATACTCTACCGATTACCGCCGAGGCCGGCCCGGATCTTTCGCGCGCACACAACACTGGCTATGTAATGAATGGCGACGTCCAGGTTTCCGAACAATCCTCAATCATGCCGCGTTCACATGGCATGCGCGGGACAAATCCGGGTTAGAGCGTACCACAACCACGTTTCAGTTC
>CAZWDH010000557.1:0-1571 GCA_964632865.1 uncultured Nitrospiraceae bacterium
ACTACGTCCGATATCAGCCCCAACCACCGGCTGCCGAAATCTGTAGATAAAGGAATGGCATCTGAACCGCCGTACCGACGGATAGTCTGGCAATCGCGCTGGACGGTAGATTCGAGACGTTGTCGATCGGGAAGCCCGTGCCCCATTTCAGGAACTCGACGTGCCCGTCGAAATAGAGCACGTTGGCGCCTCCGGGGACGTGGTTGAAATACGCCGTGCCTGAATTCGGGTTGCCGTCGCCCCACGCTTGACTGTGCGTCAGGCTGCCGATGCTCCAAGCGTCCATCATAACCGGCAGCGTGCTTTGCGCAACCGCGCTTCCCGCGGGGTTGTTGATATCCGTGATGAAGAACCGCTCGATACCTTCGCGCAGACGCCTTAGCGTTCCGGGAATGGCCGAGCCATCGTCGTCCGTTCCAAAGGCGTTCCAATCCGTCGGGCCCGTCGTCAGATCGTCATGTCCCATCAGCGCGCCGCCGGAACTCTCGAAATGCCCGTAGTCCGCCGTGCCACAACTGGCATCGGCGACAGTCAGGCTGCCGGCCGGCCAGTCCACTACCCAACTGAACTGACCGACCGCAGGTAGCAGCGACATTTGGAACAGGTACAACGTCAATTGCGTCGACGAGTTCAGCGCGTATGGAAAATAGAAGTACGAAATGGACATAGAAAGCTTGGAGTCCAGACACGCACGCTTCTCTTCAGTTGGTGCGTTGCTCGCGGCGATGCGCTCGATCTGTGCCCCGAAATCGTACTCGACTCCGTATGAATTGCCATAGTAATCGCCGCCCATATCGGAAGGACACCGCGCAAGTTTTGGGTCAGTCCAATACTCCGGATACAAGACGGTCGAATCGATGTCCGCCGCATAGGCATACATCGCGGGTACGAGCCGGCTTTTACCCGGAGCCTGTTCCCCTTTACTCTCCGACATATACATCTTCAGGACGAGTCCCCACTGCTTCAGATTGTTCTGGCAGGAGGCGCGGCGGGCCGCCTCCCGGGCCCTGGCGAGTGCCGGCAATAGAATTGCCGCGAGGATGCCGATAATCGCAATGACTACCAGCAACTCAATGAGCGTAAACCCCTTCTTTGTTGACATTCCTCATCTCCTTGTGAATTAGACCCAGACACCTAAATGTAGATAGGCACACCGTTTGTCCGAAAGCTCCAGCGAACGGCTGCTTCCTCCTTCATCGCCGGGCCGCAAATTGCTGGTTCGCTTCCATACCCACGATGCCACATTAGTGAAAACCACGATAGAGCGTTTCATTCACGACTTTGTAGGAATCCGTGATTCGGTGAAACGCGCAATGGGCCATCAATCTTCGCAGCGTTCTCCATCGTCCACCGCGATCTGTGCGAGCGTCAGCCAACCCGTAAGTCCAGCGATTGCCAGCAGCGCCACCCCTTCCGGATAGCGGGCAATGCACACGTATCCAAAGCCCACGAGGCCCGCGTAGATGCAGACCACACCTGCCGTCCAGCCGATCCACGCCTTCTTGATCGCTTCGGTATGAACTCCGGGACAACGCGCGGCGATGGGTCCCCACCAGCCTCCGGGACGCACC
>CAZWDH010000558.1:0-1558 GCA_964632865.1 uncultured Nitrospiraceae bacterium
ATAGTACATAAAGCTCCGAATCAGCAAGAAAGGCGTGTCGCGCACAGCATGGCCGCTATCGGCAAGCGTTTGGAAGGTGCCAAGTTAGCCGCACGTCGAAGTTTGATCGTGGAGAGCAGGTTCTGAATACTGTCAATTGATTTGTCTTTGGCCATGTCACACCCTATACTACGGATTCACTGCCGTACGTCCGGCAGGCTCGGGTATTCAGCGAGAAAGAGGAAGATGAAATGAAACGATTCGCCGTTCTGGCAATTCTTGTCTTGGTGGCGCTTAGCGCGTGCAAGAAGGAACCTCCGCCCCCGCCCCCGCCTCCGCCCCCACCGCCCCCCACCGCGGAAGCCTTGGAGCGGCAGGTGATGGAAAAGGTCAATCCGTTGGTCAGCCCCGATCCCGCGAGCGGGAAGGAACTCCGCGAGACCTTGTCAAAAGAGGTCGCGAGTCTCAAGACGGAATTGAACGGAAGCAGCGCCCAGAACCGCATCACGAATAACTTTATCGACAAACTGAAGGAAGCCCACCAGAATGAGCAGTGGGACTTGGTGCTGAATCTCTGCGAAGCCGTGGACGTCCTGGATCCGGGCAATACCCGGACCCAACGGTATCGCCAACGGGCGGTCGACGAGAAGAGCCGGCCCGTCGTTGCCATGAAAGGCATCATGGAGATTGAGGGCGTCACGAACGTGTTCCTCGATATCTATCTCCCAACGACGGGTCAGACCGAACACGAGCAGGTCCGCGAGGGCGAGGAGTTCCACGGATTACTGTTGGAGCGCATTATCGGAAACAATCAGGGCGTCCGGCTGAAGTACAAGAAGACCGACACCACGTTCGACGTGTATAAGTAGGCCCGGTGCGTCGGATGCCGGCGCAGGCTGACGCAATGATGTTCAGATTCGCAGTGGATAAATTCGCCTGGATGGCAGTGGTATTGCTCGTAGTCGCTTCGGGCTGCGAGGACAATTCACTTCCCGCGCCGCCACCTTCGGCTGGCGACCCGGCGGTCACTGAAGAAGCGATAACGGCCGAGATCGAGAAGGGGCTCCAGCCACTGTACGATTTCGTGCCGATGCTGACGCGGCAGACGCCGGTTCCGCCCACGTTCGCTCAGGCCATGCGCGATCATTTGCAGCAGGCGACCGAAAAGTACCGCGGCACGCCCGAGGGTAAGGAAGCGCTCCGCAATACGGTGCGCCATCTTGAAGACGTACTAGTGGTGGCGCGTGAGAAGCAGAACGGCCTGGCCGTCCTGTTGATCTGCGAACTGATTCGCATCGTGGAGCCCAACAACTCCCGGGTCGCGCGATACGAAGAGTGGGCTACCGTCGAAAAGAATCGTCCCGTCGTCATGTTGCGCGGCTGGTTTGTGGATGAGGAAAAGGATCCGCCCGTTATCAACGCCTTTGTCGAGGTCTACCTCCCGGAAACCGGAGAAGTCGAACACGTGAGGGTGCGCGAAGGCGAAGAGTTTCTAGGTCTGAAATTTCGGAAGATCTTGGGGAAGCGGCGCGGAATGCTCCTGGAATACCTGAAGACCGGGGATCTGTTTGAGGTGTAT